>CAJLPK010000006.1 GCA_905208455.1 uncultured Bacillota bacterium
CATTTTGACATCACCGTCTTTTTCTATAACCCCAATATCCTGCCCGCAGAGGAATATCAGCACCGCCTGCGCGAGCAGCGCCGCCTGCTGCGCCACATGGTGCTGCCCAGGCCCATCGCTTTGTGGGAAGGCCCTTATGAGCCGGACGCGTTTTTGGCCTGCGCGCGCGGCCTGGAGCAAGAGCCGGAAGGCGGCCGCCGGTGCACGCCCTGCTTTGCCCTCCGCTTGCAGCGCACCGCCGAAACAGCATCTGCCCACGGCTTTGATTTTTTTACTACGACGCTGTCCGTCAGCCCGCACAAAAACGCGGCGCTCATCAACGAGATCGGCGCAGGCCTGCAAACGGATGCCTGCCGGTTTTTATATGCGGATTTCAAAAAGCGCGGCGGCTATCAGCGCTCACTGGTTTTGTCCCGGCAATATGGGCTGTACCGCCAGCGCTATTGCGGATGCCCCTTTTCCCTGCGGTAGGCCTTGCTTGTAGGTGTCCCCTGTTTTATGATACAATGCTTGCCAGGCAGCGCGGCCGCCTTGCTTTTTCATGATTTTATCTGGCGTACCGGGCAGGTACGCCTTTTTTGCCGGTTTGTACAGGGAGGGGTTTTCTATGGACGCTACACAGATCCTATTGGTCGAGGATGACCAAACCATTGCCATGGGGCTGGCCTTTGCCCTTGGCCAGGAAGGCTATGCCGTGACCGCCTGCGCCTGTATGCTGGAAGCCCGGCAAGCGCTGGACGGCCATGCGTTCCAGCTCGCCATTTTGGACATCAACCTGCCGGATGGCGACGGCTATGCTCTCTGCCGGGAACTCAAGCAGTCTTCGCCCGAAACCTCCATCATCTTCCTAACCGTCCACGAGGAGGAAATGAGCGCTGTGATGGGCCTGGAGCTGGGCGCTGACGACTATATCACAAAGCCCTTCCGTCTGCGCGAGCTGCTGGCCCGCGTCAAGGCAGTGCTGCGCCGCAGCCAGCCCGCTGCTTCCAATCTGCTGCAGGCAGGCCCCTTGCGCCTGTACCCTGACCAGGCAAAGGTATTCCGTCAGGATGAGGAGCTTTTCTTGACCGCCATGGAGTACCGCTTGCTGCTCACCTTTATGCGGCATCCCGGCCAGGTGCTTACCCGCAGCCGGCTGATGGAGGCGCTTTGGGATGTGGACGGCGCTTTTGTAGAGGACAATACGCTGTCCGTTTATATCCGCCGCCTGCGCGAAAAAATAGGCGATACCGATGCCGCCCGGCCGCTCATCGCCACGGTTCGCGGTCTCGGCTATCGAATGGAAGGATAAACGCTATGCGCTTTTTGAAAAACCCCGAAATCAAATCCTATCTGCGCTGGATGCTGCTGAGCCTGGGCCTGTTGTGTGCCATGGGCTTGTTTTTTAACTGGCTGCTCCAGCGCCATGCCCAAGCCATTTTGGCCGATCACGATGCGGCCGCCGTGGGCGCGCTGGTGCAGGCCTATCCGGAGCAGGAGCTTTCCATTGTGCGCCAGTTTACCAAGCAGCCGGACCCTGCTGCGCTGGAGGCCGGGCGGTCCGTCTTGGCCAAATACAACTATCCCTCTGCCCGGCCGCTTGCCGTGCCCGTTTCCTTTTGGCTGTATGCCGGCAGCTGCTTTGTCCTGTTTTCCGCGGCCGGCCTTGTCTGCCTGGCTAAAATCTTCCGCAAGATCCGCCATATCACCTGGTATCTGCAAAAGGCCGCCCATGATGAGCCGGCGGCCGCTCTCTTGGATTGCCAGGAAGGAGACCTTGGCTATCTTTCCAACGAATCCGTGAAAATTGCCCGCACCCTGTACCGCGATGCCGAGCATTCCCGGCAGAGCCATGCCGCGCTGGCCCGGGCGATCTCCGATATTTCTCACCAAATTAAAACGCCCCTCACCTCCATGGCCATGCTGACGGATATTTTGCTGGAACAGCCCGTAGACCAAGCCCAGCGCACCGTATTTCTCCGGCGCCTCGACGCGCAGATCCGCCGCATCCAATGGCTGGTCGGCGCGCTGTTAAAGCTCTCCAAGCTGGACAGCGGCACCGTTTCCATGGACCGCAAGACCATCAGCTGCCAGTCTTTGATGGAGCATTGCCTGCTGCCGCTTTATCCTTTGATGGAACAGCGCCGCATCCGCTATCTGTCTCAGGGGCAGTTTAACGTCTGCTTTACAGGCGACCTGCTTTGGATGACAGAGGCCGTCGGCAATATCCTGAAGAACTGCATCGAGCATACCCCGCCCGGCGGCACTGTCACTGTCTCCGCCGAAGGCAACCCCTTGTATACCGAGCTGGTCATTGAAGATACCGGCGAGGGCATCGATCCCAAGGACCTGCCCCATCTGTTTGAGCGCTTTTACCGCGGCAAAAACGCTTCGCCGGACAGCGTCGGCATCGGGTTGGCGCTGTCCAAATCCATCATCGAAAAAAACGGCGGCATCGTGGATGTCCAAAGCCGGGTAGGCCAAGGCAGCCGGTTTTCCATCCGCCTGTACCACGGCGCGGTATAAGGCATTTAACATGACAAAACTGTCATCTGATCCGTCACGAGTCTGACACTCCGGTTGGATAAGGTAGGCTTTGGAAGGAGCGATCAAAACGCATGAGCATCGTAAAAGTAGAAAATCTGACCAAGGTCTATGGCACGGGCAGCGCCCAGGTCGTCGCGCTGGATCACGTGAGCTTTGAGGTTCCCAAAGGGCAGTTTTTAGCCATCGTAGGGCCCTCCGGCTCCGGCAAAAGCACGCTGCTTCATCTTTTGGGCGGCGTGGACCATCCCACCTCCGGCCGGGTGCTGATCGACGGCGAGGACATCTATGCCCTCAGCGAAAGCAGCCTGGCCGTGTTCCGCCGGCGGCAGGTCGGGCTGATTTATCAGTTCTACAACCTGCTGCCCGTATTGAATGTAGAGGAAAACATCACGCTGCCCCTGCTGCTGGATGGCCAACAGCCGGACAAGGCCCAGCTTGGCCAGCTTGTGCATACGCTGGGCCTGGAAAACCGCTTGAACCATCTACCCAACCAACTTTCCGGCGGCCAGCAGCAGCGCGTTTCCATCGGCCGGGCGCTCATCGCCAACCCGGCCATCGTGCTGGCCGATGAGCCCACCGGCAACCTGGACAGCAAAAACTCCCAGGAAATCATCGACCTGTTGAAAATCTCCAACAGCATGTATCAGCAAACCGTCATCATCATTACGCACGATCCCAGTATCGCCTTAAAGGCGGACCGCATCCTGCGCATTGAGGACGGCCGCATCGTCAGCGACGAGGTGAACCATCCATGAGCATCATCTCCCGCTTAACGCAAAAGCACCTGTGGAGCAACAAGCGCCGTACCTGGGTCACCATCATCGGCGTGATGCTTTGCACCGCTATGATTTGCGCAGTCTCTACCTTGGTCGGCAGCTTTCGTCATTATCTCATCGAGTGCGATGAATATTCCTCCGGCACCTACCATGCCGGTTTTTCTGCCCTGCCCTATGAGAAGGTGCCTCAGCTGGAAGCCAATGCCGAGGTTTCTTCCGTAGGAACGACGTTTGCCATGGGGGTTTCGCAAAGCATCAAAACCGAAAACCCAGAAAAACCCTATGTCTATGTCATGGCCCTAGACGAGGCCGCTCAGGCGCTTTTGCCTGTCCACCTCGTGGAAGGCCGTTTGCCGCAGACCCCCAACGAGATCGCCCTTCCCCAACATCTCATGACAAACGGAGGCATATCCGTCTCTGTTGGGCAGACCGTCACGCTCGCCCTTGGCCAGCGCACGCTGGACGGCAAGCCGCTCTCTGCCAATAAGCGATATATAGACGGAGAAGCCGTTTCCACTGCCGTCAACAAAACCTATACCGTCGTAGGCGTGATCGACCGTATGGGCACGGAAGCATACAGCTCTGCCTGTTATTTCGGCATCACATCGCTGGCGCCCGCAGCGCTTGCGCAGGATACGCCCGTCAATGTGTATTTTACCCTGGCACATCCCTCTAATGCCTACCATTTCATCCCCGGCCTGGCACAATCCCTGGGGGTAACGGAGGAGCATACCAGCTATAACGCCGCCCTCCTAGCCTATCACGGCGGCTTTGCCAGCAGCGATACCGACCTGACCTTTACCGCGCTGGCCGTCATTGCCATCGCGCTCATCATGCTGGGCTCCGTCTCTGTCATCTATAATGCGTTTGCCATTTCCGCAGCCGAGCGCAAAGCGCAGTTCGGCCTGTTGGCCTCCGTGGGCGCCACGCAAAAACAGATCCGCAAATCCGTATGGCTGGAAGGGGTGACTGTCGGCGCCATCGGCATTCCCCTCGGCATCGCCCTTGGGATCGGCGGCATCGGCATCACCTTAAAGCTCATCCAGTCCCTGTTGCTGGATCTGCTCAATACGCCCGGGCAATTAACGCTGACCCTGCACGTATCGCCGGTCTTAACGCTGCTGGCCGCCGTCATCGCCGCGGCCACCATTGCGCTGTCCGTTACTCTGCCGGCCAAGCGCGCCGCCAAAACCTCTCCTATGGAAGCGATCCGCACCACGCAGGAGATCAGATCCTCCGGCCGTGTGCATGCCAACCGCATTACGCAAAAGCTCTTTGGCTTTGAGGCAAACCTGGCCCTCAAGCAGATGCAGCGCAACCGCAAGCGGTACCGCACCACCATCTTTTCGCTGTTTATCAGCCTTGTCCTGTTCCTCAGCTTTTCCAGCTTTGTGGACTATATGAATGTCGCGGCCAATATGCAGCTGCAAACCGCCGACTATGATTATGTCCTCTCTGCCAACGGCACAGAAGCCTCCGAAGCCGCGCTGCTGGAGGTATACGAGGATGTGCGGTCCAATGCCTACATAGACTCCGCCACGCTGCGGGCCACTGATTCTGTTGCTTTTCAGATGGATGAATCCTTATTTACCCCGCAGGCGCTCGCCCTTCTGCAGGGCTCGGAAAACCCCTATATCGCCTATGATCCGGATTTTGGGTGCATGGTCTGGTATATGGACCTCTCCGTGTTTTCCGATGCCGAGTACGATGCGCTGATAGCCAGCCAGGGGCTTTCCTCTCCGGACCGCAGCGGGTTTCTCCTGGTCTCTCCCTTTGAATTTCAGGATGAAACCGGAAAGCGCTACCAAATGAGCTGCGCCAACCCCGCCGCCCTGCCGCATACGCTCACGCTTTTCAGCTGGAACGATGTCCAAACCGTGGAAAACGGAGAGGTGATCTCTATCTCCGACAGCTATGCTTCTACGGAGATTGAAGTCATTGGGGCGCTGCAAACGCTGCCGCGTTCTGTGCCCCCCTCTTCTTCCAGCGCATCTGTGGTCTGCTCGGAAAGCGCGTACCGCGAGCTTTGCCAAGCCCTTCACAGCGATCCCTACCCCTTTTCGCTTTACCTTACCGCCAACGACACCCAGGCCTTTGACGCCTGGATGGCATCCCATCCCATTCTGGGGCAGGAGCGCAGCGGCCTCTATGTATACAGCCTCTCTGCCATGGTGGAGGAAAATGAGCGCGTGCTGTTTATCATCTCCCTCTTCTGCTACGGGTTTATTGCGCTGATGATGCTGATTTCCGTTACCTCGGTGCTCAATACCATCTCCACCAATATGCAGCTCCGCAAAAAGGAATTTGCCATGCTGCAATCCGTAGGGATGACAAAGCGCGCCATGGGCCGTATGCTTCGGTTTGAAAGCTTTTTCTACGGCATAAAGGCCTTGCTGTATGCGCTGCCTGCCAGCGTCGGCCTCAGCTATCTGATGCACCGCCTGTTTGCCCAAAGCTACTCCTTCCCCTTTACCCTGCCCTGGGCACAATACCTAGGCGCTGTCCTGGGGGTATTCCTCCTCATCTTTGCCACCATGTGGTACGCCACGCGCAAAATGCGCCGGCAAAGCATCGTGGAGGCCATCCGCCAGGACAGCATCTAACCTGTCCCGGCAAAAAAAGGGCCGGCCCTGCCGGTCCTTTTCTGCTATTGCCGTATCCTGCTAAGCAGCCATGCCGCGATGTCTTGATAGGCCTGCGCCCGGTTTGTTTCGTTCAGCACCTCGTGCCGCGCACCCGGGTACAGCACAAGTGTCACATCCTCATGCCCCGTTTGGCGCAGCCATCCGTCTACCTGCCTTACGCCCTTGCCATATTGGCCCACCGGGTCCTCCTCACCGCTGATCAGCAGGATCGGCAGCGCCCGCGGCACCTTCTCCGCCCATCCTTGCCCGGAAACGCCGCGCAGCAGCTTAAACAGCTCACAGTATGCGCCGATGGTAAAGGTGAATTTGCACAAAGGGTCTTTGCCATAGGCACGCACAATGTCCGCATCCCTGGAAAGCCAGTCGTCCGCCCCCGCCGGTTTTTCGATGCGCTTGTTATAGCTGCCAAAGGCCAGCTTATCAATCAGCCGGCTCCGCGCCTGTTTCCCTTTGCATGCGCCCAGCACAGACGCCAGCGCAATGCCGGCCCAGTCCAGCGGGTTTTTGCCGCTGGTGCCCATGAACACCACGCCGTCCAGCCCCTGCCCATACTGGGCGGTATACTGGCGCGCCACAAACGATCCCATGCTGTGCCCCAGCAAAAAGTACGGCCTCCCCGCCCACCGTTCTTTGGCCAGCCCGGTCATCCTGTACAGATCGGACACCAGGTACTCCCGTCCGTTCTTTTCCGCAAAATAGCCCAGATGCCGTGCGCCCTTGCCGTGCCCCAGGTGGTCGTTGCCGCATACCGCAAAGCCCTGCACCGTCATATACTCGATAAACGGCTCATACCGTTCGATATACTCGCACATCCCATGGGAGATCTGCAGTACCGCGCGTACCGCTCCCTCCGGCTCATAATAGTAGCCGCGTATACGGTCTTGCCCATTGCCGGAAACAAAAGAAACGCTCTGCTTTTTCATCTTCCTTCTCCCTTCCTTTTTAGTATAGCATGCCCGAAATCCCCTTGTCTCTGTCGTCGTTTGGATGATATACTGATAGCATTGAATCATGCAGGAGGAATGGACCATGGCCAATGATTTTTTTTCAAAGATGAAGGATACCATCGTAAAGGGCGCCAATACCGTAGCCGGTGAAAGCGGCAAGCTTGTAGAGCGAGGGAAAATCAAAGCTTCTGTCATGAAGTTGGAAGACCAAAAAAAGGCGCTGCTGATGGAGCTTGGCAATAAGTATTACGAAGCCTACAAGCAGGAAAATACCAATTCCGACGAGGTGCGCCAGCTCTGTGAAAAGCTGGATGCGCTCCATGCGGAGATCGAAATCAAAAAACAGGAAAATGAGCGCCTGAAAGCGGAGGAATGACCGGCCGGCCTTTCTACAGGTGCGCCTGATTCTTTGCAAATCAAAAGGCATCCGTATCGGATGCCTTTTTTGTTACCGTTCTTCTCTAAAGTACGAGGTGCTCAGCGAAGCCGGCGGCTGGTTTTCCCGCTTTTTCCGCATCGTGATGATGACCAGCACCAGCACCGTCGCAGCATACGGCACCATATCCAGCAGCTGCGAGGGAATGGTAAACTGCAGCCCAAACAGCGAGATCGCTACGTTCTGCAGCTTGTAGCCCAGCCCGCGCAGCGCGCCGAACAGGTACGCGCCGAAAATCGCCTTGGCCGGGTTCCAGGTGGAGAATATGACCAGCGCCACCGCGATCCAGCCCAGTCCGTTTGTGATGTTGTCCTGCCAGCTCGGCACAAACACCAGCGACAGGTACGCGCCGCCTACCCCGCACAAAAAGCCGCCTGCCAACAGGCTCAGGTATTTATACCGGTTTACATTGATGCCGGACGCATCCGCCGCCGCCGGGTTCTCCCCGACAGCCCGCATATTCAGCCCGATCCTCGTCTTTTTGATGAAAAAATAAATCAGCACCGCCAAGATAGGCGCGATCTGCACATAAATGCTCTGCTGGAAAAACGCCTCTCCCAGAACCGGGATCTTGCTCAGGCCGGGAAAGTCATACGCGGCAAACGTATCCAGCACCGGCTGCGGCAGGCTGACCCCGGACATGGATTTGCCCAGCATGCCCGCAAACCCGGTGCCAAAAATCGTCAGCGCCAGGCCCGTGACCGTTTGGTTGCCCTTAAATGTCACCGTCACAACGCTGTAAATCAGCGCGCCCAGCGCGCCCGCAATGCCGGCCGCCAGCACCGCCAGCCAGGGATTCGCCGTCACCAGCGCCACCTTGAATCCTACCGCAGCGCCCATGATCATCATGCCCTCCACGCCGAGGTTCAGGTTGCCGGTCTTTTCCCCCAAAATCCCGCCCAGCGTGCCAAAGAGGATCGGCGTGCCCATCTGTACGGAAATTTGCAAAAATAAGGCTGTTGCTGTCACCCAACCCATCTTCTTACACCTCCTGCTGTGCCTTGTGCTTGCGCACGAACCGATAGTTTAGGAAAAATTCACTGCCCAGCACAAAGAACAGAATCGTCCCCTGTATCAGGTCTGCCAGCGAAGAAGAAACCTGCAGGGCCGTCTGAATATAATCGCCGCCCTGCAGCAAAATGGCGAACAGCAGCGATACGATGACAATCGCCGGCGCAGACAGCTTGCTCAGCCAGGTGGTGATGATGGCGGTAAAGCCCAGCCCGCCGGAAAGCTGGTTGGTCAGCGAATGCTCTATGCCGGAGGCCTGCACCGTGCCCGCAATGCCGCACAGGCCGCCGGAAATCAAAATCGCAATCAGCATCACCTTGGTGGGGCTCATGCCTGCATAGCGCGCCGTCGTGTCGCTTTCGCCTACCACCGCAATCTCATACCCCAGCTTGCTCTGCTTGAACATCACATACACTACGCCGACCAGCAGCAGCGCAAGGATCCATCCGATATGGATGCCAAAGACCTCCGGCAGTACGGCGTTGTCTGAAAAATACGGCATGCGGGGAAACCCGCCCCCCTTTGGGTCCTTCCACGGCCCGTATTGCAGATAGGTAATCCATGTGGTCGCGATATAGTTCATCATCAGGGTTACCAGCGTCTCGCTCGTATGCCATTTCGCTTTGAGCAGCGCCGGGATCATCGCCCACAGGCCGCCGCATAAAAACCCGGCCAGCAGCATCATGGGAATCAGCAAAAGCGCCGGCGCCTCCGGGAAGCTGAACGCCACCCAGGCCGCCCCAAACGCCCCCATGTAAAACTGCCCCTCTGCGCCGATGTTCCAAAACTTCATCTTAAAGGCTACCGCAATGCCCAGCGAAAGGATGACCAGCGGAATGGTCTTGTTGATGGTCTCCTGAAAGCGGTACGCTGTGCCCGTCGCCCCTTCGATCATCTTGGCATACACTTCAAAGGGGTTCAGCCCCAAAAACACCATGATGACTGCCGTTGCGCCCAGCGCCGCCGCCACCGCCAGCAGGCGGGTCGCCAGCTCGCGCTTTTTGGATGGCTCCTCTTTTTTTACGATGTTCAGCATGCCTTCACCTCTTCCATCGGATGGCCCAGCATCAGCAGGCCCACATCCTCCTTTGTCACCTCTTTGGGGTCTACAATGCCCATCAGCGTCCCGTCGTGGATCACCATCAGCCGGTCGCACAGGCCCAGCAGCACATCCAGATCCTCCCCGATAAACAGGATACCCACGCCCTTTTGCTTTTGCTGATTCAAAATGTCATAGATGTTGTACGAGGCGCCAATATCCAGCCCGCGCACCGGGTACGCCGTGATGATCAGCTGCGGGTTCATATCGATTTCCCGCCCCAAAAGCACCTTTTGGATGTTGCCGCCGGACAGTTTTTTTACGATATGATGGACCGACGGCGTATCGATCCGGAATTTTTCCACAATGTGCTCGGCGCGCTCCTTGCCCGCCTTTCTGTCCACAAACGGCGATTTCCCCTGGTGGAAGGTTTTGAGCAGTACGTTGTCCACAATATCCATCCCGGCCACCAGGCCCATGCCCAGCCGGTCCTCCGGGATAAAGCTCATGCTGATGCCCTTTTGGATGATTTTGGCAGGCGTCATCCCCAGGATGGATTCCCCCTTAAAAATCACCTCGCCGGACTTCGCCTTATACAGCCCTGCGATCAGTTCGCACAGCTCCTTCTGCCCGCTGCCCGCAATGCCGGCCACGCCCAGGATCTCGCCGGTATTCAGCGTAAAGGACATCTGGCTGATGACCTCCCGCCCCTCGGCGTTTTTCGCCGTTAAGCCCTTTACCTCCAGCAGCGGCCGCCGGCGCTCGCTGTCCACCGGCGCTCGCTCAATATCCAGGCTCACGGCCCGCCCTACCATCATCTCCGTCAACTGGCGCGGGTCTGTCTCGCTGGTTTTCACAGTGCCGATGGTCTCGCCCTTGCGCAGCACCGTCACCCGGTCGCTGATCTCCATCACTTCGTTCATCTTGTGTGTGATGATGATAATGCTGCAGCCTTCCTGCTTCATGTTGCGCAGAATATCAAACAGCTTGGTGATCTCCTGCGGCGTCAGCACAGCCGTCGGTTCATCCAGGATCAAGATGTCCGCCCCGCGGTACAGCACCTTTAGGATCTCCACCGTCTGCTTTTCGCTCACGGACATATTGTAAATCTTCTTATCCGGGTCCACGATCAGCCCGTATTTTTCCTCGATGCGCTGGATCTCCCTTGTCAGTTCCTTTTGCTTTATGAAAAAGCCGGCCTTTTCCTTTCCGGCTACAATATTCTCCTTTGCAGTCAGCACATCCACCAATTTGAAGTGCTGGTGTACCATTCCGATGCCCGCGCGGATGGCCTCCGCCGGCTCAGAAAACGAAACGGCCTTGCCATCCAGATAAATTTCGCCTGCATCCGGCGAATAAATGCCGGAAAGCATATTCATCAGCGTGCTTTTGCCGGAACCGTTTTCCCCCAAAAGCGCATGGATCTCTCCCTTTTCCACCGAAAGGTTGATGTTGTGGTTTGCCACTACCGGGCCAAACGATTTACAAATGCCTCTTAACTCGATGTATGCCGGATGGTCCGCCATTGCCTGCCTCCTATCCTGAAATGCCGAGAAAAGGAAGGAAGAGCACTCCCGTCCCGGGGAATGCTCTCCTGCTCCTTACCTCGCCGTATTACGATTCGGTCTTGGGTACAGAGCCGATTACGCCTTCTACAAACCAATCCATGGACAGCATCTCGTCGTCCGTCATGGCAGCGCCCTCCTGTACCCTTACATTGCCCTCGTTATCCTTGAGCGGGCCGGCAAAGACATGCTTGCCGTTGTCAATCTCTTCCTGGGCCTTTTGGATGGCTTCCTCGGTGCCCTCTGCGCAGTTTGCCGACAGCTTATCCAGCTTTACGATGCCCTCGTCCCTATGGCCGTGGCCCCAGTAGTTTTCAGATTTCCAGGTGCCGTCGATGATCTTCTGCACCTGTTCGGTGTAATAGATGCCCCAATCCCACAGCGGCGCGGTCAGGTACGCATCCGGGCCCTTGGACAGCGTATCGGCATTGTAGCCTACCGCCCACGCGCCCTTTTCTTGCGCCGCTACCACCGGGCCTGCGCTGTCGCAGTGCTGGCCCAATACGTCGCAGCCGGAATTGAGCAACTCCACCGCCGCCTGCTTTTCGCCGGAAGGATCAAACCAATTATTGGTCCATTTTACCTCTACCGTCGCATCCGGATTTACCGAGCGCACGCCCAGCGTGAATGCGTTGATGCCGCGGGTCACTTCCGGCAGCGGCATAGCCGCCACATAGCCGATCTTGTTGCTCTTGGTCTTCAGGCCCGCCGCGATGCCGGACAGATACCGCATCTCATACATGCGCCCGAAATACGCGGACATGTTGTCCGCCGTCTTGTATCCAGAGCAGTGGAAGAAGTATACGTCCGGATGCTGCTTGGCTACGTTCAGCGTGAAATCCATAAAGCCATAGCTGGTGGAAAAGATCACGTTGCAGCCCTGGTCCACCATGTCGTTGAGCGCCTTTTCACAGTCCGCGTTTTCCGGCACGCTCTCCTTGATGATGACCTGGTCCTCGCTCAGTCCCAGGCTTTCGATCATCTTTTTGCGCCCCTGGTCGTGGGCATAGGAATATCCTTCATCCCCCACTGGCCCTACGTACACAAAGCCGATCTTCAGATCCTCCTTCGGGATCGCCTTCAGGCTTCTGCCGTCTGCACTGCCCGCGCCGTCTGAGCTGCCGCAAGCCGTCAGCGCAAAGACCATGGCGCAGGACAGGATTGCTGCCAGCAGCCGTTTTGTCCTCTTCATCTCGTCCTCTCCTCTTTTCCTCTTGTAGTTTTGATTGAAAGCAGACGCTCTCCGCCTGCCTTAATCCCTGAATACAATGCCCGTGTTTACATCCATCCGGTCAATGATGGCCAGCGATTCCACCCGCACGCCCTGCGAGCGGATCAGGCGGCCGCCCTCCTGAAACCCTTTTTCTACGGCGATGCCGGCCCCCACCAGCGTCGCCCCGGAAGACTGGATCAAACGGCACAGGCCGTTGAGCGCGCTGCCCTTGGCCAAAAAATCGTCAATGATAAGCACCCTGTCCTTCTCATTCAAAAACTTTTTGGAAACAATGATGTCATACACTCGCTTATGCGTAAACGATTCCACCTTGGTGGTATAGACATCGCCGTCGATGTTGGCGCTTTGGGATTTCTTGGCAAACACCACCGGCACATGAAAATACTGGGCCGCCACGCACGCGATGCCAATGCCGGACGCCTCGATGGTCAGGATCTTGTTCACATGGTCCTTCTCAAACAATCGGTAAAATTCCTGCCCCATCTTGTTGAACAGATCGATATCCATCTGATGATTCAAAAAGCTGTCTACCTTCAGGATGCTGCCCTCCTTGAGCCTGCCATCCTTTACAATGCGTTGCTTGAGCTCTTCCATTGCTTGTCCATCCACCGCCCATCGAAAAAATAAAAATCCCCTGATTTAATAAGGGTACACTAAATCCTATCGATTTTCAATTTATTTTCGCCATTTTTTCGACAATTTCTTTTGCGCTCCTCCCTTTGCCCCGCGCGTATATAGACATATTTTCAATTCTTCTGCTTACAATGAAAAAGAAAGGGGGATACTGCGTGAAAAAACACGATTTTCGACGTTTCATAGATTACGGCATCCTGGCGCTCTCGCTGGCCTTGATTGTACAGATCGGCCTGCTTGTTCCCAAGGCAGCCGCCACCATGGCAGGCGGCAGCGATTGGGGGCTGAGCTTTTCTGAGGACGGAACGCAGCCGCGCGGCAACGCGGATCCAGCCGACCTGGCACAATACGACGCCTTTTTTATGGGCAGCGACGGCCAAAAAGTGCTGTATCTTACCTTTGACTGCGGCTATGAAAACGGCAACACCGCCGCCATTTTGGATACCTTGAAGGCCCAGCAGGTACCAGCCGCCTTCTTTGTCACCGGCCATTACCTGGAGCAAAGCCCGGACCTTATTCTCCGCATGGCGGACGAAGGGCATATCGTAGGCAACCATACCTACAGCCATCCGGATATGTCAAAGATCTCTACACAGGAAGCGCTGCAAAAGGAATTGAGCAAAAACGAGGCCCTGTATCAAGACATCACCGGCCAGCCCATGCCAAAATACTACCGGCCGCCTGCCGGGAAATACAGCCTTGAAAACCTGCAGCACGCCAAGGCGCTGGGCTACAAGACCATGTTCTGGTCGCTGGCGTATGTGGATTGGCTGCAGGACGATCAGCCTACCCGTGACCAGGCCTTTGACAAGCTGCTGCCGCGCACGCACTGCGGGGCGGTCGTCCTGCTGCACAATACCAGCTCCACCAATGCCGATATTCTCAATGAGCTCATTGAAACCTGGAAACGCGAAGGCTACACCTTTGCCACCCTGGATCAACTGACCTCCCAATGAGAAAAACGCCTTTTCTGCATGGAAAAGGCGTTTTTCTTTGTGGGATCCTCTTGCATATCTTCAAAGAAAATGATATTCTTTCATAAATACGGCAGAAATGCCATAATTTTGTCATACTTTTTTTAAGGAGGTTTCCCATATGAATGTCATCAAAGAAAAATGGAACATGATTTGTATCGCACTGTATGCGGTGACTGTCGTCTGCCTGCTTTTGCCGGCTTACAGCGCCTTCGGGTTCGGGGTCAGCGCATTTACCGTGCTGTTTCAGGCCAGCTTTGGCGCCATCGTGCTGTTTTTGGTGCCCGTGGGCGGCTTGGTTTTCTCCATCGTCACCAGGGAAAAGAAAAACTACCTGATCCACATGATTCTTTTCATCGTCGGTCTTATTTTGGTTCTGATTTCCAAATCCATCCTGGCCGGTGAATACGGCGCGCTCCTCAACCTCGGCTTTGGCAGCATTCTGACCATCCTCTGCGATGTGGCAGGCGCTGTGGCGGCCTTCTTGTGCATGGGCAGCAAATAAGAAAGCAAGCAAAAAAGGGGCCTTTGCCCCTTTTTTATTTTGCCCCCTCTCCCAACGCCCTTTGCATGAAGGTTTCCGTGCTCACCCCGCTCGGCCGGTTATACCGTCCCAGCTGCCACAGGCAGTCCGGGTCCTTTGTAATATAGTTCGGCTTTTCCCGGCAGGACAGCGACGCGCAGAATCCCAGGTCTTTCAGCACTGGCTCGGATTCTGCGGAAATCGCGCCGTACGGATACGCATACACCTTTGCCTGTATCCCGCACTCTGCCAGCAGCGCCAGGCAGCGCTCCGTGTCCGCCCGAAACAGCGCCTGGTACTGTCCTGTGGATTCCCCCTTGTTTTTGGCGGAGCCCTTCCTTTCCTGCTGCCCATGCATGTCATAGCTGTGCGCTCCAATTTCCACCCATTCAGACTGTGCCAGTTCCGCGATGCGCTGTTTTTTTAGGTAGGCGTAATTTGGGTTTTCATCATCTTCCTTTTCCGCCTGCTCGGTATAGGCGCCTACAATGGAAATCGTCGCCTTCATCTCATATTTTTCCAGCAGCGGAAGCACATAGGTCAGGTTATTTAAGTATCCGTCATCAAAGGTCAGTACAACCGGCTTTTCCGGCAGCGGTATATCTTTATACACGTAATCGGCCAGCTGCTGGATGGATACTGTTGTATATCCATGGTCCTTCAAATACTTCATATCCTGTTCCAGCGTATCCGGAGACAATACATGCATCCCCGCTCTCTGCGGGTCCTTCAAAATACTATGATACATCAAAATGCTGACCGGGACGCCCTCCTGCTTTGCCTCTGCTGCATAGCCCACTGCAAAATGCGCCGTAGCTGCCGCAGCCATGCAAAGGACCGTCAGGATACCCGTCGCCTTTATCCAAAGCTTTTTCATCTTTCCCTCCCTCGTCATCCTATGCAGCCCGCCTTCAAACCTGTCGAAAAAATAAAAAAAGAGCGGAAATTTCCGCTCTTTTTTCCTCCTTAAAATACCGGTACCACAGAGCCCTGATATTTTTCTTCCATAAAGGCCTTTGTCTCCTCGCTGGTCAGCACCTCGATCAGCGTTTTAATCTCTTCCCGGTTTTCCTCTCCGTTGCGTACCGCCACGATGTTGGCATACGTCTTGCCGGCCAGAGAATCCTCTGCCTCCATCGCCAGGCCGTCCGTTTTGGCGTTTAGGCCTGCCTGCAGGGCATAGTTGCCGTTGATCACTGCCATATCCAAATCCTGCAGGGACCGCGCCAGCTGCGCTGCGTCGATCTCCATGATCTCCAGGTTTTTCGGATTCTCCACAATATCCAGCTTGGTCGCGTTGAGGTCTGCGCCCTCCTTGAGCTTGATCAGCCCCTGGTCCTGCAGCAACAGCAGCGCGCGCGCTTCGTTGGTAGCGTCGTTGGGCACACCGATCTGCGCGCCCTCCTTCAAGTCTGCCACCGCCTTGGTCTTTCCCGGGAATAAGGCCAGCGGCTCATAGTGGATATAGGCAGCCGTTTTCAGGTCCGTGCCGTTCTTTTCATTGAAATCCACCAAATACGGCTCATGCTGAAAATAGTTGGCGTCAATGTCTCCATTGGCCAGCGCCTGGTTGATCAGCGGATAATCGGTAAACTCCACAATCTCCATTTCTATGCCGCGGTTTGCCATCTCCTCCTGAATGGATTCCAGAATCTCCGCATGCGGCGAAGGCGTTGCGCCTACCTTCAGCGTCTTTTTGCCGCCGCAGCCTGCCAGCGGAAATACCAGCAAGGCCGCCATCGCTAAAAACAATGCGATTTTTTTCATTTTTCTCCTCTCCCTTTTTGTTGAAATATTCATAAATCACTTTCTGTGATCTATCCTCTTTGCCACCGCGTTGCCCAGCGCCTGGATCACCTGCACCAGCAGCACCAAAATCACCAGCGTCAGCAGCAGCACATCGGTCTGGTATCTATGATACCCGTATTTGATGGCCAGATCTCCCAGCCCGCCGCCGCCCACAGCGCCAGCCATGGCGGAATAGCCCAGTATGGTGGTCAGCGCAATCGCCGCTCCCGTCACCAGGCTGGGCACGGATTCCTTGAGCAGCACCTTGGTTACAATCTGCCACGGGCTGGCGCCCATGGCCTGGGCCGCCTCTACCACGCCGGCATCCACCTCCAAAAGCGAGGATTCCACCATGCGCGCAATAAACGGCGCCGCCCCTACAATCAGCGGCACAATGGTCGCCGTCGCCCCGATGCTCGTCCCCGCTACCAAACGGGTAAAGGGAATCAGCACAATGATAAGGATCAAAAACGGCACAGACCGCATCACGTTGACAATCGTGCCCAGCACCGCATTGGTCTTAGGGGCCGGGCAAATGCCGTCCCTGCGTGTCATTACCAAAATGACGCCCAGCGGAATGCCGATTAAATACGCAATGGCCGTGGATACCAGCGTCATATACAGCGTATCCAGCGTGCCCTCCAGCAGCAGCTGAGAAAGCTGCGCAAAGCTCATGCCGCTCATTCTGCCTCCACCTCCTCTGCCTGTACGCCCTGCTCTTTTAAGTACTGCCTTGCGCGCAGGCAGGCCTCTAAATCGTCCGGCAGCTGAATGGTCAGCTGTCCATACTGCCCCTGGCCGATGGTACGGATCTCAGCAGACAGGATGGATACCGGCACGCCGCAGGCCAAAATCATGCCCGCTACCACCGGCTGGTACAGCTTTTTCCCGTCAAACGCCAGCCGCAGCACCGCGCCGCCCTTGCTGCCTTCTCCCTCCGGCAGCACATGGAACAGCTTTTTCGCCGCCGCGGTTCTGGGGTTGGTGAATATCTCCGCCACTTCGCCCTGTTCTGCAATGACGCCGCCGTCTATGATCGCCACCCGGCGGCAGATCTTGCGGATTACTTCCATTTCATGTGTGATGACAACGATGGTAATGCCCATTTGCTGGTTGATGCGCTTTAGCAGCTCCAAAATGGAATCCGTCGTCATTGGGTCCAGCGCGCTGGTCGCCTCGTCACACAACAGCACCTTCGGGTTGGCCGCCAAGGCCCGCGCAATGGCAACGCGCTGCTTTTGTCCGCCGGAAAGCTGCGCCGGGTACGCGTCCGCCTTGTCAGACAGCCCCACGATCTCCAGCAGCTCGTTCACCCGCTTTTCACACTGCGCCTTGTCCACGCCGGTGATTTCCAGCGGGAATGCAACGTTCTTTTCCACCGTCGTCTGCATCAGCAGATTGAATTGCTGAAAAATCATGCCCACGCTGTGCCGCATCCGACGCAGCGCCTTTTTGGATAATCCCGTTACATCCTGTCCGTCGATCTGGATGGTGCCGCTTGTCGGGCGCTCCAGCAGGTTCATACAGCGAATCAGCGTGCTCTTGCCCGCGCCGCTCATCCCAATGATGCCGAAGATCTCTCCCTGATGGATCTCAAGATCTATGCCCTTTAACGCATCCACCGTACCGCCCGGCACCGCATACGTCTTTGCCAGCGCCTTGATACGGATCATCGTTTTGTTTTGTTGCTCCAACTGTCTCTATCCCCTTTTTGAGGTCATATATTTGTAAGTTTACCGCAAAATCCCCTGTTTGGGTAGTATCGCAAAACAAGTTTATGAAAACAGCTCTGTTTTTTCAAAGGTGTACAGCAAGGGAAAAGCCCGTATTCTCGGGCTTTTTCTTGATTACGGCCCTTTTGTTCTCCCGCATGCCGCCAAGCATAGAATTAAGAAAAGACGGGAAAAAGCGGTTTCTATTACGCCCGCTATGACGCCCCGAAACAAAAAAGGCCGGGGGTCCCCTGCCTTCTTGTCATGCTGCTTATAGGGCTATTCTTTTATGATTTCAAATGGTTCCGGCGGGTAAAGAGAATCCTCCCCGGAATCATCTATAAGCCTATACCAACCGCGCTCTATCCCTATCACTTCATAGGTTTTATCGTTTGTCAGCATAAGAAACGATGTTTTTCCTTTCCATTTAACCCTCATTTTCCCCCACCTTCCTTTTGAAATTTGTCTTTCCGGCCGCCGCCTCTCCCAAGCCAATGCCCGCCTGGCAAAGGGCCAGCCATTCTTCCCGGCAGCAGCGCTCGGCTTTAAGATACGCATCACCGCCCCCATTGGGATTTCTCTGTTTTTTCCTTTGCGATCCAAAACGGCATTGCCCGCTATGCTTTTTTATCATCGCAAAAACCACTTAGCTTTCTCAAGAATCCCGCTGGTTTTCTCTGTTTTCTTGAAGCGTTTGCCAACTTGTTGTATGATAAATTGAATAGGTATTGCATACTATCTCGGACTGATACAAGGCCTTATCTTTGATTTTTAGAAAGCAGGATGCCAAATGATCTGTAAAAAATTCGGCAGCCGGCTCTGTGTTCTTTTGGCCGTTCTTTTGCTGCTGTGCCCCTGGCGCCCCCTGGGCGCGGCGCACGCTGAAGCGCAAAGCGACGCTGCCATAGACACCAGCTGGTACAAAACAGACGGCGTATTCTTTTCCCTGGAGGACCGGGCAGATTTTTTAGGGTTTCTTACGCTGCTCAGCCAGGGCGTCACGTTCCAAAGCCAGTCCCTGCAGCTGCTCAGCGATGTGGATCTATCCGGGGCTGTCTTGCCCTCTGCCGGCGTATTCAGCGGTTTTTTAGACGGCAAAGGGCATACTGTCTCTCACTTTACGCAAAGCGGCGCGCGTGCCGCTTTGTTTGATACCCTTACCAGCGCCGCTACCGTGCAAAACCTCTCTTTTGCCGAGGTATCCGTGCATGGCGATGCACAGGCTGCGGTCCTGGCCCTGTTGGTGCAAAGCCAAGCCTCTATCCATAATTGCTCCATTGCCAGCGGCACTGTCTCCGCCCCTGTGGCCGGCGGCCTGGCCGTTCATGTGCTTGGCAGCGCTTCGCTCTCCCATTGCGAGAATGCAGCCGAGGTCTCCGCAGAAAAAACTGCCGGCGGCCTGATCGCGCAAAGCACAGCGGAAGAAAACGAATCGGCACAGCTTTCCGCCTGTATCAATCGAGGCAAGGTATCCGCCGGCCAGGCAGCGGGCGGCCTGATTGGGCAAGCCCAGTCTCTGTCCTTATCCCATGGCTTAAATTTTGCCGAGATCGTCCTGTCCGGTACAAACGGCACGGCGGGCGGCCTGGTAGGCGCCGCCGCACAAGCCACTTTAGAGGATTGTACCAACAATGGCTCCGTCACTGCCTCGGCAAAATCCTCCGCCAAGGTTTTCTTGGGCGGCCTGGCAGGCAGCGCAGGGGGGACAGTTTCCAATGTCTGCAATACCGGCCGTATTAAAAGCGTCTCTACCCACAGCCAAAGCGCTGCCGGCGGGCTCTTTGGCCTATTTGCGTCAGGCTCCCTTCAAAAGGCGCGCAATCAAGGCGATGTATCGGCACAGGCCAATACCGGCGGGCTCATCGGCCAAGCGCATTTTGCGCCGCAGGAGGCAGCCGCCTTTTCCCAGCTGGAAAACCAAGGCGACGTATCCGGGCAGGCCAATACCGGCGGGCTGGTGGGCGATGTCGTTTTATCTGCCGACAGCCAGCAGCACAGCATTGCCAATGTCATGGCGCAGGGGGCCAATTTTGGCAATGTCAAGGGGACGCGGTCTGTCGGCGGGCTCGTCGGCCAGTTTTCCCTTTCCGGCCGCGTCGCTGAAGCACAGTCCTTGTTGGCCGACAGCATGAATCTCGGCCAAATCGAAGGCGATGCCCAGGTAGGCGGGCTGGTGGGGCTGCTGCCCCGCATCCGGTGTGCCGAGGATGCCGCGCTTATCCAAACCAGCTATCATAACGGCGGCGTGCTTGCCAAGACTTCTGCCGGCACGCTCGTAGGCACGCTTCAATGCGAAGGAACTGCTTTCGACCACTGTGCTTCGCCTGCCGGCAAGCAGATCACAGGGGCCGGCGATGCCAGCGGGGTGGACGAGCTCTCCGGCGACGCCTTTCAAAGCGATACCATCTTGGCCCTTCTCAACCACAGCGGGCGCGATGTCTGGTTTCTCTCGGATAAAGGCACAGCGGTGTTTGCTTTCATTACGGAGATCCTCTCCCCCTCCGCCAGCACAGACGATGAATCTGTGGTAAAGCACACCTATCCTTTGGTGCTTTCCTCCACAGCAGGGGCAGAGATCACCTATCGCATCACCGCAACAGCCGACGGCAAAACCGAAACCACAGACCCGCAAAGCCTGCAAAGCGGACAAACCCTTTCTTTGGCCTCTTACGCCCCTGGCACAGAGCTTGCCATCGAAGCTTCCGCCAAGGGGGCAGACGGCGCGCAGTCTGAATCTGTCACCCTGCACCTCCAGATCCAGGCGGTGCAGCCGCTGACCATTACCGGCTTATCGCTCAGCGCTGCTTCCCGTGAGTATGACGGCACCACGACCATTGCGCTCCAGGGCACTCCGTCTTTGATGGGCGCCATCACCGAGGGCGATGATATCCATGTGGAGGGCGCTGCCTATGGGCGGTTCCTGGATAAGGATGCCGGCACCGGCAAGGTCGTCTCCGTGCAGGGCATTTCCCTTGTCGGTGCGGATGCCGATTACTATACGCTCATCACCCCCATCTTTACCGCGGATATCGTGCGCCGCCCCCTAACGCTGCAAAATGTTGCCATTGCGGATAAGGGCTATGACGGCACCGCCGCCGCCAACGTCTCCAACATCGACCTGGTCGGCGTTTTGGAGGGGGAGTCCGTCTCTGTGGATTATCTCAATGCCAAGGCGGCGTTTATCAGCCCTGACAGGGGGGACAATGTAGCGGCCTTTGTCACCAACCTTCAGCTCCAAGGGGCGGACAGCCGCAATTACAGCCTTTTGGAAACCACCGCCATGGCCAGCGGGCGCATCGTCACCATGCCGGCCATCGACCGCGTGAATACGGCGCAAAGCGGGCAATGCTCGCTGTCCCTCGAAGGGCTGGACAGCGTGATGCCCTCTATGCTTTCTCCCGGTGAAAACAGCACGGTACAGCTGTATGCCATTGCCAACGACGTGCCGCTGCCTGAAAAAGCCCAGACCGCCAAGCAGGAGCTTACCCAGTCGCTGATGGCTGTGGATCTCCAGTTAAAGCAGGCCTATCTGCAAAACGGCGCCCGGCAATCCGAAACCAGCCTGCCGCCCGGCATGGTCACCAGTCCCTTGACCGTGCATTTCACCTTTGCCACCAACGATAAAAAGCAAACGTTCCAGGTCTGTCAGATGGACGCTTCCGGCGATCTCATCGCCCTGGAAACCCAGACGCAAAGCAATTCAGACGGTACAGTCACCCTTACGGTGCAGACGCAAAGCATGGGCACCTTTGTCATCCAGGGCACTAAGCAAGATACCTCCTCCGAGGCTTCCTTTGCCACCGTGCTTCCCTATGTGCTGCTTCTCATCATCGTGCTTCTCATCATCCTTGCCGGGCGCCGCACCAAGGGCTCCAAGGCATGATCACCAAGGCCGCAGCCTTTGCCGGGGGCGGTATGCCAGGGGAAACGGTAAGGTATCTTCTTACAACACCGTTTTCTTGCTTTTGGAAACTCTCAATACCGCTTCTCTGCTTATTACAGCATAAGAACCTTTCGCAGTGTTCTGTACGATATAAGCCGTGTATTGGCAGCTAACGCGCAATATCAAATCAAAAGGCATTGTGTTGAATGAACAAAAAACGCCCGTATACAAGCTATGGGCGTTTTTTGATATGGTCTTTCTCAGAAAAAGCTCAATACCGGCCTTATGCCGCGTTGGCTTTTGCCGTCCCGGCCTTTTTTCATGCCCTGCGGCGGCTTACGGCTCTATCGTCTCCCGGTACGCGGATAAAAGGTTCCCTGCGATCTCTTTCGCCCTTTGCGACGATACCTCGGCCCCCTCTGTTTTTCCTAGATAAACGCAGAAATATACCGTCTCCTTTCCCATTTCTGCAAAGCCTGTATACCAAGCGTCTGCAACAATGCCTTTGTCCTTTCCCATGCCGGTCTTGCCATAGATCTGTATCTCCGCTTGGTCCCGGGGCTGCTCCAGCATTACCTGCCTCAAGGCGTCCTGCGTCTCCTGCGAATAGGCCGAGTGCGCGCCGAAGATCCGTTCCATGACCTCTGCCTGCTCTAACGGAGATATTTTCAGCGAAGATTCAATCCAAAACCCCGTCAGCGCCCTGTTGTCGTTGTTGGTATTCAGCCGGCCCTCCCAATCAGAAATATCCCGGTTTCCATACGCCAGCTTGTCCAGCGCTGCCTGTATCTGCTGCGGCCCCAGCTCGTCGATCACCTGTCTGAAATACCAGACGCAGGAAGACCGAAAGGCTTGTTCAAAATCCACATCCTGGTTCCACGCTTGGTTCCAGAACCTCTCGCCGCTCCATGCGCGTGTTGAGTGTTCCGGTACAAGGCTTCCGTTTTCCAGCGCTGTCGCCGCCGCAACGATCTTAAAGGTAGAGCAGGGGGAGCATCTTCTCTGTGCTGTTGGCAGGTTGTACACCAAATAGCGCTCTTCTGCCGGTATATACAAAACAGCCGCCCCCTCCAACCCATCAAATTGCGCTGCCCAATCCATCTCCTGCAGCACCGGCTGTTTTTCCACCGGCGTCGTTTCGCTCTCTGCCTGTGTCGGCGTGCCCGCCTTTCCCTGCCCGGCGCAGCCGGCCAGCAGCAAAAGGCAGGCCAGCAGCGCAGCCGCACAGAGTTTTCCCATCCTTTTCACCTGTTTCCCCTCCCCGCAGTTGTTTCCGGTCCGATACAAAAAGGGAGCCCCTGCCCCCTTTTGTCCTTCTCCTCTATACTTCTTTGGGCTTTTCAATCACTTCATCCTTCTCGTTGAGCTGGAAATTCGGCGTCTGCCGGCCCTCCTCTTGATAGGCCTCCACGATGCTGCGGGCCGCATCGCCCTTCATCCATTCCAAAAAAGCGCTGTCCGGGCTCTGCTCTCCCTCCTTCTCCTCAGGCCTTGCCAGCAGGTAATATTGGTCTACCATCCCGACCAGCCGCTGGTTTAGCACCTCCAATTCCGGAAATCCGCTGCCATACAGCGCCCAGTTTTCCCGGCTTATCATCGCATAACCCTTTTTCTCCTGCGCCGTTTGCAGCATCTGCTGTCCGTCGTCCGCAGCCTCTATATACCAGTCGCCCGCCGTTAATTGGGCCTGCTGCAGCAGTCCATTGATCTTTTCCTGCAGCCCGCTGCCGCTGGCCGGGTGCACAAAGGGCTGCCCCAGCAGGCTTAGGTGCTTTAATACATCCTGCGCCTTATATTTCCCCAAATGCTTGACGCGCGCCGGGTCCTCCTTCGGGCCTACGATCAAATAGGTATCGTAAAACACCGGAGCGCCTTGGTAAGCGCCCGTTTCCAGGGTATCGTTGATATCCGGTGTAAAGGGCGCCAAAATACAGCCCGCCGTTCCTTCAGCCGCAGCGGCCTGCAGCTCTTCCTCCGTGGCCGCCTGCGCTTTGGCCGTCCGTCCTGTCTCCTCCTTGTAGGCGTCCGCCAGTTGGGCAAACAGCGCGCTGTCTGCCATGGATTGTGTCGTCATCACTTTGACCGTCTTTTTGCCGAAGCACGAGCCAATGAACAAGGCCAATGCCGCCAAGACCGCCAGCACCACGGCCGCAGCGGCCAGCTGCCTGCCGTTTATTTTGCGTCCGCCCGGAAAGACCTCCCCCTGGCTTCCTGCTTTGTGATATGTCTTTTTCGGAGGGATATATACTTCCATGCTATGCCCCTTTTTGATAGATTCGCTTGTTTGTTTAGTATACCATATCCTTCCAATCTTAAACAAAGCCGCTTTTGGCGCATAAAAAAAGGAACGGCCATCCCGTTCCCTTTTTATTTCTCCTCTCATTCAGCCGGTGTCTCCGCAGCCTGCGCCGTCTCATTTTCCTGTGGGGTTTCCAGGCCCTCTTCCGGTTCCTCATGCGGCACGACTTCCACGGCCGCCACCTTGGCGCCCTGGCTCAGCTTCATCAGGCGTACGCCCTGTGTGCTGCGCCCGATGACGGATACCTGCTCGCAGGCAAACCGAATGATGGTGCCGTTGTTGTCCATCATTACAATATCCTCTGTACCGTCCGATACCTTCAGGCCCGCCACCTTGCCCGTCTTTTCCGTGACCTGCATGGTCTTGATGCCCTTGCCGCCGCGGTTCTGCACATTGTACTCCTCAAAGGGCGTCCGTTTTCCGTATCCGTTTTCGCTGATGGTCAGCACGTACGGTTTATATACCGGCTGCGCATCCACCACAAAATCCTCTTCGCCCAGGCGAATGGCGCGTACCCCATGCGCCGTACGCCCCATCGGCCGAATGTCGTTTTCATGGAAGCTCACGCTCATGCCGCCATGCGTGCCCACGATGATGGTATCCTCCCCGGACGTAATGAATACCGAGGCCAGCTCGTCATCCTCCCGCAGGCCCATGGCGATCAGCCCGTTTTGGCGGATGTGCTGAAATTCCTGCACCGGCGTTTTTTTGATCATGCCCTTCCTCGTTGCAATGACCAGGTATTTGGCCTCCACATCCTTGGGAATGGGGAAGGCCGCCGCCACCTTTTCACCCGCCTGCAGCTGCAAAAGGTTGACGATCGCCATGCCCTTTGCCGTACGGCCCGCCATCGGCACCTCGTAGCATTTCAGCCTGAATACGCGGCCCTTGTTGGTAAAGAACAAAATCGGCGTGTGCGTAGACGCAAAAAACAGCGTCTCCACAAAGTCCTCCTCGCGCGTTGTCAGGCCGGATACGCCTCTGCCGCCGCGGTGCTGGGCCCGGTAGGTGTCCGCCGGCAAACGCTTGATATAGCCAAAATGCGTCAGCGTCAGACACATATCCTCCTCTGCGATAAGATCCTCCATATCCACCTCGCCCTCAATGGGCAAAATCTCCGTGCGTCGTCCGTCGCCGTACTTGTCGCGCACCGTGATCAGCTCTTCCCGAATCACGCCCAGGATCTTTTCCTCATGCGCCAGCAGATCCAGGTAATAGGCAATGCGCTTGGACAGTTCGTCCAATTCCGCCTGGAGCTTGCCTACCTCCAGCGCTGTTAAGCGGCGCAGGCGCATATCCAGAATCGCCTGGGATTGCTTATCGGACAGCCCAAACCGCTCCATCAGCCTTGCCTTGGCCTCGCCGTCATTGGCGGAGGAACGGATGATGGCGATGACCTCGTCGATGTTGTCCAGCGCAATGAGCAGCCCCTCTAAAATATGGGCCCGCGCCTGGGCGCGCTCCAGCTCGAACCGCGTGCGCCTTGTCACGACATCCTTGCGGTGGTCCAGGTAATGCACCAGCATCTGTTTTAAGCTCAGCACGCGGGGCTGCCCATCCACCAGCGCAATGTTGATTACGCCAAAGGTATCCTGCAGCTGCGTATGCTTGTATAGGTTATTCAGCACGACATTGGCATTGGCGTCGCGCTTGATTTCGATGACAATGCGCATGCCGCTGCGGTCGGATTCATCCCGAAGGTCAGAGATGCCCTCCAGCCGCTTATCGCGCACCAGGTCGGCAATGCTCTTTACCAAGCGCGCCTTGTTGACCTGGTAGGGAATCTCGGATACGATGATGCGCTGCCGGTTATGCCCAAACTCCTCGATTTCCGCCCGTGCGCGTACAATGATGCGGCCGCGGCCCGTGGCATACGCCTGGCGGATGCCGCTTAAGCCCATCACCAGCGCGCCCGTAGGAAAGTCCGGCCCTTTGATGTATTGCATCAGGCCCTCAAAATCCAGCTCCGGGTCGTCGATGAGCGCCACGCACGCATCGCATACCTCCGTTAAGTTATGCGGCGGGATGTTGGTCGCCATGCCGACGGCAATGCCGCCGCTGCCGTTAATCAGCAAATTCGGCACCCTGCTGGGCAGCACCGAAGGCTGCAGCAGCCTTTCGTCGTAGTTGGGGATGAAGTCCACCGTATCCTTGTCCAGGTCCGCCAGCATTTCCTCGGCAAACTTGGTCATCTTGCTCTCGGTATACCGCATGGCCGCGGCGCCGTCGCCGTCTACGCTGCCAAAGTTGCCGTGCCCATCCACAAACGGATAGCGCGAAGAAAACTCCTGCGCCAAGCGCACCAGGCTGTCGTATACCGCCGAATCGCCGTGCGGGTGGTATTTGCCCAGCACATCGCCTACGATGGTCGCGCTCTTTCGGTAGGGCTTTTCGTTTGTCAGCCCCAATTCGTGCATGCTGTACAGGATGCGGCGGTGTACGGGCTTTAGCCCGTCGCGCACATCCGGCAGCGCACGGCTCACGATGACCGCCATCGCATACGAGATAAAGCTGGTCTTCATCTCATGCTCTATATCAATCGGGCGTACCTTGCCGATTGAGGTTCGCTGTTCTTCCACGTTGTTCCCTCTTTTCCTTCCCGGCTATGCAAAGCGCCTTTATTTTTTCTTGCGCTTTGCGTTTGCCTGGCGCTCTGCCAATACCTCGGCCGCGTCCGTCATCGGGTCGCTGCTGCGCCTCTGATCCCGGAGCCTATCCCGGCGCTGCATCTTCTCGTATGGCGTCTCGTTCATATGGGAGATACGCTCCTCAAATTTTTTGGATACGGCGCGCTGCTCCGCCTTGTACTGCTCCTTTGTCTTTCCCCTGCGCGATTTGTAGTAGCCATAACCGCCAAAGACAAAGCATGCAATGCCCAGAATCAGCCACAGCGGGCTTCCGGACGCAAAAAGTCCTTCCATCTCTTTTCCTCCTCTGCCTGCGTTGCCCTTACACGTCCAAATTGGCAACCAATTTACAGTTCTCTTCGATAAATTCGCGCCGCGGTTCCACCTGATCCCCCATCAGGACAGAGAAAATCTGGTCGGCGGCCATCGCATCCTCCAGCGATACTCTTAAAATGGTGCGCGTCTCCGGGTCCATCGTCGTTTCCCATAGCTGCTCCGGGTTCATCTCGCCCAGGCCCTTGTACCGCTGGATCTCCACGCCCTGGCGCCCGCCCTCGCTGAGCTCGCGCTCCAAATCCTCTTCCTCATAGCAGTAGGTTTCTTTTTTGCCGCGCTTTACCTTAAACAGCGGCGGCTGGGCAATGTATACATGCCCCTGCTCCACCAGCGGCCGCATATAGCGGAAGAAAAAGGTCAAAAGCAAAATGC
The DNA here is from genome assembly GCA_905208455.1 of uncultured Bacillota bacterium. Lineage (GTDB taxonomy): Bacteria > Bacillota > Clostridia > Christensenellales > QAND01 > UMGS1975. The sequence goes on from CAJLPK010000006.1 coordinate 27,327, forward strand.
GGATATGGCTGCCGTCCACGTCTGCATCCGTCATGCAGATGATGCGGTCATACCGAAGCTTTTCAATGTCAAAATCCTCGCCGATGCCCGCGCCGAACGCCGTGATCATCGCCTTGATTTCCGCATTGCCCAGCATGCGGTCCAGCCGGGTCTTCTCCACATTCAGGATCTTGCCGCGCAGCGGTAAGATTGCCTGGAAGGTCCTGTCCCGCCCCTGCTTGGCGCTGCCGCCTGCGGAATCCCCCTCCACGATGAAGATTTCGCATACGCTGGGGTCTTTTTCCGAGCAGTCCGCCAATTTCCCAGGCAATGAGTTGGATTCCAAGGCCCCCTTGCGCAATGTCATTTCCCGGGCCTTGCGCGCTTCCTCCCGCGCCCGGCGCGCCACAAGGCACTTTTGGATCACCGTCTTTGCCACCTGCGGGTTCTCTTCAAAAAACGTGCTCAGCCCGTCAAACAAAGCGCCCTCCACCAGGCCGCGGATGTCCGCATTGCCCAGCTTGGTCTTGGTCTGCCCTTCAAACTGCGGATCCGTCAGCTTTACGCTGATGACGCTGGTGAGCCCCTCGCGTACGTCCTCGCCCGCCAGGTTGGCATCGTTTTGCTTTAACAGGCCGAACTTTCTGGCATAGTCATTGACCGCGCGCGTCATCCCGTTCTTAAAGCCTGTCAGGTGTACGCCGCCCTCATGGGTCGCGATATTGTTGGCAAAGGTATAGGTGTTTTCCACGAACCCATCGGTATACTGCAGGCCGATCTCCACCGAGGCATCCTCTTTTTTGGCGGAAATGTATACCGGCGGCTCGTGCAATACCGTCTTGCTGCGGTTCAGGTATTCCACAAAGCTCGGAATACCGCCCTCAAAATGGAACACATCCTCCTTGCCGTCCCTCACATCTCGAAGCACAATTTTGATGCCGCTGTTCAGGTGCGCCAGCTCGCGCAGCCGGCCCTTTAGGATGTCGTATTCCAGGCGCGTCCCTTTGTCAAAAATCTCCTTGTCCGGCAAAAAGCGGATGACCGTCCCGGTGATCTCCACCGGCTCCATCTTTTCCACATACGAAACCGGCTCGCCGCGCACATAATCCTGGTGGTAATGGTAGCCGTCCCGGTATACGTCGGCCGTGAGCCATTCGGACAGCGCGTTGACGACGCTGACGCCTACCCCGTGCAGGCCGCCGGATACCTTGTACCCGCCGCCGCCGAATTTGCCGCCGGCATGCAGCATGGTCAGCGCCACCTCCAGCGCGCTCTTGCCTACCTTGGGGTGAATATCCACCGGGATGCCGCGCCCGTTGTCCGTCACGCTGCAGCTGCCGTCATGGTGAAGCTGTACGATGATTTCATCGCAGTAGCCCGCCATCGCCTCGTCGATGCTGTTGTCCACGATCTCCTGCACCAAATGGTGCATGCCGCGGGAATCGGTGGACCCAATGTACATACCGGGGCGGACACGCACCGCCTCCAGCCCCTCCAGCACCTGGATCTCGTCCGCCCGGTATTCCCCCTCCACGGACGCATCCATCGTGCCTTCCTCAAACGCCACCGCTTCATAGGCCTGGCTTTCCTGTTCTTCTAAAATCTTCTTTTCCTGGTTTTCCATCTCGTTCATAAGACTCTTTTCACCTCTCGGCTGCTTTCTCCGCCCGCTTTTGCAGCGTAGCGGCAGAGATTGGAGACGCATAGATGCGCTCATTTCCCTGAGGTGTAGACGTGACAACATAGCTCTTGATCAACAGGGGATCGATGACAATCAGCGAGCCGTTGTCCTCCGCTGCCTGTAAAAAGCGCTGCGTCTGCGCATTTTTCCCGCAGCCGTCCGCCCTCAATACAAACAGCACATCCTCAAAAAAACAGCAAAATTCTCCACCTAGATGAAGAATCATTGCTTTCACCATCCTACCTCAAGTATTTTTATATTTTATGCTATTATTATATACTATATTATATTATAAAGAAAGTCTTTTCCCCGTTTTTTCCGTCGCTGCACAGCAGGAAAAACCCCTCAAAAAAGGGCGCTTCCCCGCCCTTTTGCCGCCGTCTTTGCCGCCATGCTTTTATTCCATGATTTCCCCTCGGTATACCCTGTAAACACGGCTTGCCTTCAAATGCTTCGGCGGCTGCGTCGCTGTGGTGAGCAGCACCTGCCCCTTCACATGCTCTGTCAAAGCCTGCTGGCGCTTTAGATCCAGCTCCGACAGCACATCATCCAGCATCAAAACCGGCCTGTGCCCTGTGCGTGCGCGCATGCGCTCCACCTCTGCCAGCTTCAGCGCCAGCACCGCGGTTCGCTGCTGCCCTTGGGAGGCATAGCTGCGGGCCGGCTTGTCCGCAATGGCTACCTCCATATCATCCCTATGCGGCCCTACGCTCGTCATATAGCGCCGCTTGTCCGTTTCCCTCGCGTTTGCCAAGAGGGAAGATAGCGCTGCTTCTATCTCCGCCTGCTCTCCCTCCGCCACCTGGGAACGATAGCAGGCCTGCATCTGCTCTCCGTCTGCGATTTCTGCATACAAGCGCGCAGCCAACGGCTGTATTTCCCGGCAAAATTGCTGCCGATGCCACAGCACCTCCGCCCCCGCCTGGGCCATCGTCTGCTCATAGGCATCATAGATCGCCGCTTCCTCAATGCCCCTTTTCAGCATCGCATTGCGCTGGGACAGCGCCGTGTTGTACCTTGTCAGCGCAGAAAAATACGCGGGGCTCATCTGGCACAGCGCCGTATCCAAATACCGCCGCCGCAGGCTCGGCCCGCCTTTGACAAGCTGCAGATCCTCAGGCGCAAACAACACGCACTGCACATGCCCCATCAATTCGCTCATCCTGCGGATGGGTACGCCGGATACCGAAATGCGCTTGTGCCGGTTGGCTTCCAGCATCACCTGAATGTGCCTCGGGCCGTCCGCGCGCGCCACGCGCAGCCCAATGCGCGCATCCTGCCTGCCATAGGCCACCATTTCGGCGCTCTGCACCGTCCTATGGCTTTTGCCCAGGCAGCAGACATGTACCGCCTCCAGCAAATTGGTCTTTCCCTGTGCGTTTCCGCCCCAAAACACCGTAAGCCCATTTTCCAAGGAAAGGGAAAGCTGCACATAGTTGCGAAAATCCTGCAGCGCCAGCTCTGTGATATGCATCGCCCTCCCGCTCCTTTCTTTTTTCTTGATTTTTTTATTATATCACATCCCATCCGCGCAAAAGACAGTTGCATTTTATTTTCTGTATGGTACACTGATAACAATTTCAAAATCTTTTTCTCTTTCATGTTTTTGAGAATTTCTTTTCTTTTTTCCATTTTTCTTTTCGGTTAAAAGCCGGGTATGTTTTCTTAATTTTTCTTACGCTTTTTTTGCATATCAAAAAGCCCAAGCGGCTTTATTTTAGGAGGTTTTTTTCATGCTGAATTTTGTCTTTCATTCTCCCACCAGGTTCATCTTCGGCAAAGGCGAGGAAAACAGCGTCGGGGCATATCTGCAGGCTTATGCGCCGCAAAAGGTGCTGGTCGTCTACGGCGGGCGCAGCGCAGAGCGCTCCGGGCTTCTCAAGCGTGTGTATGCTTCTCTCCGCCAGGCCGGCCTTTCCTATGTCAGCCTCAGCGGCGTGCAGCCCAATCCCAGGTATGCGCTGGCGCAGGAGGGCATCGCCTTATGCAAAAAAGAAAGCGTCGATCTCGTCTTGGCCGTAGGCGGCGGCAGCGTCATAGATACGGCAAAGTGCATCGCCGCCGGCGCCGTTCATGACGGTGATGCCTGGCAGGACTTTTTCATCGACAAAAAGACCGCGCAAAGCGCCCTTCCGGTCGCCTGCATCCTTACCATCGCAGCAGCCGGCTCGGAGGGAAGCTGGGATTCCGTCATCACCCATGAGGCGCAAGGCCTCAAGGAGATGATGCGGTCGGAGGCCATCCGCCCCGTGCTCAGCATTTTGGATCCTGAGCTTACCATGACCCTGCCCGCCTATCAAACCGCCTGCGGCATCACCGATATGTTCGTGCATATCACAGAGCGTTATTTTACCAATACAAAGGACGTAGACATCACCGACGAGCTGGCCGAAGCCCTCATGCGCACCATCCTCAAATACGGCATCGTCTGCGTCAAGGAGCCGGATAACTACAACGCCCGCGCGCAGATCATGTGGGCCGGTACGCTGGCGCATAACGACCTCTGCGGCGTAGGCCGTGAGCAGGAATGGACCAGCCACCATCTCCAGCGCCGCATCGGCGCCAAGTACGACAGCGCCCACGGCGCGGGCCTGGCCACCATCTTCCCTGCCTGGGCTCAATATGTCTACAAGCACGACATCCCGCGCTTTGTGCGCTTTGCCACCAAGGTCATGGGTGTGGACAACGACGTATTTCATCCTGAGGAGGTCGCCCTGGAGGGCATCCGCCGCATCAAAGCCTACTTTGCTTCGCTCGGCATGCCCACCTCCTTGTCCGAACTCGGCGTCAAGGAAGAGGACATCCAAGAGCTCGCCAATTTCAACGATGGCGTATTTGTGAAGCTAATGCCGACCGACATTGAAAAAATCTATGAGCTGGCCCGGTAATATACTCAGAAAAAAGCAGGCGTTCTGCCTGCTTTTTTTGATGGTCTGTGCATATAGTTACATATAAGTGGCTTGAAATCCAATTTGTATCTAGCTATACTATACATGTATTGTTTTTTGTCTCTGTTTTGGGAAATTCCCAACCAATCTATAGCCGACTCGGCTCATGTGTAGGAGGTCATCATGCTAAATTTCTCTTTCTACTCACCCACTAAGTTCGTCTTTGGCAAAGGCGAGGAAAACAACATCGGTTCGCTGCTTTCTCAGCGCGGCACCAAAAAGGTTCTGCTGCATTACGGCGGCCAGAGCGCGGAAAAATCCGGCCTGCTGGGCCGTGTCCGCACCTCGCTGAAGGAAGCGGGCATCGATTTTGTCGAGCTTGGCGGCGTGCATCCCAACCCGCGGTATTCCTTGGCCCTGGAGGGGATGGATCTGGCCCGCAGGGAAAATGTAGATTTGATTTTAGCCGTCGGCGGCGGCAGCGTGGTAGACAGCGCAAAGTGCATTGCGGCCGGCGCCTTGTATGAGGGCGATGTCTGGCAGGATCTGTACATTGACAAAAAGCCCTATGACAAAGCGCTGCCTGTCGCTTGTATCCTTACCATCGCAGCGGCAGGGTCAGAGGGCAGCGCCGGCAGTGTCATCTCCAATCGTGAAGCGGGCATCAAAGAGGGCATCCGCTCTAACGACATCCTGCGCCCCGTGCTCAGCATCATGAACCCGGAGCTTACCATGACGCTGCCCGCCTATCAAACTGCCTGCGGCGTTACCGATATGTTCATCCATCTGACAGAACGCTACTTTACCAATACGCCGGACGTCAGCTTGACGGATGAAATGATAGAAGGGCTGATGCGCACCATCCTCAAATACGGCATCATCTGCGTCAAGGAACCGGATAACTACAACGCCCGCGCGCAGATCATGTGGGCCGGTACGCTGGCGCACAATAACATCTGCGGCGTAGACCGTGAGCAGGACTGGGCCAGCCACCATATCCAGCACCGCATCGGCGCAAAATACGACAGCGCCCACGGCGCGGGCTTGGCCACCGTCTTCCCCGCCTGGGCACAATATGTCTACAAGCATGATATTCCCCGCTTTGTGCGCTTTGCCACCAAGGTCATGGGTGTGGACAACGACGTATTTCATCCTGAGGAGGTCGCCCTGGAGGGCATCCGCCGCATCAAAGCCTACTTTGCTTCGCTCGGCATGCCCACCTCCTTGTCCGAACTCGGCGTCAAGGAGGAGGACATCAAAGAGCTCGCCAATTTCAACGACGGTTTCTTTGTAAAGCTAACGCCGGCCGATATGGAAAAAATCTTTGAGCTGGCTAAATAACAAAACAAAAAAAGCAGGCAAATGCCTGCTTTTTTCTTTCTCTTTTAATTCCAATCATCCCTCGTCGTTACAATGTCAATCCCGGTATCCAGGATATTGGGCACAACCACTGTGCCTGCCTTGCTTCCCTTTTCCAGCAATGTTTTGTGCAGTATCTCCAAGCACTGCGGCAGCACGGCTTTGGGAATGGGCTGCGCACTGCGCACCGATACAGGCACCGTCCCTCCTTTGACCCGCACAGAGGTTGTCAGCGTACGGCGCGGGTCCGTCACCTCGCTCTTTCCGTAGATCTCTCCGTTTTTACAGGTATTGCCCGTTACCACAGGCTCATGCACCCCATCATAAGTAACCGTTAAATGGCAGCCGATGGGACATTGTACACAAATGAGTTTTCTTTCCATGGTCATGCCTCCTCAACCGACACCGTGATCGGGCCGTTTTCCGCCGCCACACCGCTGAGATCCAGCGCCAGCGTTTCCATTTCGCCCGGCGCCACCACAGGGCGGCGCTGCGTTTTCAAAACCGTTCCGTTTTGTTTTGCCACAATGGCCACCTTTTTCTGCGGTGCCCCTACCCGGAACCGGATATTCACTTTATGCCCCGCTGTTACGCGCTGAGGCACGGTATAACGCACGTTAGCGCCCGTCTGCATTTGAATATCGGCCTCTCCTTGTCGGCCTGTCATCGCAAACTGTGCCGCGTTGGCCCCCGCCTGCTGCGCCTCCTGGCTGACAAAATCCACCAGGTCGTGTACATGCAGCACATTGCCGCAGGCAAAGACCCCCTCCACGCAGGTCATAAACGAATCATCCACCTCCGGCCCGCCCGTGACGGGGGAAAGCGCTACGCCCAGCGCCTGGCTCAGTTCATTTTCCGGCAGCAGACCTACGCTCAAAAGCAGCGTGTCGCAGGGAATGGTGCGTTCCGTGCCTGGTATGGGCTTTTTGGTCTTGTCGTCCACCTCGGCAATGGTCACCGCCTCCACCCGCTGATCGCCGTGGATCTTCACCGCCGTATGGCTCAGCAGCAGCGGAATGTCCAGGTCCTCCAGACATTGCACGATATTCCTTTGAAGCCCGCCGGAATAGCTCATCAGCTCGCAGACCGCATGGACCTTCGCCCCTTCAAAGGTCATCCTGCGCGCCATGATCAGCCCAATATCACCGGAACCCAGAATCACAACGTCCCGGCCTGGCAGCAATCCTTCTAAGTTTACCATTCTCTGCGCCGTACCTGCCGCATATACGCCGGCCGGGCGCGTACCTGGAATGGCCAGCGCACCGCGCGGCCGTTCCCTGCATCCCATCGCCAGCACGATGGCCTTGGCCTGCACCCTGCAAAAGCCCTGTTCGCTGGAAACCATCGTAATGGAACGATCCTGCCCGATGGACAGCACCATCGTATCCAGCCAGACCTCTGCATCCGTCTTTTTCAGCATCTCTATGTATGTAAGGGCATACTCCGGCCCCGTTAGCTCCTTGCCAAAGGTATGCAGGCCAAACCCTGCATGGATGCATTGGTTCAAAATGCCGCCCAATACGGTATCGCGCTCCAGCACCAATACCTTGTCCGCACCCTGCTCCTTGGCAGCAACCGCCGCCGCTAGCCCCGCCGGGCCGCCGCCGATGATCGCCACATCCACCTGTTTTATCTGCATGGCGTGTCCTCCTTTGCACAAAGCGCAGAGCCTGCGCCTTTTTTGGTGATCTCCTCCATCGGCATCCCGGTTTTTTTATGGATGATCTCCGCTACGCGCATCATGCAGAAGCCGCCTTGGCAGCGCCCCATGCCGCAGCGCGTCCGGCGCTTTACGCCGTCGATGGTCACACGGCCCAGCGTTCTGTCGATGGCCTGCTCCACCTCCGCCTGCGTCACCGTTTCGCAGCGGCAGATGATTTTGCCGTATGCCGGGTTTTCCGCCGCGGCCTTGGCCCGCTGTTCATCCGTCATATGCGCAAACCGCGCGATGGGCTTTCTTTCCGCAATCCAATCCTTCTTATCCGGCGCACCCAAATCCTTTTGAATGCGCTCTGCCAGCGCTTGCCCGATGGCGGGCGCGCCCGTCAGCCCCGGGCTTTCAATGCCCAGCGCATGGTACAGGCCCTTTACCTCCGGGTCCTCGCCTACAAAGAAATCCCCGGATAGGTCATGGGCGCGCAGCCCGCTGAACTGCGTAATCAACTGGCGGCGCGGGATGTCCGGCATGGTCAGCGCAGCGGCGGACAATACCTCGTCCAGCCCCTCCTGCGTGGTCGCCGTATCCGCCTTGTCCTCTATATCCTCCGCCGTGGGGCCCATCAAAAGGTTGCCGTCCACCGTAGGCGTCACCAAAATGCCCTTGCCCATTTTTGTCGGCAGCTGAAACAGCGTTTTTTTTGCCAAAGAACCCGCCGCCTTGTCAAAGAGCATGTATTCGCCCTTTCTCGGCTGTATGGTTCTCTCTATGCCGCCCGCCATTTTGGCGATTTCATCGGCATACAGCCCTGCCGCATTGACTATGGTCCTGGTTTCAATCGTTTGGCCGCCCGCCGTGACCCGGAACCCGTTTTCCGTCTTTTCTATCCCCGTCACAGGACATTCAAACATAAATTCCACACCGTTTTGCGCCGCGCTTTCGCTCAGCGCGATACACGCTTCATACGGGCAGGTGATCCCGCCCGTCGGCGCGTGCAGCGCCGCCACGACCTGGGGATTGATATGCGGCTCCAGGGCCAGCACCTCATCGCGCTCTAAAATTTCCAGCCCTTTTACGCCGTTTTGAACGCCCCTTTGATACAGCGCCTCCAGATCCGGCCGGTCTTTTTCATCAAAGCAAAGGATCAAGGACCCATTATTGATAAAAGGAAAGCCCAGCTGCTTTGCCAGCGCCGGATACATGAGGTTGCCCTCTACGTTGTATTTGGCTTTCAGCGTGCCCGGCTTTGCATCGTAGCCCGCATGCACGATGGCGCTGTTGGCCTTGGTCGCCCCCTCTGCCACATCCTCCCTGGCCTCTACGACCAAAACAGACAAGGCTGCCTTCGATAAAAAGTGCGCGGCAGCCGTGCCCGTAATGCCTGCACCAATGATGATCGTATCAAACATAGAATGCCTCCTTCTTCCTCTCTATGTTTTACGATAGCAAAATGCTTGTGAAAGGTCAATCAATGGCAGTGAATACCAGCAAAAAAGTTTGATTTTTTTTAGAAAAACACAGGGGCTCCTCTGCATAATTTATCATCTGGATAGGGTGACTTGTACACGGCCATTGGCACACACCCTGCCCATGCCCATGATGCACTACGCAGATTCCCCCGTCTACCGGCACCTTGCCGTAGCAAAGGCCCAAAACCGCATCCTCCGGCCCGCCGGAAATCTGTACCAGGTACCGCCCCTTGGGCAGCGGTGTTGTCAGGCATTCCAATTCTATCTCTTTGCCCACCGGCACGGTCTGCCCTGTTTTGGCTGTATATACGTAAGGCTTTGGCCGCAGGAACGAAAAAAAATCGTCCTTTGTCCCGGTATGTCCTGCTTTCAGCCATACACCATACGCAGACAGACCCTTTTCTCCCTTTAGGCCCTGTGGGCCCCGAATCGTCCGCAGATGTCTTTTCATTTGCATTTCCTCCTCATAGTATGGTATGAAAATGCAGGCAAAAGGGACCTAAAAAAGCGGCGATAAAGCCGCTTTTTCATCGTGGGATCTCCACCTTGTCTATGATCTTGAGAGACCGCTGCGAAAACCTTTGCTTTTCATCCTCCGACAGCTTGTCATAAATCCCGATGCAGGAAACCAATAAAAACATCGCAATCCCCGTCTGTGGAAACACAATGGCCACATCCAGCAGCCCGTGCAGCGTCACCGCGCACAGCGTGCAGATGCCCGGCACAGCAAACAGCGCCACATGCTTTACCCGGTACATCCTCGTCAAATCGCGCACCATCGTCAATACATACCCGGCAATCAACGCCGTACCCACCACACCGCTCATCAGCAGTATCTCAAAAAATAGGTTGTGCGCATGCACCTCATACAGCCCTGCATACAGCGGGGTACATACCTCTTCAAACATCCAGGCCCCCTGGCCAAACACAGGCGACTGTAAAAAGCCCTTGATGGCAGCCTTCCAAATCATGATGCGGTGCGAAAGGTCCGCCGAAACGCTGACCCCCTCCAGCCGAATGAATAAATTGGGAAACAGCGTCAGCAGCAGCGGGATCACCACGATGGCAGTCATCAGTAAAATGATGGTCAAGCGCCATTGCTTCAACAGCACCAGCGCCAGCAAAATACAAACGGCGCCCGTAATCAGCGCAGCCCGGCCATCGGCCATCACAATGCCTGTCAACCCCAGCACAAGCACAGCAGCATACAAGTACCAATGGCCGCTTTGCACCATCTGCACCACGGCGCAAATGCACACAAATACCATCATCAGCGCAAAATAATTGGGATTCAGAAACATCGACGGCCCGCGAAACCCTGGCACGCCCCAATGCATCAGCTTTTCAATGAGCCCATACAGCCCCGTGGCCGCGCCGCCGATACAAAATATATCCAGGCACGTATGAAACATCGGCAGCGTCATCACCTGTCTTAGGTACAACCCTACCACCAGCGACGCTGCAATGCCCGACGCTACAATAATATGAAACCCCTGGCCTTTTACGCATGTGACCAGCAGCAGCAAAAGGCCAAACGCCATCAGCGCTGCTGCGCCCGGCAGCCGAAGGGCCTGCCGGAAGATTCTCTTTGTACAAAAAAAGCGTACCAGCACGGCTACCGCCGGCCCTACGCACACAAAAGGCGGGCAAAACAAAGAAGCCGTCAGCAAACAAACCAGGCACGCATCCATCACATTGCATTGGCAATATCGCTGGCTAAATCGCTTAAAGATCTCTACCACGTCAGCCCGATCCTCTCTTTTAGGATTGTTTCATCATTGTATTGTCTATGCGGCAGATTGTCAAACCGTACAGCCTTTTCGGCCTCTTTTTAGCAAATTTTTTGAAAAATCAAAAGCAGAGGAAATACTTCTATCTCCTCTGCTCTCTCCGTCTTTATACATTGAAGCGGAACAGCACCACATCGCCGTCCTGGATTACATATTCCTTCCCTTCCGAGCGGTACAGCCCCTTTTCCCTGGCCGCTGCAATCGACCCACAGGCCACCAAATCCTCATACGTTACAATCTCTGCACGGATAAAGCCCTTTTCAAAATCCGAGTGGATCTTCCCCGCTGCCTGGGGGGCCTTGGTCCCCTTTTCAATCGTCCAGGCCCGCACCTCCTTCGGCCCCGCCGTCAAATAACTGATCAGCCCCAGCAAGCGGTAGCTGGCCTCCACCAAACGATCCAGCCCGGCGCTTTCCAGCCCCAGCTCGTTTAGGAACATCATCCTTTCCTCATCCTCCAGCTGAGACAGCTCCTCCTCTACCTTGGCGGATACCACGACGACCTCCGCGCCTTCCTGTTGTGCTGCCTGCCTAACCTGCGCTACCAAGGCGTTGTCTTCCACCCCCGCCAAAGCGTCCTCTTCTACGTTGGCTGCGTAAATCATCGGCTTCATGGAAAGCAGGGAAAAGCCCCTGACCCATTCCTTTTCCTCTTCAGACAGCGCCAGGGTACGGGCCGGCGCGCCGTCCTCCATATGCGTTAACAGCTTTTCCAGCACCGCGCACTCTTCTTTATATTTCTTCTCCCCCGTTTTGATGAGCTTGCTGGCCTTCTCATACCGTTTTTGCAAAACCTCCAGATCCGCCAGCACAAACTCCATTTGTATCGTTTCCATATCCCGTACAGGCGCCACAGAGCCATCCACATGCGTGATGTTGTCATCTTCAAAGCAGCGCACCACATGTACGATGGCGTCCACCTCGCGGATATGCGCCAAAAACCGGTTGCCCAGGCCCTCTCCCTTGCTGGCTCCTCTTACCAAGCCGGCAATATCGACAAATTCGATTGTTGCAGGCGTAATCTTTTCCGGCTGATACATTTCCGCCAGCACATCCAGCCGCCGGTCCGGCACCGGTACGATGCCCACATTGGGGTCTATGGTACAAAACGGGTAATTGGCCGCTTGGGCCCCCGCCTTGGTCAATGCATTGAATAGGGTCGATTTTCCTACATTCGGCAACCCTGCGATTCCGAGCTTCATCCTCGTTCCTCCTATGTGCCTAAAATCATGTTATTATACCCCTTTTCCGGCGTTTTTGCCAGCCGGAGGCCTTGGTAAAAAAGAGATTTTCCTAAACATTCGACAATTTTTTTGTTATAGTATGGATGATAAGCTTATCGTGATAGAAGGGGTGACGCCATGACTTTTTTACAAGCGATCTTTATGGGCATCGTGCAGGGACTCACTGAATTTTTACCCGTTTCCAGTTCAGGCCATCTTGTGCTGGCCCGTACCCTTTTGGGCATCGAAACAGAGCCTTTGGTCATGGAGATCATCCTACATCTCGGCACCTTGATCGCCGTGCTGCTGGTCTTTTATAAGGACATCATCGCGCTGTTTCGCCATCCTCTCGGCAAAACCATGCGGCTTTTGGTCATCGCGACCATTCCTGCCGTCATTGCCACCCTCCTGCTGGATAACCTCATTGAGGAAGCATTCGGCGGCCGTTTCCTTTCCTTTGGCTTTCTCATCACGGCGGTTTTGCTGTGCGTAGCAGAGCGCAAAAAAGTGCGCCGTCCCAGAGGGTACCGCCAAATGAGCAACTGGGATGCCCTTGCCATGGGCGGCATGCAGGCTGTTGCGATGTTTCCCGGCGTTTCGCGCAGCGGCAGCACCTTGGTAGGCGGCCTGTTTTGCGGGCTGGATCGAAACCTGGCCGTGCGCTTTTCCTTTCTGATGTCCATTCCCGCTATTTTGGGATCTGTCGTCTTTAAGTTCAAGGACTTGATTACCCAGGGCCCCGGCGATGTCAGCACCGTCGCCATCATTTTCAGCATACTTGTTTCTGCGCTTGTGGGGCTGATGTCCATCCGATTCATGCTGCGCTTGGTACGCAGTCATAAGCTTTACGGGTTTGCCATTTATGTAGCTTGCATGGGCGTATTTGTTCTGGTGTGCCAGTTGTTCGGCGTGCTTTTCCCTCCGTTATTCGGATAATCGGATAAAAAGAAAAAGGCATCTCTTTAGATGCCTTTTTTCTCTTATAATTCTTGAAATCCGGCCAATACCTCCGCAAGGGATTCCTTTGCATATTCACTGTAAGCCGGCCTTGCTACCAATGTACAGCAATATCTTTTCCCCTCGCTCACCCAAACGATGAATTCATTGACCATCTCCGTCTCCCCATTGTTATATTCGTAACAGATCCTTCCGCCCAGGCAGTCTCCAATCTCTACGATCTCCAGCGGCTCTTCCTTTCGCAGCTCCAACGGCTTTCCATTCAGTTCCTCCTGAAGCGCCTGGTAGCTTTTCCATTCCTCTTCCGCAAATTCTTTGATCACTGTCTCCTCATCAGCATGCTCCAAGGTATATGCCTGCGACGAAATGGAAAATGAAGTTATGTTTTCCTCATCGGCACGCAGAAAAAAATAACATTGATTGGGTGCTCCGTTCTCCGGTTTTACCTGCACCCAATATATCGGCACCGAGATCATCATGCCCATTTCCTTATTTCCGTACAGATACTGCATGCCTGCAATGGATTCTTCGCTTATATCCTCCGGCAGGCCCATAGCCTCCAGCTGCTCTGCAGAAAAGGACGGCACCGGGATCTCTGCCTGCGGATACGGCGTTTCCTGTGCCAGCGCCGGCGAAGCCGTCGTTTTTAGCATATCGAATGCTGTTTTTTGGAAAACAGGCTGGCCTGCACAGCCTGCTATACACAACGCAACACCACAGCATACTATGATCCACTTTCTCTTTTGCATCTTCCATCCCCCTGTTTATAAAAAAGGGAGTCCAAAGACTCCCTTTGTTTATACCATCAGCTGATAAATCTCCATGATTTCTTTTTGGCCCAGCGGCACAAACCCGCCGCATTGGATATTGGCCAGCTGCGGAATATCCTCTTCCTTTACGCCAAGCTCCTCCTTTGTCGTCGGCAGCCCAATGCTGGACATATATGCCTTGACCCTGGCAATGCCTTCGAGTATTACCTCTTCCGGATGGAACACATCGTTGTCCACACCCATCACCTTGGTGGCAAATCGTACAAAGCGCGGTATATCATGCTTATACACATACTTGGCCCAGGCCGGGAATACCGTTGCCAGCCCAGCGCCATGCGCGCTGTCGTATTTGGCGCCGATCTCATGCTGGATCTGATGGCTCGCCCAATCCTGGTCACGGTCGCAGCCACAGATGTCATTGTGGGCCAGCGTACCCGTCCACATCACCTGCGCGCGTGCATTGTAATCATCCGGATGCTCCACCGCTATTTTGCCGTATTTGAAGATATTGCGCATCAGCCCCTCACACATCTCATCCGTCAAGCTGACATCCGGCGTATTGGTAAAATACCGTTCAATCAAATGCGTAAAAATATCCGATACGCCGCAAGCCGTCTGATAGGCGGGCAGCGTCATCGTCAGTTCCGGATTCAAAATTGCCAAAACAGGGCGAAGCGCATCCGAACCCGTCGAGAACTTATGCCCTTTGTAGGTGATGACCGTGCCGTTAGAGCCTTCCGAGCCTGCCGCCGCAATGGTCAGGATGCTCGCTACCGGCAGCGCTTTGGTCACCACACCGTCACCGGCATAATAGGTATCCCATACATCTCCTTCGTTTACAACGCCGATGGCGATGCACTTAGCCGTATCAATGACGCTGCCGCCGCCCACAGCCAATACAAAGTCAACGCCCTCTTTTTTGCTAAGCTCCATTCCCTCCAACGCCAATTCATAGCGCGGATTGGGCTGTACGCCGCCCAATTCTACAAATTCAATGCCAGCGCCTTGCAAGGAATTTCGTACACGGCCCAGCAAGCCGGATTTTTCAGCGCTCTGGCCGCCGTACACCATCAATACCTTTTTCGGCGCATAGGCCTGCAGATACGACCCGATGTTGTTTTCTTCGCCTTTGCCAAATACATATTTGGTAGGAGAATAGTAGCAAAAATTGTTCATAGGATACACCTCCAAATATAATAAAACGCCCTGCGTTTATATACAATGCTTCGCATTTCCCAATCAGGATACAAATAGGAAGGAAAAAACAAAAGAATGTGTAAAGAAACTTTTTTATACCTCATCCATATCATACCATATTTGCTTTTGGTGAACAATTCTCAATGTCAGCATAAAACAAAAAACGGCCTAATGCCGCCGTCATTCATCGTAATGAGTTTTTTATTCTAATGTGTCCGCCCTCATGATTTCAAATGATTCCAAACAAGCGTTGAAAGAATCTTTCTATGCACACACGCATGGCAGCCATCTTTCACTCATCTGTTGTACTGTACATATGACATGTATCCCCTGCTCTCTGCTCAATAAAAAAAGAGCCGTTTCCGGCTCCTCTTTTTTACAATACCTTATTGAAAAAATCAATGGCGCGCTGTTCCTTCGGATGGTCAATGACATCGCGCGGCGCTCCCTGTTCCACAATGTATCCGCCATCCATAAAGACCGCCCGGTCCGCTACCTCTCTGGCAAACCCGATCTCATGCGATACGATTACCATTGTCATTCCCTCGGCGGCCAACTGCTTCATAACCTGAAGCACTTCCCCTACCATCTCAGGGTCCAGTGCAGAGGTCGGCTCGTCAAACAGCATAATATCGGGATTCATACAAAGCGCCCTGGCAATGGCCACACGCTGCTTCTGCCCGCCGGAAAGCTGCGAGGGATACGCCTCCGCTTTATCCGAAAGGCCTACCTTTTCCAGCATCTGCATCGCCTGTTTTTTGGCTTCGTTTTTATCCGCCTTTTTCAGCTCCACCGGCGCCAAAGTCAAATTGTTCAGTACATTGAGGTTATTGAATAAATTAAAATGCTGGAACACCATTCCGATATTTTCTCTGACCTTATTCAGGTCTACATCCTTGGCATCCATATGATGGCCGTCCACAACGACCTGGCCGTCCGTAATATCCTCCAAACGGTTCAAGCATCGTAAAAAGGTGGATTTTCCACTGCCGGAAGGCCCTAAGATCACCACCACTTCGCCTTCATAAATATCAATGGAAATATCCTTGAGCACTTCCAATTTATCAAAATTCTTTTTGAGATGAGATACATGGATCTTCACATTGTCCTTATTAACGGCCACGATTCAACCTCCTCTCAACCAGCTTTGCCACTCTCGATAAAATCGTAATAACCACCAGGTACATCACGCCGACAATAAACCATACCTGGGCAGATTTATACGTAATGGCCACTACATTTTTTGCACTGTTGACCAATTCCGGAAACCCAATGACAGATAAAATAGAGGTATCCTTCAGCGTAATGATAAACTGGTTGATAATGCTTGGGATCATCGTGCGGATCGCCTGGGGCAATACGACGCGCCGCATAGCGCGCCAATAGGGCATGCCTAGGCTTCGTGCCGCTTCCATCTGCCCCTTGTCCACAGACTGGATACCGCCGCGGATGATCTCTGCCATATAAGCGCCGCAGTTGAGCGCCAGACAGATAGTACCTGCTTGTAATGGAGACAAAGTAAACCCTGCGTTGAACGCATTGTTGATCACCATTGGTACGCCGAAATATACGAAAAATGCCAAGACGATCATAGGCACGCCGCGGATGATATCCACAAAGATAGCAGAGATGATCTTGCATACACGGCTTTTCAATACGCTCATCATACCAAAAATCAGGCCTAAGATGCACGCAAAAAATAAACCGCACAATGCCAACAACAGGGTTTGGCCCATTGCAGTCAACAGCAAATCGCCATAAACCGAAATGATCTGTCCCATCCAGTAAACTCCTTCTAATTACAGTGGGGCATCATAAAGACGCCCCACTGATTGTTTTGCTATGCGTTTTCAATCAGCCGAGATATTTGTTGATGATCTCGTCGTACTTTCCGTTCTCCCTGATATTCTTCAGGCCTGCGTTGAACATATCCAGCAGCTCTTTGCTGTTATCAGAGAAAATGGCAAAGCCATAATCAGAGCCTTCGTTGTCCGTGCCTTCCACGACCTTCAGCTCCAAGCCCTGCTTGATGGAATCGATCATCACCGGTTTGTCTTCAAAGCAAGCATCCATCTGCCCGCCGGTCACAGCCTGGTACATCGTCGGGGAATCTTCAAAATACGTCGTTGTAAAGCCGTATTCGTCCTTGATGCTTTCCGCGTAGGCCGCCCCCATCGTACCGGTCTTTACTGCCACCTTTTTGCCCTTCATATCTTCAAAAGAAGCAATGGAGGAATCCTTGGCCACGACCATGCACTGCGGTCCCGTATAATAGGCATCGGAGAAAGTCCATCCGCTGCTCTTGCGCTCTTCCGTGATGGAAGCGCCGGCAATCATCGCATCCGCCTGGCCGGATTGGCAAGCCGCAATCGAAGCATCCCAGCCCATGCTCTTCAATTCATACTCAAACCCCTGATCCTCTGCAATGGCTGCCAAAATATCTACATCAATGCCGACCATATTTCCGTTTTCATCCTTATACTCGAACGGACGGAATACAGTATCCGTGGCAATGACCCATTTTTTGCCGCTGTTGTCTGTCTTTTCTGCATCCCCCTGGGTATCCTGCCCGCCGCAGCCAGCCAATACGCCGGTTAATACCGCCAGGCCCATCACCATCAATAAGCCCCTTTTGAGTTTCTTCATTTCTCTTCCTCCCTCTTTCCTTATAAAATTATTCTATTTATATACACACGGTATTTATATCTATACAGAAAAAATGAATGTCAGTAGTATTTATACTAACACAAATTTGTTCTTGTTACAATATACCCGCTGAAATCCTTGCTATGGCATACAGTATTTTTTATTAGAAAAAAGAGCGCTATACAGCGCCCTTTTCCTCCTCAGCCATTATTTTGCCAATTCATAGATCTGTTTGATTTCATCCGGGCCAAGCGGCACAAAGCCGCCGCAGTGGAAATCAGCCAGCTCTGCAATATCCTCTTCCTTTACGCCCAGCTCTTCCAGCGTGGTGGGCAGACCAATATCGTGCATGTACGCCTTGATGCGGCGGATGCCCTCCAACGCCACCTCTTCCGGATGGAATACATCATTGTCCACCCCCATGACTTTGGTGGCAAAGCGCACAAAACGCGGCACATCATGCTTATACACAAACTTCATCCAGGCGGGGTAAATGGTAGCCAAGCCGGCGCCGTGCGCGCTGTCGTACTTAGCGCCGATGCGATGCTGGATCATATGGCTGGCCCAATCCTGGTCACGGTCACAGCCGCAAATATTATTGTGAGCCAATGTACCCGTCCACATCACCTGCGCGCGTGCATTGTAATCATCCGGATGCTCCACCGCTTTCTTGCCGTATTTCAGGATATTGCGCATCAGCCCTTCACATAGCTCATCGGTCAAGTTGACGTCCTGGGTATTGGTAAAGTAACGTTCAATGATATGCGCAAAAATATCCGATACACCGCAGGCTGTCTGGTACGCCGGCAGCGTCATCGTAAGCTCCGGATTCATGATGGAAAGCACGGGACGGATTAATTCACAGCCCAGGTCCCCTTTGATGCCCTTATAGGTAATGACCGAGCTGTTCGAGCCTTCCGATCCTGCTGCCGCAATCGTCAAAATGCAGGAAACAGGCATCGCCTTTTTCACTTCCTTGCTTCCTACATAGAAATCTTCCCAGGCATCCCCGTCATCGTAGACGCCCACAGCAATGCACTTGGCCGTATCCGCAACACTGCCGCCGCCCACAGCCAGCAGCATATCCACGTTTTCCTTTTTTACGAGGTCCATGCCTTCCAGCGCCAATTCATAGCGCGGGTTTGGCTGCACGCCTCCCAATTCCACATACGCGATATCCGCTTTTTTCAGCGAATCGCGTACGCGGCCCAGCAAGCCGGATTTCTCAGCGCTCTGTCCGCCATATACGATCAAAACCTTCTTCGATCCCAACTCCTGCATATACCGGCCTACATTGTTTTCTTCCCCTTTGCCAAAGATAAATTTGGTTGGGGAGCAATACGAAAAGTTATTCATAGTACAAAACCTCCCTAAATTAAAGCGATCTACAATCCATGCAAATCAAGCGACCATCGGACATTAAGAAAACTTTTTTAAGTATATAGTATACTAACATATTTGTATGTATAATACAAGAAGCTCCCTTTTTTTGATTCGCATCAAACAGGGAGCCTTCTCTCTTTATACGCGTACGGGCAGTACCAAATACAGGTACTGGTCTCCTTCCAACGGCTTTACCACGCAGGGCGACAGGCCGCTGATAAAATCCAGCAAAACCTCGTCATCCTTGATCACGCGCAGCACATCCAACAAATATTTGGCATTAAAGGCAATGGACAGCGGCTTGCCTTCCAGATAAATCGGAAGCTTTTCCACTGCATTGCCCATCTCGCCGTTGGCAGTAATCGTCATGGTATCTTCGTCCAGCTGTAAACGGATCAAATTATGGTTGCGGCTGTCCCGGGCTACCAGGGAGGCGCGCTCCACCGATTCCAAAAACTGCTGCGCTTGGATCCGCACCCTTGTTTGATGGTCGCCAGGCAGAATCTGGCGGTAGTTGATGTATTCCCCTTCCAGCAGCCGGGTAATGATCTTTGTATGCCCCATCTCTACCATCGCCTGCGTATCGCCAATGGAGATGCTGGCCGGCGCGTCGCTGTCCTCAAACAGCTTGGCGATTTCCGACAAAGAACGGCCTGGAACAACGAAATTGACCGGCGTCGTCGCCTGCAGCAGCGGTTCCTTGCAAAGGGCGAGCCGGTATCCATCCAGCGCTACCAGCGTAACGCGGTCGCTTTCGATTTCCAGCAATTCGCCCGTCAAGATCGGCTTGGTCTCATCCATGGCCACGGCAAACGCCGTACGCTGGATCATATTTTTCAGCGCACTTTGCTTTAATTCCAGCGGCCGTGCCCCTGTCATCGGCGGCATTTCCGGATACTCTCTGGCATCCATGCCCTGGAGATTGTATTTTGCTTGTCCGCATTCGATGGTCACCTTGAGCCCGTCTGTGGAAATGGAAACCAGATCCGGCGGCATCTTGCGGATCAGCTCGGCGAACATACGGCCGGGCAGTACCAAAGCGCCTTCTTCCTGTATGTTGGCCGGCAGCGAGCATTCAATGCTTAACGCCAGATCGCTGCAGGTAAGGCTTACAGCATTCTCTTTGGCGACAAACAGCACGCCTTCCAGCGCCGGCATCGGCGATTTGGAGGGCATGGCTCTTTGTACAGTGGACATCGCGCTGTTCAGTTCTTGGCATGGGCATTGTAAGATCATCGGAAAAACCCCCGTTTCGTTTTGTATTTGTATTGTATTCTATGTAATCGTCATCGTCATCATATAGGCTATGGATTTGTGGAAAAGCCTAAAAATGATAGTAGAAATCGACATTTTTTGTCCTCACAGCCTGCGGGAAACCATTGGATAGGCTATGGCAAATCCCCGTTCTTTCCACAGCCCTGTTTTTTATCCATAGCCTTTATGGATAACCCCCGTGGAAAACCAGGGCATAAGCTGCGGACAAAGCATGGGTTTTCCTTCAGGATTCATGGATCTGTGCGATGAGATCCTCCACCATCTCTTTGGTCTCCGCATTGCTTTTGATTTCCTGTGTTACCTTTTCCACATCATGCATCACAGTGGAATAATGGCGGCCGCCAAACAGTTCCCCGATTTTAGGAAAAGAATGGTCCGTCAAGGTGCGTACCAGGTACATGGCAAATTGGCGGGGCACCGCGATGTCGCGGCTGCGCCGCTTTCCAACAATATCGTCATAGGTGATGTCAAATTGATTGCATACGATCTGTATGATATTGCGCGGCGTCAAAGCGCGCTTACGCTGCGAGGCAGTGTAATCCTTCAGCGCAGCCTCAGCCAAAGCCAGCGTAATGGGCTGGCCCATCAAGCTGGCATACGCAGTGACACGGTTGAATCGGCCGTCCAGCTGACGGAAGTTGAGGCCGTCTTCAGAAGCAATGTATTCCAGCGCCCCCTTTTCGATCTGTAAAAGGTGCTCCAATTCGGCGCGCTTGCGCAAAAAAGCGATCCTGGTTTCATAATCCGGCAGCGCAATATCCACCGTAAGCCCCCAGGCAAAGCGGGAACGAACGCGCTCTTCAAATTCCACGATCTCATGCGGCGGCTTATCCGAGGATAACACGATCTGCTTGCCGGCGTCATACAGATCATTGAAGGTATGGAAAAATTCTTCCAGGCAGCGGCCCTTGCCGGCCAAAAACTGGACATCATCCAGCAGCAATACATCCACGCCGCGGTATTGTTTGCGGAAATCATCAATGGGGTCCTTGCGCATCAATACGCTGATCAGCGTATTGGAAAACTGTTCGCTCGTCACATACATGACGTTGGCAGACGGATTGGTTTCCAAAATGGCATTGCCGATGGCATGCATCAGATGCGTTTTCCCAAGGCTGGTGCCTCCGTGGATAAACAAAGGATTGTATTTTTGCCCGGGCGCGATAGACGCCCCTACGGCGGCTGCATGGGCAAATTGATTGCCTGTGCCCACCACAAAGGTATCAAAGGTATAGGCAGGGTTCAATGCATGGCGCTTTGGCTCTGTGGAGTGGAAGGAAGGC
>CAJLPK010000007.1 GCA_905208455.1 uncultured Bacillota bacterium
CTTCATGTCCTGGCCGCCGATGTCGATGATAAAGTCCACGTTGGGCAGGAAATGCCGGGCCGCAGTAAAGTGGGCCACGGTCTCCACCACGCCGTAATCCGTGTGGAAAGCGTTTTGGGTCAAATCCTCACCATAGCCAGTGGTAGTCACAGAGGCAACATGCAGGGCGGGATGCTCCTCGTAAAGCTTTTGAAGCACTTCCCGGATCAAGGGGACGGGGTTTCCCAGGTTGGGCCGGTAGTCTGTAAACAGCAGCCGCGCCTCTTGGTCAATCACCGCCAGCTTTACCGTGGTGGAGCCGGAGTCAATACCGATATGTACCGGCGCGCTGTAGTCCGCCCCAAAGGGGACCCGCGGCACAGCGGCCTTTGCGTGGCGGGCATGGAAGGCCTCATATTCCTCCCGGTTTGCAAACAGCGGCGGATGACTCCGATAGGTCTCCGAGGCGCCATGAAGCCGCAGCCGGTCTGCTACAGCCGTAAGATCAAACTCCTGATCGGCATAATAGGCCGCGCCCAGCGCCACAAACAAAAGACTGTTCTCCGGACAAATTCCCCGGACTCCCAGCGTGTGGTCAAAGCTCTCCCGCAAGCAGCGGGAGAAGGTCAGCGGCCCGCCCAGATACAGCACCTGCCCGCAGATAGGCCGGCCCTGGGCCAACCCTGCGATGGTCTGATTCACCACCGCCTGATAAATGCTGGCGGCAATGTCTGGTGCCTTAGCACCCTGGTTGATGAGGGGTTGAATATCGCTCTTGGCAAAGACGCCGCATCGGGAAGCAATGGTATAGGTCTTTTCCGCTTTTTGTGCAGCGATGTCCATCTCATCGGCCCCCATTTTTAAAAGGGTCGCCATCTGATCAATAAAAGCGCCGGTACCACCGGCGCAGGAACCATTCATGCGGACCTCGACGCCATTGGTCAGGAACAGGATTTTCGCATCCTCCCCGCCCAGCTCAATGATGCAGTCCGTGCCGGGTGCCAGCCGCCCCGCTGCCACGCGGGTGGCGTAGACTTCCTGCACAAAGGGAATCTGCACACTCTCCGCCATGCCCATGCCGGCAGAGCCGGAAATGGAGACAAGATAAGCGCCGTCTCCCTCTTTGTCCGCAATTTCCCGCAGCAGCTCGGCTGTTTTTTGGGAGATCTGCGATAGGTGGCGTCGATAGGTGGAAAATAAAAGCGTATCGTCTTCGCCCAAAACCACGCATTTGATGGTGGTAGAGCCAATATCCAGTCCGATTCTTTTCATGGGATATAGTTGTCTCACCTCTATTGCAAAAGGCCGTCAGAGGGATTCCCTCGCGACGGCCAGCATCAGCTTGATGCGGTTCTCTTGGTTTACCTTGGTTGCGCCTGCGTCATAGTCGATGGGCGCAATGTTGGCGTTGGGATAGCGGTTTTTTATGTTGCGGATTACGCCTTTGCCAACGATATGGTTGGGCAGACAGCCAAACGGCTGGGCACACACAATGTTTTGATAGCCGCTTTCGATCAATTCGCACATCTCGGCGGGCAGCAGCCACCCCTCTCCCATCTTTACGCCTTTGCTGATCACCGTTTCCGCCAGCGCCTTTACATGGGGGAACGAGGAAGGCGTGATAAATGCGTCATAGGCAGACAGCACGCTGCGCAGCTTGTTTTGCAGGCCGTTGATCATGCGCTCCATAAACAGCCCCAAATATTTCCAAAACACACTGCCCCCATAGAGCTGCCAGTCGATCAGCTTGCCGGAAGCGCAGTAATACACGAACCCCAAAACGCCGGGCACCATATATTCACACCCCTGGGAGAAGAGAAATTCCTCCAGGTCGTTGTTGCCGAAAGGCGCATACTTTACATAGATTTCGCCTACGATCCCCACCTTGATTTTTTTCTCCGAGGTGCGCTCTATCGCGTGAAAATCAGCGGCCATTGCCTTTAGATTTTTTGTGATGCTGCGGCCGGTCAGCCCCTTGTTGCGCTTGAATTGGGAAACCAAGCGCGCCGTCCAGGCCTGCACCAGCTGCTGCGTTTGGCCGGGATGCACCTCGTAGGGGCGGATCTGGTTTTTCAGCTGCATCAGCATATCGCCGTACACGATGGAAATACAGCCTTTGTATAGGATCATCGGCGTGATCTTAAAGCCGCTGTATTTTTCCATGCCGCCGAAGCTCAGGGAAATGACGGGCACATACCCAAGCCCCATATTCACCAACGCTTTTTTCAACAGCTTGATGTAATTGGACGCGCGGCAGCCGCCGCCGGTCTGGAAATGCAGCAGCGCTACCTTGTGCGGATCATAGTCCCCGCTGGTCAGCGCATACAGCAGCTGCCCGCAGGAGCAGATGGCCGGATAGCACATATCGTTATGGATATGCCGCAGCCCCTCATCGAGCACCTTCTGCCCTGTATAATGCAGCACCTCGACTTGGTATCCGTACATGCGCAGCACCTCGGTCAAAAGGCTCATATGGATAGGGAAAATATCCGGAACCAGGATCACATGATCCTTTTTCATTTCTTTGGTAAAATCGACAAATTCGTTTTGTGTATTCACAATCTATTCTCTTTCTTTGGATGCGGTGCGTTAGTCATGATAAACCATGGCGCAATCCGCCGCGTGTACGCGGCGGACAGCTTCACCGCACTATGTGTTCGACAAATTTTGACAAACTGGCATTTGACACATTATAAAAATATAAAGTGCATCTTGCAAGCTTTGTTCATTAAAAAAACAATCTTTGAAGGAAAAAGCCGGAGTCTCTTCAAGATTGTGTGGATAAACTATTGTATGAAATTTCGACAAAATCTGCAAGCGGGGCCGTATTTGGGTGCCCCTGAGAGGAGAGAATGAAAGGGAAAAAGCAAAATCATTATGGGAAGCTATGTACGGAAATGTACGAGATCTTACATGACAGAACCGCTTTAGAGGAATTGGAATTTTATCTTTCTTATGCAGACAAGGACAAGAAGATTTTAGAGCCCCTATGCGGCAGCGGGCGCTTCCTCCTCCCGTTTATGGAGCAGGAGCTCTGCATTACAGGGCTGGATGCGTCTGAAGAAATGCTGGGCAAGCTAAAATCAAAAGCGCCTGCGGCCCATGTCATCCAGGCCGATATAGCAGCATACCAAACGGAAGAAAAATACGACTATATCTTTATCCCCTCCGGCTCTGTTTCGCTTTTTACGGATATGGGCTTGTGCAAAAGGGTTCTGCATCGGTGAAAGGAGATGATGGCGCCGGGAGGGAAATTGGTCTTTTCAGTGGATACAGTGGCCAATAGATGCCCGGACAGCGGCTATGAGACAGCAGCCTCCGTAAAGACGAAAGACGGACTCGATTTGATTTTGAAAAACAAAAATCATTATGATGAAAAAACGTAGACACAGTTTTCCCCCGGCATCTATGAGCTATATCAAGGCTCATGCATATTGCAGAAGGAAACGATGGATTTCCAAATACACCTCTATCGCTTTGGAGAAATCGAACGGGTTTTAAGTGAGGTCGGTTTTACAGAAATAAAGACATATTCGTCTTATGACAAGAAGGCCGCCGTTGATGACACTGTGGATATGTTCTTGATCGAATGCATAACGCCGGCCCCTGCGCTTTGAAAACGCACCGCGATGGGATAAGGCTTCCTTTTCTTTGCGCAAAAAAACGGCAGGACGCCGTTTTTTATTTTGCAAGAGGCACGGCCGTATCGGGCGCCCAGGGATAATAAAGCGCGGAAAAGCCCAGCGACCGCAGCTGCTCTGCGGCAATGTCAAAGCCTGCGTTCAAGTCTTTGGCGTCATGCGCATCGCTGGAAAGGCAAAGCTTTTCCCCGCCGTAGTGCTTATAGCGCTCAAGAAAAAACGGCCCTGGTAAACAGGTCTTGGAAGGCTTTTGCAAGCCGGAGGTATTGACCTCGATGATCTTGCCGCTGCGCGCGGCAGCCAGGGCGATTTCATCTTCTAGATCCTCGATTTGCGCTTTGGCATATTGCAATAAAAAGTAATCGCCGGGATAATTGCGCCGGTAGATCCCAATATGCGCGATGGCGTCAAATTCTGGCACGCATAGCGACTGGCGCACAGCGCGATAGTATTGCTCCATCATCCAGGAAAAGGCAAAGCCGGTTTCCAGATTGGTCCAATAATCGCGGGTGATCCACAACCCGCCGAAGGTATGGGCGCTGGCGATGACATAGTCATACCTTTGAGCACGGAGCCCTTGCAGGCATACCTCATGCCATTGCTTTTCATAGGTAAGCTCCACGCCCCGGTACAGGCGGTATCCCTTGGCGCACCCCTCTTCGATTTTTCGCCGGTAGGCTTCATTGTCGAAAGGACGGCGCTCATAGCCGGGATACCGGCGGCGGTACGCTTCAATGCCGGGATGCCAATGCTCGGCAAAGCCGATGCCGCGGGCCGTCCCTTCTTCCAGCAGCGCCCAATAGGCCTCCATGGGGCATTGGGAATCGTCGGACAGGTCGGTATGCACATGGGCGTCGACGATAGAAAACCGATCCATTTACCGATCCTCCCCATCCAGCGCATCCAATAATGCCTGCATTTCCGCCCGGGTGCCGATGGTGATGCGCAGATAGCCGGAGATGCGCGGCTTATCAAAATGCCGCACCAGCACGTGACGTTCTCTCAGCTTGGCAAAGCAGCGTTTGCCATCGCCGTCAGCCGGGCTGGCAAACACAAAATTGGCCTGCGAAGGCAAAACGGTAAAACCGCGGCGGCGCAACGCCCCGCAAAACCAAGCGCGGGTGGCTTGTATTTCCTCGCAGCGCGCCCGGGTATAGGCCGCATCCTCGATGGCGGCTTGGGCGCCCGCCTGGGCCAGCCGGTCGACGGGATAGCTGTTAAAGCTGTCCTTCACACAGGTCAAAGCATGGATCAACTGCCGGTTCCCCAGCGCATAGCCGACGCGAAGCCCTGCCAGCGCATGCGATTTGCTCAGCGTACGCACAACCAAAAGATTTTCATACTGCCCGATGAGCGAAGCCGCACTCTGCGCGCCGAAGGCGACATAGGCTTCGTCGATCAAGACCAGGCATTGCGGGTTGGCCTGCAGGAGCTGTTGGATCTGCGCCAAGGTCAAAGCAATGCCGGTAGGCGCATTGGGATTGGCAATCAGGATGCCGCCGGCGCTGCCCTGGCAAAAGGCAGGCAGATCCATACAGAAATCGGCCGTCAGCGGCACCTTCTGCACACAAACGCCGAACAGCTGGGCATATACCTCATAAAAGCTGTACGTAATATCCGCAAATTGGATCGGCTGTGCCTGGCCGGCAAAAAAAGCAGGAAAGCACAGGGCCAATACCTCATCCGAGCCGTTGCCGACAAAGACCTCTTCTGCCTCCAGCCCTTCAGTTTTGGCGATGGCTTGGCGCAGGGAAAGGCTGGCAGGGTCAGGATACAGGCGAAGCTGCCCCATCGCCTGCTCCATTGCAGACGCCACACGCGGCGAGGGCGGATATGGATTTTCGTTGGTGTTGAGCTTGATGACCCGCTGCGTACCCTTTGGCTGTTCGCCCGGCACATAGGGAGACAAGCCCTTGGCCAAAGGGCTGATAACGGTCTGCTGCATGGAGCATACCTCCTTGGAAAAGCTGTCAGATATACCTATTATATATCAAAGCTCTCCTTTTGGCATGGCGGATTGTTTCTTGCAAAAGCCTTGGAAGATGGCAGATGCAAAGCCAAGGACCCATGCTTTTTTCGTCAAAAGGGGGAAAACATGCACTTTTTTCAAAAAAATGGGAAAACTTCCCGTAGAACAGGAGGGATAACGCTTGACGATTTCTGCACAAGGTTATTATAATGTATAAGATTTGAATGTTAATATTACAATACTACAACCTTAAGGAGGTCTCCCCATATGGCAAAGACATTGACCATTGATGGCAATACCGCTGCCGCGCACGTTGCGTACGCGTTCAGCGACGTAGCTGCCATCTACCCGATTACGCCGTCCTCTCCGATGGCGGAATCTTGTGACGAATGGGCAGCGGCCGGCCGTAAGAATATCTATGGCCAGACGATGAACATCGTTGAGATGCAAAGCGAGGCGGGCGCCGCTGGCGCTGTGCACGGCTCTTTGGTAGCCGGCGCTATGACCACCACCTTTACCGCATCCCAGGGCTTGCTGCTGATGATCCCCAACATGTACAAGATCGCCGGTGAATTGCTGCCCTGCGTATTCCATGTGAGCGCGCGCGCCCTGGCCACGCAGGCATTGAATATCTTCGGCGACCAGGCAGACGTGATGGCCTGCCGTCAGACCGGGTTTGCCATGCTGGCGTCCGCTTCCGTACAGGAGGTCATGGATCTGGCGCTGGTTTCCCATCTGTCCACCATCAAGACGCGTGTACCGTTCCTGCATTTCTTTGACGGCTTCCGTACTTCGCACGAGATCCAAAAGGTAGAGGTCATTGATTACGAAGACATGGCCAAGCTGGCGGATATGGATGCCATCCAGGCGTTCCGCGAACGCGCGATGAATCCGGAACACCCGCATCAGCGCGGCACCGCACAGAATGCGGATACCTATTTCCAGAACCGCGAGGCTTCCAATAAATTTTATGAAGCCGTGCCCGGCGTTGTACAGGAATGTATGGACAAGGTGGCGGAGCTGACCGGCCGTCAGTACCACCTGTTTGACTACTACGGCGCCCCCGATGCGGAAAACGTGGTCGTGATCATGGGCTCCGGCGCGGACGGCGTGGAAGAGACCATGAACTACCTCATCCAGGAACGCGGCCAGAAGATCGGCCTGGTCAAGGTTCGTCTGTACCGTCCGTTTGTGGAAGAGAAATTTATCGAAACGCTGCCCAAGACTGTCAAGCGCATTGCGGTAATGGATCGCACCAAGGAACCCGGCAGCGCAGGCGAGCCGCTGCTGCAGGATGTGCAGACCGCTCTGTTCAATGCCAAGCTGGATGTTGAATGTATCGGCGGCCGCTACGGCATGGGCAGCAAGGAATTTACGCCTTCCATGATCAACGCCATTTACGAAAACCTGGCGGCAGCAGCGCCGAAAAAGCGCTTTACCGTGGGCATCAATGATGACGTGACCGGCCTGTCCTTGGAAGTCAAGGAAAAGATCAACCCGGCGGGCGAAGGCACGTTCCAGGGCATGTTCTACGGCCTGGGCTCCGACGGTACCGTTGGCGCGAACAAAAACTCCATCAAGATCATCGGCGACCATACCGATATGTACGCACAGGGCTACTTCTTCTATGATTCCAAAAAGTCCGGCGGTATCACGGTCAGCCATCTGCGCTTTGGCCAAAAGCCCATTCAGTCTCCTTATCTGATCGATACGGCGGACTTTGTGGCCTGCCATAACGCCTCCTATATCACCCGTTACGATATGACCGGCGTTCTGCGCGAAGGCGGCACGTTCCTGTTGAACTGCCAGTGGTCTCCGGAGGAGCTGGAGCACCGCCTGCCGGCCAAGGTAAAAAATGACCTGGCGACCAAGAACATCAATTTCTACATCATCGACGGTGTAAAGATTGCTGCAGAAGTAGGCATGGGCGGCCGCATCAACACGGTGATGCAGTCTGCATTCTTCAAGATCGCAAACGTCATTCCGTATGCGGATGCCAATGAATACATGAAGAAAGCGGCTTATAAGTCCTACAGCAAGAAGGGCGAAAAGATCGTAAACATGAACTATGCGGCCATCGATGCCGGCGGTGAAGGCGTCGTGAAGGTCGAGATTCCGGAATCCTGGAAGACCACCACGGAGGGTGCGCCGATGGTGGCAAAATCCGGTGACAAATACTTCGATGAAGTTTTGTACCCGATCGCTTATCTGCATGGGGACGAGCTTCCGGTTTCCACCTTTACCCCGGACGGCGTTGTGCCCACCGGCACCACCAAGTTTGAAAAACGCGGCGTAGCCATCAAGGTACCGGAATGGCAGATGGATAAATGTATCCAGTGTAACCAATGTTCGTTGGTCTGCCCGCACGCGGTCATCCGTCCGGTTCTGGTGAAAGAGGAAGACCTCAAAGCTGCTCCGGCTGCCTTTGAAGCCAAAGCCGCTATCGGCAAGGACTTTGCCGGCTATCAGTTCCGTATGCAGGTCTCCCCGCTGGATTGCACGGGCTGCGGAAACTGCGCAGACGTCTGCCCGGCCAAGGAAAAGGCTCTGGTCATGAAGCCGCTGGATTCCCAGATGGAGCAGGCGGAAAACTGGACCTTTGCCCAGGATCTGCCGAAGCCGGACATCAAATTCAACCGCAACACCGTCAAAAACAGCCAGTTCCTGCAGCCGCTGTTCGAGTTCTCCGGCGCTTGCGCAGGCTGTGGCGAAACGCCGTACATCAAGCTCATCACCCAGCTGTTCGGCGATCGCATGATGGTGGCCAATGCGACGGGTT
Organism: uncultured Bacillota bacterium; assembly: GCA_905208455.1. Taxonomy (GTDB): domain Bacteria; phylum Bacillota; class Clostridia; order Christensenellales; family QAND01; genus UMGS1975. The sequence goes on from CAJLPK010000007.1 coordinate 8,369, forward strand.
GTTCCTCCATCTATGGCGGTTCTTCCCCGACCTGCCCGTACACCAAGAACGAAAAGGGACATGGCCCGGCTTGGGCAAACTCCCTGTTTGAAGACAACGCCGAGTTCGGTTACGGCATGCGCGTTGCCGCTGCACAGCGTGAAGCGCTCGTTGCCCAGAAGGTAGACGAAGTGCTGGAAAACGGCTGCGCGGATGATTTGAAAGCAGCTCTGGAAAACTGGAAGGCCAACCGTCACGACGGCCTGGCTTCTCAGGAAGCGGCGGAAGCGATCAAAGCCTTGCTGCCGGAAGCCATCAAGGCAGACAGCAAGAATGCAGCGGCGCTGAAGGTCATTGAAAACAACGCAGACCAGCTGGTGAAAAAATCCATCTGGTGCTTTGGCGGCGACGGCTGGGCCTATGATATTGGCTACGGCGGCGTAGACCATGTGCTGGCCCAGGGCAAAGACATCAACGTATTGGTGCTGGATACCGAAGTATACTCCAACACCGGCGGCCAGGCCTCTAAATCCAGCCGTACCGGCGCTGTGGCGCAGTTTGCTGCGGCTGGTAAGCGTGTACGCAAAAAGGATCTCGGCCTGATCAGCATGAGCTACGGTTACATCTATGTAGCGTCCATCGCCATGGGCGCCAACCATGCCCAGGCCCTGCAGGCGATTGCGGAAGCAGAAGCGTATCCGGGCCCGTCCCTGATCATCGCCTATGCGCCGTGTATCAACCATGGCATCAACATGGGCAAATCGCAGGCGGAAGAGAAGAAAGCGGTAGAGTCCGGCTACTGGCCGCTGTACCGTTATAACCCGCAGCTGGCGGAAGAGGGCAAGAATCCGTTTATCCTGGATTCCAAGGCCCCGACGGCAGATTACCGTGAATTCATCATGGGTGAAAACCGTTACCGCAGCCTGGCGCAGCAGCGTCCGGAATTGGCGGAAGAGCTGTTCACCAAGCAGGAAGAGGAAGCGAAAGACCGCCTCGAATACTACAAGAAACTTACAGAGATGTAAGTTCTAAGCGAAAAAGAGCGCAGCAATGCGCTCTTTTTTTATGCCTAAATGAACAAACCGGGGACGCCTATCATAGCAATACATAGGAGAGGGGGAGGCATATTGGGGAAAGAACATAGCCGCTGTCCGGCGTTGCCAAGGGAGAGGGCTTGCCGCGTCAAAATGCTGCAGCAAAGGCTGCGGGCTTTTGGGCTCTACCATGGATGCCAGAATGGATGCTATGGGCCGCGCACCCAAAAGGCAGTTTTGCAGTTCCAGGAATGGGCAAGGCTCCCAATGTCCGGGAAACTGGACGCAGCTACTTGGCGCGCATTGTTTGGCCCGCAGGCAAGGCTTAGCTCTCAATATATGGTTTTTGCACGGAGCCTTTGCCTTCAGACGCCCTGTATGCAAGGGTTGGATGTTTGGGCGGTACAGCAAAAATTGGCACGCCAAGGGTTTCTTGGAGATGCGCCGGATGGGTGCTATGGGCCCAAGACTTGCAGCGCCGTCCGTACTTTTCAAGCTGCTGTACAGATAGAGGCTGACGGCGTTGTAGGCCCGGAAACATGGAATGCGCTATTTTAAGGAAAAGGGCTTGGCAAAAAAAGAAAATCTTCGTACAATAAAAGAAAACGGAGGGCAGTGCCATGAATGGCATTTTGTTTGATTTGGACGGCACGCTGCTGGATACATTGGATGACCTGATGGACAGCGTAAACTACGCATTGCATGCGGAAGGATTCCCGCAGCGGAGCAGACAGGAGATCCGTGCCTTTGTGGGGAATGGGGTTGCGAATCTGGTACACCGCGCTGTGCCCGGGGGAACGCCCCAGCCGGCAGAGGTGCGCTGTTTGGAAATATTTAGAGCACACTATGCGGCCAATATGAACCATAAAACGGCGCCTTATCCGGGGATTATGCCGTTGCTAAAAACGCTTAAGCAGCGAGGCATTCAAATGGCAGTGTCATCCAATAAATTTGATGCGGCTGTTAAACAGCTTTGCAAGGAGCAGTTCCAGGGGTATATTGATGTGGCCATTGGAGAAAGCGAAACGGTAAAAAAGAAGCCCGCGCCGGATGGCCCGCTGCTGGCGCTGCGCCAAATGGGATGCAAGAGAGAAGAGGCCCTTTACGTAGGGGATTCTGAGGTGGATGTGGAAACTGCCAAAAATACAGGGCTGATATGCGTAGGCGTGACCTGGGGCTTCCGCGACCGCAGCGTTTTGATGGAAAAAGGGGCCGATTATATCATTGATGAACCGAAAGCGCTGTTAGACCTTTTAGATTCCCTCTGTTAAAAAAGGGCCTTGAGGCCGAGGGCGATGAGCAATAGGCCCCCTAAAACAGCGGCCTTATTGCCTAGGAAAGAGGCGAAGCGCTCTCCAAGAAAAAGGGAGATCGTACAGCAGATAAAGGTCACGAATGCAATGATGGGACAGGCCGTGCCCAGCGGGACAGAACAGGCCCGGAGACTGATGCCCACGGCAAAGGCGTCCAGGCTGGTGGCAACAGCCTGAAGGCATCCCTGAAGCCAGGTGAACCGGGGAACGGAGATAGGCCCATCTTTTGGATAGAAAATATCTATGATCATTTTTCCCCCGATAAAACACAAGATAAAAAAGGTGACGGATCCTGCATAAGCATCGATAAATACCGCAAACAAGCCGCTGGCCAAATAGCCCAGGGCAGGCATCAGCCCTTGGAAGAGGCCAAAAAGCAAAGGCATGCGCAGCTTCGTAGGCCATGTTAGGTGCGGATAGGCCAGCGTATTGGAGATGGATACAGCGGCAGCATCCATGCTTAGGCCGAGCCCCAAAAAAAGTAGTTCGATGGTTCCCATTTACAAATCCCCTTATTGTGTCTTTGTATATTGTAATGAGCGAGAAGGCAAAGCATGACAAAAAAAGTATATTCTTTCACCTATGGTAAATGCTATGAAGGTATGCGGGGATAAAAGGCTGACGGATCGGCATACAAAAGAAAAGATCGCTGAATAGGCAGGATACGCAAGCGGTCTGGCAAAGCGGACAGGATATGATGGAAGAGAAAGAAAGAGACAAGCGGGGTATTTCCGCCTGGTATTGGACAAGGCTGGAAAAGCCTTTGACGGACGAGCAAAAAAATGCGCTGAAGATGGCATTGGCGGTTGGCAAAAAGCTGGACGGGCGGCAAGGAGATATTCGGCTATTGGCATATGCGATGCGAAGCTATGCCTTATACAAGCAGTATGGGCTGATGCCAAAGCAGCGATGGCAAACAACAAAACAAGGCAGGCCGTATCTGCCGGAATATCCGGAAATAGATGCAAACCTTTCGCATAGCGGCTGTATGGCGGTTTGTGCTGTTGGCAGGCCTTTTCTCGGCACAGATATACAAAAAACAAAAGCGCACATTGCAAGGCCGCTGGCACAGCGTGTATGTACGGAGGAAGAGCTGCGGTGGCTTTGGGAGAAGGAACAGACGCGGCGCGCAGATGCTTTTACGGAGATTTGGGCACTGAAGGAAAGCTATCTGAAATGGAATGGCAAGGGGCTTGGCCAGAGCATGCGTTCCTTTATGGCGTATGAGTGCAGCCCGGGACAAATACAAACCAGTATACAGGGAGTAAGGTTTTGCCTTTGCACACCGATTCCGGGCTATAAGGCAGCCCTTTGTGCAGGGACAGAGCCATTGCCCAAAATACAGCAAGTCTCCCAGGCACAGCTATTGCGATTTTGTGCAGAGAGAGCTGGAAATACTGGAAAAATTACTTGACAGAGAAAGAGAAAGCTTCTATAATAAAAATACAATAATAAGAATTGTTACTATTTAGGGCTAAGGCTCAAATTCATAAAGAAAAGAGGATATGTCATGAAAGAATTAAAGGGTAGTCAGACCGAAGCTAACCTGTTGGCAGCATTTGCGGGCGAGTCCCAAGCGCGCAACAAATACACCTATTATGCGTCCAAGGCTAAAAAAGATGGCTATGAACAGATTGCCGGCCTATTCCTGGAGACTGCGGAAAACGAAAAAGAGCATGCCAAGATCTGGTTCAAGCTGCTGCACGATGGTATGCCGGATACCATGGAAAACCTAAAGGATGCAGCCGCTGGCGAAAATTATGAATGGACCGATATGTATGCAGGCTTTGCAAAGACTGCCAGGGAAGAGGGCTTTGATAAGATTGCCTATTTGTTTGAAGCGGTTGGCAAGATTGAAAAAGAACATGAGGAGCGCTATTTGAAGCTCTTGGCAAATATTGAGAATAATACGGTCTTTGTGCGTGACGGAGAGGTATATTGGCAGTGCCGCAACTGCGGACACATTCACAAGGGGCTAAAGGCGCCTGAGGTATGTCCGGTTTGCGAGCATCCGAAATCCTTCTTCCAGCTCCCGGCGAAAAATTATTAAGCAATGGAAAAGCACAGGCGCTATGGCCTGTGCTTTTTTATTTTGCCGCTATTGAGTGCGCGTCCATACGCGGAGCGGGGGCTGGCCGTTGGCGTATCGCTGGATCTCATCAAAGATCATTTCACTTTGCCATCTGTCCACATCACAGCTCATCCCTGCCAAGTGCGAAGTAATGAGCACATTGTCCCGATGCAAAAGCGGATGGTTCTCAGGAGCGGGCTCCTGCCACATGACATCCATCGCAGCGCCGGCAATACGCTTTGCATCCAGTGCCTCTATCAACGCCCTTTGATCGACCACAGCGGCCCGCGCGGTGTTGATAAAAACAGCGGTGGATTTCATTTGTGCAAACCAAGAGGCATCGACGATGCCGCGTGTTTCATCGTTGACAGGCAGATGAATGGATACGACATCCGAGGCAGAAAGCGTTTCTTCCAACGAGGCTTTCTCACAGCCGCAGCCTTCTATGACCTCAGCAGGGCAGTAGGGATCGTAGACCTTGACTTTCATGCCAAAGCCTTCCTTGGCAGTGTGCCCCACGCGCCGGCCGATGGCGCCGAACCCGATGAGCCCCAGCGTACGCCCGTATAGCTCGAACCCGCCGCCGAAATCGTGCATGGGGCTGCTGCCGTCCGGCATGAACCAGACGACATCCTGCTGCGGGTCCAGCACAAGCACATCGTCCTTGGCGGGGCCGAGATAACGGCCGCTGCGCAGCGCGTGCGCATCCGCCGCGATGCGGCGCACCAGGCCGATCAGCAATCCAAAAAAGAATTCTGAAACGGAATTGGCATTGCGGCCTGGTGTATATACCAGCGGAATCCCAGCCTGGTGGATGGCTTTCCAATCCACATTCACCGGCGTGCCCCGCCCGCAGCCCAGCAATTTCATACCGCTTTGCTGCCAGGCCTGGATACAGCGGGCGGTTACGACCTCGTCGCTGATGTATACGATCTCATGGCCCAGGCATTGTGTGAGCAGCTCTTCCTCTGTGGGCTTTTTGCCGCCCAGCGCCGGGCGTCCTACGGTGGTAATATCGCATAACGCCTGGAGCTGAGAAAAATAAGGATCTGTAACAGCGCTGGAGAGCGCCAATTTAATTTTCTGTTTTGCCATTAGCCGATCGCCTTTCCATTCATATCCGCCGCCGTTAAAATGACGGGATCCCCCATGCCTTTGGCGAGGAAATACAACTGTGCCATGGACTCCATTTCCTCTGCAATATACATGGCCTTATCAATGGTCTCAGCCCCTGCAATGAGCCCATGATTTTGAAGAAGAACCGCCTTGTACCCCTGCATGGCCTGATAGGTGATTTCCGCCAATTCTTCCGTTCCGGGCGGCGCAAACTTTGCGCAGGGAAGCTCGTAGGCACCGCAGAGCGACAGCATAAAATGGACGGCAGGCAACGGCTTGCCCAAGCAGGATGCAGCGGTGGCGTAGGGGGAATGGGTATGTACCACGGCATCAATGTCTGTCCGCCCTTTGTAATAGCTGCGGTGCATGACATGCTCGATAGAGGGGCGCCGTGTACCTTCCACGATACGGCCTTCCAGGTCAATGACCACGACGTCCTCTGCCGTAATCTCATGGTAATCCATCGAAGAGGGGCTCATTGCGTATAAGCCCTCTTTACGATTGAATACGCTGATGTTGCCGGCAGTCCCCGTTGTAAGCCTTTTTTCCAGCATCTTGACGCCATAGGCCCGAACCAATTCCCGTTCTTCTCGTAAAATCATGGAAACGACCTCCTTAAAATATGATGGACGCAGCGGATTACTGCGTGATCAGCTCTACTCCGTTGGGGATACATAAAATGCGGCTTTGCGGCCCAGCCAATGCGTCTGCTGCTGCGAGCGCCTCCGGGAAAGAGAAAGCGTGGCGCAGACCAAACGCTTCCACGAGCGCAGGCTCGCATTGATCGGTGACCAGGATCACATGGGCTTTTTGCAGGATACGGGCCAAGATCTGCGCCTGCCACTGATCGGCTTGGGTCTGCCCGCGGCCCCGCTGCAAAAGGGCCTGGGTCAATGCCTCTGGTTTCTTGTACCGTTGGAAAAGCTCATAAAATCCCTGGCTGCCATGCCCATCATAGCATGAGCAAAGCGCAAGGATGACGCCGCCGGGGCGCACGCACGCTTCAGCCCCGCTCATACATTTGACGGATTGATAGATATTCAGATCCAGCGGCGCGCCGCCGTTGCCGGTGATGACGATATCTGCCTGCCGGGCTGGCGCCTGCGCCTGGGACCGGACATAGGTGCAGCCGGCTGCATGGGCCTGCTCAAAATGCCCGGCAAAGGCGCGTACGATTTGTTTTTGTTCATTCAAGCATACGTTCAAAATAAATTGCAGATTCGCCTGGCGGGCTGCATACAGCATATCCTCGTGCAGCGGATTGCCCTGTAACGATCCGCTATGGGCGCAGGGGTGGTGGATAAATTCCGCGTTGTGATTGTAAAAAACCGTTTCCTGGGAGGCGATACCGGGCAAAATGCTCTTGCGCCCGCCGGAATAGCCGGCAAAAAAATGCGGCTCAATAAATCCTTCGGACAAAATGAGATCAGCCCAAGCAGCCTGCTCATTCAGCCACAAGGCGCCGCCAGAGGGCAGCGCACCAAAGCAGCGCATACGCTGCGTATCCCTAGCGTTATGCACGAAAATTTTCTCTTGGGCGCATATGTCCGGCCCAAAGCGGTCCAGCAGCTCTGCCTGGGTCGTTGGGCGGTGAAATCCAGTGGCAACCAGAATATGGATCTCTGCCTGGGGGCTGCCGCGGCGTACCTCCTCCAGCAGCAAAGGCAGGGTGATCCGGCTGGGCATAGGGCGTGTATGGTCGCTTGTAATGATAAGAATATGCTGTTTTCCTTGGCACAGGGCAGAAAGGCGCGGACTGCCGATGGGATGGTCCAATGCCTGGCGCACGAGCTGCTGCTGTGCTGACAAAGCCATGAAGGGCTGGGGTTTTGCCTGTAAGATACCGGCAAACCGATCCTCGGGGATAGAGCAGCGGATATGGCCTGTGCCATAGGGAATGGAGACAACTGGCATAAAATTCCTCCTTTGAAAAGGCACATATAGTATACCATATTACACGGTAGTTTGGCTTTTTGTTTCCTCTATGGTAAAATAATACTGTTGTTTTAGGCATTTTGAAAGACTTCTTTTGAAAAGGAATGAGTTACTTTGGAAAAAATGAGGCTTGGAAAAACAGAACTGATGGTCACAAAAACATCGTTTGGCGCTTTGCCCATCCAGCGGGATGATTTTCCCACTGCCATACGGATCTTACGCAAGGCATTTGATGCGGGAATCAATTATTATGATACCGCAAGGTTTTATACGGACAGCGAGGAAAAGCTGGGCGCTGCTTTTTCGGATGTGCGCAAGGAGGTCATCATTTCCTCTAAATCCATGGGAAAGACCAAGCAGGAGGTCATCGACCATTGTATGCAGGGCCTTAGAAACATCCAATCGGATTATTTTGACCTTTATCAGCTTCATAATCCCTCTTCGTTGGATTATGAGGACCCGGATGGGCCGCTGGCCGGGCTTTTGGAATTGAAGAAAAAGGGATATGTAAGGCATATCGGCATTACCAATCATTCCCCCAAGATGGCAGTAGAGGCCATTGAATCCGGGGTGTTTGAAACGCTGCAGTTTCCGTTTTCTTATTTGTCGGGTGAGGTGGAGGATGATTTGCTGCGCCGCTGTAAGGAAAAAGATATGGGCTTTATTGCGATGAAGGCGCTGTCCGGCGGCCTAGTAGGCAATGTAACGGCGGCTTTTGCCTTTATTCGGCAGTATGATAATGTGGTGCCGATTTTCGGGATCCAGCACGAATGGGAGCTGGATGAATTCATTGCGCTGGATACGAACCCGCCGGAGATGGACGATGAGATGCGCCAGGTCATTGCAAAGGACAGAAAAGAACTGGCAGGAGAATTTTGCCGGTCCTGTGGATATTGTATGCCGTGCCCGCAGGGCATCAATATTCCAACGGCGGGGAGAATCCACCTATTGGCAACACGTTCTCCATATCAGCAGTTTTTGACCAAAAAATACAGGGATGAACAAAAGCTGGTAGAGAATTGTATCCATTGCGGGCAGTGCGCCAGCCGGTGTCCGTACCATTTGGATACGCCGGCCATGCTGGCCTCGCAGGCCAAAAAATTCTGGGCCTGGGCGGAGGAGCACAGAAGCGAGTGGACGGATTGACCACGGCGCAAAGACGCGGATGAAAGGTGCACAGCGATTGGCGGGGCATGTCTCTAGGCTGGGCCGAAAGCAGAGCCAGCAGGTAAATGCTGCTAAGCTGTGAACGTATTGAATGCGAAAGGATAGACGTAAGCGGCCCCCCTGAAGCGGGAGTAAGAGCGAACGTATAAGAGGTCTGATGAGATGGCTTTCGGTATACCAGCCGAAAGCCATACTCAATGGACTTGTGTTTTGACAGCAGACATAGTATAATATAATGAAAAATGATAGGGAATGAAGTACTCCCTCGGGCAACCGAAACCGCTTAACAGCTGATGACTTCTGCAATTTTAGCAGGAGCATTGGCTTTTTTTGTTTCCTGCAGAAGGGGGTAAAATATGTTATTTTCTTTGGCCATGATTTTTTTGGGCGGCTTTGTATGCGCTGCCGTATGCGATAGGATAGGGCTTCCGCGTATTGTCGGCATGCTATTGGCGGGCATGATAATAGGCCCGCATGCATTGGGTCTTTTGGATGCCTCTATCCTGGGCGTTTCAGCAGACCTAAGGCAGGCAGCGCTGATCATTATCTTGCTCAAGGCGGGGCTGTCCTTGGATTTGGCAAGATTAAAGCAGGTAGGGCGGCCGGCATTGCTCATGAGCTTTGTGCCGGCCGGCTGTGAAATTGTAGGGTTTGTTTTTCTGGCGCCGATACTTTTGGGGCTGTCATACATAGAGGCGGCAGTGATGGGAACAGTCCTAGCGGCGGTATCGCCCGCTGTGGTGGTACCGAAAATGGTTGCGCTGACAGAGGAGGGCTATGGCGTCGATAAGGGGATCCCGCAAATGATTCTGGCAGGCGCTTCTATGGATGATGTATTTGTCATTGTGCTGTTTACGACATGTACCCGTTTGGCGCAGGGCGGCCGCTTTTCGGCAATCAGCCTTTTTTCTATCCCGGTTTCCATTGGGCTGGGCATACTTTCCGGCCTAATTCTGGGCATAGGACTGGCAAAGCTCTTTGATAGGCAGAGGAAAAGGCAGCAAGACATGCAGGGAACGAGGAAAGGGCTGATACTTCTGGCCTGTGCATTTTTGTTGGTGAGCCTGGAAAACTGGCTGGAAGGCACAGTCCCAATCAGCGGCTTATTGGGCGTCATGAGCATGGCGGTGATGGTACAGAGGCAAACGCCGCAAAAGGTAGGGCAGGATCTATCGCAAAAGTTTTCAAAGCTATGGCTGGCCGCTGAGCCGATTTTGTTTGTGCTGGTGGGTGCAGCGGTGGATATTTCCTATACGTCCGCTGCAGGCATCGGCGTGGTTGCACTGATTTTGCTGGCCTTGGTATTTCGGACTGCAGGCGTTGCGCTTTGCCTGATAGGGACGGCGCTTTCCCAAAAAGAACGGCTGTTTTGCATGATTGCCTATCTGCCGAAGGCAACAGTGCAAGCGGCCATTGGCTCAGTGCCGCTGGCGATGGGGCTTGCTTGCGGGCAGATGGTTCTGACGGTCGCGGCAGCAGCGATTCTAATCACAGCCCCTTTGGGGGCGATTGGGATGGAATACACCTATCGAAAGCTCTTGAGCAAGCGGCAGGAAAGGGAAAAGGCACGGGACTGATCCGTGCCTTTTGCGCACTGAAAAGGGCGGCTATACGTTTGCTTCATAGGTAAGGGTGTGAATCCAGGCTCCGCTGCGCACCCGCCGCCTGCCGACAAAGAACTTGATGATCTCCCCCGGCGCCGTAAAAGCATAGACCCACATGGCGGGAATATGCAGTACAAATGCAGCCAGGGCAACGGGAATGAGAATCAAGGTCCACTGGAAGCCGGCATCCAAAAACAATGAGAAACGCGCATCGCCGCCGCTGCGCAGAATGCCCACGACGATGAGGTTATTGATCATCAGGATAGGCAGCATACAGCCATAGATGCGGATGATATTCAGCGAAATGGCAATGACATCCGGGCTGGCGTCATACAGGTGCATGATAAAGGGAGCCGCGATATTCAGCACAATGGCAACGCCGATGGCGATGAAGGGGATGATATGCATATAACGTGTGGCATAGGTCTGAGCCTTTTTGAGGTTCCCCTCTCCAATGACCCGCCCGCACTGCACAGCGCATGCATTGCTGAGCCCAACAAAAATGACATATCCCATCTTATCAAAGGAATTGAAAATGCCCGTTGCTGCCGACATCTGGGTGCCGATCCTGGCATAGCACAGCATAACGGTAAACTGGGCCATGCTCCAAAAGCTTTCATTGAGAAAAACGGGCACCGCAAGGCCAAAATATTTTTTGATATGGGCCTTTGGTATGGGAAAGATGGGGATTTTTTTATCCAAGGCTGGGAAATGGCGCACCTTCCGGATGGTAAACAACAGCGTACAGTCCACGATTTGGCTCAGCATAGAAGCGATGGCGGCCCCCTGGATGCCCAAGGCGGGCAGGCCGAGCTTTCCGTAGATCAAAATATAGTTAAAAACCACATTGACGCCAAGGCCTGTCAATGCTGTTGCCATGGGAAACTTTACATCGCCTGTGCCGCGCATGACAGCGCCCAGCATAAACCCTGCTCCAATAAAAGGATAGGAGAAGCAAACGATGGAAAGGTACTGTGCGCCGAGATGCAGCACCTCCGGATCGCTGGTAAACAGAAGGAGAAAGGTCTTGGGTGTCAAAGCGCACAAAACACAGAAGGCCCAGCCGATGATTTGTCCGCAGATTAGGGATAAGCCAAAGGTGCGCCGGATGCTCGGCAGATCCTGGCTGCCCCAAAACTGAGAGGTCAGCGCTGTGGTAGCGCTGGTGATCCCAAAGATAAAGATCAGGAAAACGAACGTAACCTGGCTGGCCTGCATCAAAGCGGCCAGGGCGTTGTCTCCCAAAGAGCCGATCATGAGGTTGTCCACCATGGTCATAGAACTGGCAACCAACTGCTGGAGCATCATCGGAATGGCAAGCTTGCGCAATGTGCTGTAAAAAGAACGATCCTCAAAGCCAAAAAAAGACACTTGATCCCCTCCCTCATACAAACAAGTGTGTTACTACCACTCTATCAGAGAAATGAGAGGAACGCAACCAACAAAAGAAAAAACCGCGAAAGCGGTTTTTTCAGCATATATTTTCGTTCTCAGATTGCTTTTCATTGTATCGGCATACAAGATCCCAGAGCGTAAGATGGTCTACAACGGAGGAGATAGCCTCCTGTATCTTTTGCCAAACCTCTAAAGTAACACAGGTTTCCTGGCGGGAACAGCGGTTTTCCCCCTCCAAACAGGAGACAGGCGCAAGCTCCCCCTCTACGGCCCGAAGCACCATGCCTACTGTGATTTCTTCAGGCTTTATAGCCAGACGATACCCGCCCTGTGCGCCGCGGACGCTTTGCACCAGCATCGCCCGGTGCAGCTGGGTGATGATCTGTTCTAAATATTTGCCGGATATTTCCTGATTTTTGGCAATCTCCTTGACGGATACCCATTGGTTGGCATCGTGCAGAGCCAATTCCAGCATAAGCCGCAGCGCATAGCGGCCTTTGGTCGAAATCTTCATCCAATCCCTCCTTGCCATATCCCTATTATGCCATAGGAATTATAGGGAAGCAAGCGGGGATCTATTCCAATCCTACGATGGTGCAGGGCACAGTCTCTGCCAGCAAATCGCTGAGATGGTGTTTGGCATGGCCTATGATGACATGCGTACCGGATAATGCGGATTTCAGGGCAAATTCAAGCTTCGACTTGGCGCCATTGGCGCCGGGTCTGCTGGCGCCGACACAGTGGCTCTGCATTTCGCGTACCTTGGCAATGAGCTGTTCCGGCGTTTTGGCGGTAATGGAACGGATCAGCGTGGAGGGATCGCCGGGGTCGGCATAGATACCGTCCACGCCTGTCATCAACAGCAGGGTGCGGGCATGCACGGCCTCTGCAATGACGGCGGCCGTCTCATCGTTGTCTATACACTCCACCACATCCGTGTGCTGTTGTTTGAGAACGCTCAGCTCCATCTTGCGGTTTTCCGTAAAGGAGACAGGGTCGTTGTAATTGACGATGGGAATGGCGTTCTGCTTGGCAGCCCGGAAAAACAGGCCTTGCAGGTGCGCCCGTTTTACCGGGTCGTTGAAGTGCTGGTGCTCTACCAGCACCTGGCGGACGGAATACTTCGGGTCGATAAAACGGCGATAGTTTTCCATTAGGATGGCTTGCCCCTGCGCAGCATAGTCGGTTTTTACATCGTCCATAGAGCCTTCAAGCTCGCAGCCATGGCGGCGCAGATAGTCCAGGCGGCCAATCTCCGTTGCGCCGGAGGATACCCAGATCATGCCGGGGTGCAGGGCATGCCCCAGGCGGGAGAAAATGTTATAGTCGATGTCATGATCTTCGGGACGGATCAGGGCCATAGAGCCGATCTTACCCACAACGTCAATGCGAGGCTGTGTATTCATGGCTTTTCTTCCTCCGTGGAATCGTTTGCGTCAAAGGCGTCTATCGCCTCTAAGGACAAAATCTGCTGGCTTTGCAGCTCCGGCAGGCTGTCTATCCGGCTCAGCTTGCGCTGGATCTGCCTGGTGCGTGTCCCGACGAGGGTTTCCAGCTTACTGGAGGCTGTTTCCAGCTGCTTTTGCGTGGCGGCCAGAGCATCCCCGAATTTGTTAAATTCGGTTTTGACAGCGCCCAGGATCTTCCACACCTCGCTGGTATGCTTTTGGATGGCCAGCGTGCGGAAGCCCATTTGCAGGCTGTTTAGGATAGCGCTCATGGTCGTGGGGCCGGCGATATTGATATGATAATCCCGCTGCAGGGCTTCGACAAGCCCCCGGCGTACAACTTCTGCATAAAGCCCCTCAAAGGGAAGGAACATAATGGCAAAATCCGTTGTATACGGCGGGTCGATATATTTGGTAGCAATGTCCTTGGCAAACGAGCGGATGGTACGGTCCAAATGCTTGCCTGCCTCGGCAATGGCCGTGCTGTCGCCCGTATCATAAGCGTCCTGAAGCTGGGCATAAGCATCGGCAGGGAACTTGGCGTCGACAGGAAGGTAAACAAAGCCCCCCTCCTCATCGCCGGGAAACTTGACCGCATATTCCACGCGTTCAGAAGAGCCGTGCCTGGTAGCGACATTGGTCTCGTACTGCTCCGGCGTCAAAATTTGATCCAGGATGGAGCCAAGCTGAATTTCTCCTACGATGCCGCGCGTCTTTACATTGGAAAGCACCTTTTTCAGATCGCCTACGCCGCTGGCAAGCGTCTGCATTTCCCCTAGACCCTTATAGACCTGCTCCAGCCTGTCGTTGACCAGGCGGAACGACTGCCCGATACGGTCTTCCAGCGTTTTTTGCAGCTTTTCATCGACTGTGGCGCGCATTTGCTCTAATTTTTGGCTGTTATCCTCCTGCATGGTACGGATGCGGTGCTCCATGGTCTGCCGCATTTGCTCCAGCTGCTGCTCGGTTTGCACAGTCAGCCGAGCCACGCGGTCGTCCATAAGCTTCAGGCCGTTGTCCATGGTGCGCTGCAAGGTATCGTTGCGCTGGGTAATTTGCAGATTCAGTTCTGCTAAACGCTTATCCTGCAGTGCTGAGGACTGCGATTGAGAAGCGGCGAGCAGTTCGGATAAATTTTTGACAGAGCTTTGCACGGACTGCGAGGTTTCCTGGCGCGAAAGGCGCAGCTCCTGCTGCAGGTCGCGCTGCATACGCTCCAATGAGCCATCCGATTTCGGTTTCCCTGCCTTGGAAAGCGCAACAAGGCCAACGATAAGGCTGGCGGCGCTGAGCGCCAAAAGCAGATAGATCCACCAATCCATCAAATCCCTCCTAAGCGGAAAAGAGGCCGCGTACCAACACGGCCTCTGAATGGGTCTAAGATTTGGTTATTTTGCCATGGATGCCTTGGCCTTGGCCACGATATTTTCCACGGTAAACCCGAATTTTTCAAACAGGACGCCGCCCGGCGCACTGGCGCCGAAATGATCGATACAAACGGCTTCGCCAGCGTCTCCAATGACCTCACGCCAGCCAAAGCTGCTGCCGGCCTCTACGGCTACGCGGGCTTTTACGGCCGGGGGCAGCACAGCATCGCGGTAGGCAGGCCCTTGGCGCAGGAACAGCTCCATGCTGGGCATACTGACAACGCGCACCTTTTTGCCTTCGCCGGACAGTGCCTTGGCAGCCTCTACGCACAGCTGCAGCTCAGAGCCGCTGCCCATCAGGATGACATCCGGCGTTCCTTCACAGTCTTGAAGCACATAGCCACCCTTGGCCACCTCCAGGCCGGTGCCCTCCAGCAGCGGCAGGTTGGTACGGCTGAGTGCAAACAGCGTAGGCCCGGGGTTGCCCAGCGCATAGAGATAGCTGGCGGCCGTTTCGCGCGCGTCGGCGGGGCGGAAGGTCGTGCAGCCGGGCATGGCACGGAAGGATGCCAGTTGTTCGATGGGCTCATGCGTAGGCCCGTCCTCCCCGACGCTGATGCTGTCGTGCGTCAAAACATACATAACATTGGTCTGCATCAGCGCACTGAGACGGATGGCGTTGCGCATATAGTCGCTAAAGACGAAGAAGGTTGCGCAGAACGGACGCACGCCGCCATGCAGCGCCATGCCATTGCACATGGCCGCCATGGCAAATTCACGAATGCCAAAGTGGATATTGCGCCCCTCGCGGCATTCCGGAGAGAACCAGGCTTCTCCCTTCAAAACGGAGTTGTTGGAGGGGCCGAGGTCAGCGCTGCCGCCGAATAGATTGGGCACCATATCCTTGAGCTGATTGAGCACATTGCCGGAAGCAACACGGGATGCGATGGGTGTATCGTCTACCTCCATCAGCTTTTCGACATCTACCCCAACCGGCATGCCCTTGGCAAAGGCCTCCTCATAGGCTTGATAGCAGTCGGGATACTGTGCTTTATAGCCATCCATCATAGAGACCCACTTCTCATAGGCCTGAGCGCCCTTCTCCATGGCTTTGGCGCAGTGGTCATACACCTCCTGCGGAATTGCAAAAGGCTCTTCCAGCGGCCATTCAACGGCCTTGCGGAGCGCGGCCACATTGTCCGCCCCCAACGGCGATCCGTGGGATTTTTCGCTGCCTTCCAGCGGCGTGCTGCGGGCAATCTTGGTATCCACCAAAATGAGCGTGGGCTTGCCGGCCTGTTTGGCTTGGCCGATGGCGTCTGCAATGGCGTCGATATCATCGCCGTTTACGTGATCAATGGTATGCCAGCCATAGGCGCGGTACCGGGCCGCCACATCCTCGCTGAAGGTCACAGAGGTATCGCCCTCAATGGTGATGCGGTTGCGGTCGTACAGGACGATGAGCTTATCCAGCTTCTGCGTGCCGGCAAAGGAACAAGCCTCGGAGGAGATGCCCTCCTGCAGGCAGCCGTCTCCTACCAGCGCATAGGTATAGTGATCAACAACCGGGAACCCTTCTTTGTTGAACTTGGCTGCCAAGTGGGCTTCTGCCATCGCCATGCCAACGGCCATACATACGCCCTGGCCCAGCGGCCCGGTGGTGGCTTCGATACCGGCTGCATGGCCGTATTCAGGATGCCCAGCCGTGGGGCTGCCCCATTGACGGAAGGCCTTTAGATCCTCCATTGTCAGGCCAAAGCCAAACAGATGCAGCAGGGAATACAGCAGCATGCTGCCATGGCCGGCAGACAACACAAAGCGGTCGCGGTTTTGCCAATCCGGGTGCTTGGGATCGATGATCATATGTTTACTGTAAAGCGCATAGCCCATCGGCGCGGCCCCCATGACCATACCGGGGTGGCCGCTGTTGGCGCGCTGAATGGCGTCAGCAGATACAACGCGAATGGCGTTAGCGCAAAGATTGTCTAAAGATTGCATCAAAAAATCCTCCTTATGATTGTTTGTTGAAAAAATGGTAAAAATCAGCCAACTGTATATACCCCTCTGCCAAGGTATCGACAAGGGAGGGCGCATAAACGGTCTCTATGGAGACGGGCTTTTCAAAGAAAAAATATTTACGGGCCAAAAGCTCCATCAATACGGGATCGCTGCTGACCTGCGGCGGGCGCTTATAGCACGGCCCTCCCAGGGAAAACCCAAGCGACGTATACTGCTCGATCATTTGGCGGGCCTGGCGGGCATGCGCTAAAAAATAACGGCGCTTTTCCGTCATTTCCTGGGGCGTACTATGGCTTGTCCCCAGGCCAAACACACAGCCGGCAGGATCCAGGTCAAAATAAAAGGCCAGGCGCATACCAGGATCTTTTGTGATGAATTTCAGCCACATCTTCGTGCGGTAAGGCGCCTTGTTTTTACTGAACCGGGTATCGCGGCGAATCCGGGAAAGAGTCCCCCCCATAACAGGCCGCAGATCCAGCCGCCCGTCAATCTTTGCCAGCGTAGGGGAAACGCCGAGCGACAACTGCTTTAACGGGGCCAGTACGACCTCGTTGAACTCGCTGCGCAGCGATTCAAAGTGCCGGGGCGTGTTTTCAAACCCAATCTTCATGAAAAATTCAAATGTCTTTGGGGTAAACCCCGAAAATTGTACTTGTTCCATTAATCCATATTATACCTTGAAATGAGAACAGAGAAAAGCTTTTTACAAAGAAAGTTCGCAGACGCCTGAAAGCGAGCGGCAAAGTCTTCCTGCAAAAAATCCGTATGAAAAGATGCCCCGAAGCAGGATTTGCTAACGGGGCATCTGGCTGTTTTGCGCTCAGTGCTTGCGCCGCTTGGGATTGCTGGGCCCATACCCCGGGTCATTGTCTGGCCTGCGGCGGGGGCGCGGCCGAAACTCTGAATCCTCCTCCCGCGGCGGCCTGCGCTTTGGCTGCTGCCTGCGTGAGAAGAATTCCTCTTCATCCTGCGCATAGCGGTTCGCCGGAGCCGGACGCTTTGCCTGCGGGCGAGGCTGCGAGTCTTCCGGCCTGCGCCTGAGCGGCTGTTTGGCGGCTGTCTGCGGCCCTTCTGCTCTTTCCGGCGGCCTGCGCCTGGGCGGCGTCTGCCGGGAATCCGCCTGCCGCTGCCTACGGAGCTGAAGCTTTGCCTGCTCGATCTCCTTTTTGGAGAAAGGCTTGGTCATTTCTTCATCATCTTTAGAGGAGGCCCTTCGGTAATATTTCTGGTTTTCCCGAACCTGCCCGCCGACAATCATGCCAGCCGCGGCTCCGAGCGCGGCACTGCCGGCCGCAGAATCCTCGTCGTCCTCTCCGATGGTGGGCATTTTGGCTCTGCGCGGCGGCATAGGCGCCGCTTCATCAAGATCCTCTTCCAAGAGAGGGACTTCATCGTCATCCAAGGGCGCCTGCGGCGGACGCCTGCGCGGCGGGCCGTCTGTGCTGTGCGAAGCAGCACGGCTGCGCGGCCCGGGGCCGCCCTTGGGAGGATGTGGGCCTCCCTTAGGCCCTTTTTTCTTGGCGCGTTTTTCCTGCATCACGAGGACAGCCAATGTAATGCCTGCAATCAAAATAAGCACGACAATGACGATCATGATGATAAACAGCGTACTCAGCGAATCACCGCCGCTGGGATTTACGGTATTATCCGTCGCCGCAGCGGTAGGGGAAGAGATCGAGATGGTCGATGACGAAGCGGAATACTGCATGCCATCCCCATCCTCGGCGGTTACCTGGAAGAGATAGTTTCCGGCAGCCGAGACGGTAGTTTGCTTGGTAAGGGTTTGCTTTTCCCCAATGCCAAGGGTCGCAAAGGTGCCCAGCGTACCGAGACGGGATTCGCTGACGGTAACGTCTTTAAGCGCAACATCTCCGATGTTTTCCACCGTGATGGTGAAGGTCACCTCTCCGGGCAGGGTCAGCAGGGTAGGGTCTGCCGTGGCGGAAATAGAGACGTTGGTCGGCGCAGCAGAGAGAAACGGCTGGCCGTTGATATTGACCACAACGGGAGAGCTGGTAACGGTTTTGGTTCCCTCCCCGGAAGGATAGCTGACCTTAAAGGTGACGGCACGCGGAGAGGAGAGCGTGGTTTGATAGGTAAACGTCTCCGTCTTGGTATCGTTGTCCGAAGAGGCCGCCATGGACAGCCCGGATTTTACTGTATTGCCCTGGTCGTCTGTAACGGTGATGTTGTTGACCGCCACCGTGCTGTCGTTTCTCAGCGCAATGGTGAAGGTAACAGTATCGCCGGCATTGATGAGCGCCTTATCCACAATGGCGGATACGGAGAGCTTCGCGTCCCCGCCGCTGACGGTGATTTTTTTGCTTTCCACCGACTTACTGTGACTGCTGCCGCCGGCGGTAAAGGTGGCCTTGGGCGTGCTCGTTACCGTTTCGCTGGGCTTGATGGTCTTGGAAACCGTTTTGCTGGCGCCTGCTTTAAGAGAAAGCCCGGAGGCCACGCCGTCCGATACGGCAGGGTCGGTGATGCTGAGCCCGGTGATATCCGCCGTGCCGGTATTTTTCAGGTTGTATGTCAGCTTGACGGAATCGCCGGCGTTGATGGTGGTCTTGCTGATGGAGCGGGTAAAGGTCAGGGCGACCTTTTCCTCCTCCCGCGATACCTGGAAGTTCACACGCTTGGAGCCGCTGTGGTTGTCTGAGGACCAATCCACCACCACATAGGTGTTGGAGGAATCCAGGTCGCTGCTGGATACGCCGCACGTAACGGAAAAGGTATAAGAATCTCCCGCCGCTAAGTCCTTGTTTACCTTCACATCCTCGGCATAGGAAACGGAAAGAGAAATATCCTCGCCGACGGTATTCTTGATGGTCCCCTTTACGGTGACGTTGCCGCCGCCGGAAAGGGAAGAGGGCGAAACAGAGACATTGGAGACGGTAATATCGGCAGCAAATGCCAGCGGGATGGGCAGCATGGAAAAGCATAGCATCAAGCACAGCATTATGACAGCCAAAGTATGGATTCGGTTGCGTTTCAACGAAACACACCTCCTGTACAGTTTTGCAAAGCGGGCGATCCCTTTCCTTTTACAGGGGAAGCACCCAGTTTTGCTTATCTTCTACGGTTCCGTACTGGATACCGGTCAAGGTATTATACAACAGCTGGGCCGTGGGGCCGATTTCGTTGTTGTTGATGACGATCTCGCGGCCGCCCCAGATCAGGGCGCCCACCGGGGAGATGACAGCGGCCGTGCCGGTACCAAATACTTCTTCCAGGGTACCGTCGGCATGGGCATCGAACACTTCCTGGATGGAAATGGGGCGTTCCTCTGCTTCGATGCCAAGCTGCTTGGCCAGCTTCAATACGCTGTCGCGCGTAATACCGGCCAAAATGGAGCCGCGCAGCGGCGGCGTCACGATCTTGCCGCCGATTTTGAACATGATGTTCATGGAGCCGACTTCTTCAATGTATGTACGCTCCACCCCATCGAGCCACAACACCTGCGCGCATCCCTTTTTCTGTGCCTCATGGTCGGCGATGAGGCTGCAGGCGTAGTTGCCGGCGGCCTTGGCAAAGCCCATGCCGCCGCGGACGGAACGCACATATTCATTTTCTACAAAAATGCGGACAGGCTTCAAGCCCTCGGCATAGTAAGCGCCAACGGGCGAAAGGATGATGGCAAAGAGATAGTTATGCGCCACATGCACGCCCAAATGCGCGTCCGTTGCCACGGCAAACGGGCGGATATACAGGCTGGTCCCGGCCGTATGCGGCACCCAATCCTGCTCCATGCGGATGAGCTGCTGCAGCGCATCCAGCACAAAATCACAGTCGATGGCCGGGATACACAGGCGCTCGGCGCTGCGGTTGAAGCGGCGCAGATTGTCCATCGGGCGGAACAGTTGGATATTTCCCTTCGGATTGCGGTAAGCCTTCATTCCCTCGAAAATGGCCTGGCCATAATGCAGCACCATGGCAGCGGGATCCAACGAAAAATCGCCGTAGGGAACAATGCGGGCGTCATGCCAGCCTTGGCCCTCCGTATAGTTCATGATGAACATATGGTCGGTAAAGATCTGGCCAAAACCGAGCTTGGATTCATCCTGTGGTTTTTCTTTCAGTGCAGTTGCTCTTTGGATGGTTAGTTCCATAGCGTTTCACTCCTCAATCGTGTTGGCCCTTTATGGGTCGAATCTATCAATCAATGGGCCAGGGTGCAATGGCATGCTCAGCGAACTGGATCTCCACGCGCCCGTCGCAATGATTATACAAGGCTTGGCGAAAGGGCTCCCATGCTTGTTCACGGGAAAGGCCCCGGCAGCAGACCTCCGCGCCATAGTCCGTCTGTTCCAGCTGGATGTCCGAGGCCTGCAGGAAGCGATCCAGCCTGGCCCAGTGGGCATAGTCCACAGCAAAGCCCCAGCGGATCACAGGGACATACTGGCAAAGCCCGGCGGCCTCCAAGGCTTTGGCGGCCGCTTCGCTGTATGCGCGCACCAGCCCGCCGGCCCCCAGCAGCACGCCGCCGAAATAGCGGACCACGACGACCATGGTATTGGTAACATCCTTGTGATGGAGCACCTGAAGGATAGGCATGCCGGCTGTGCCCTGCGGCTCGCCGTCGTCGCTGTATTTTTGCAGCTGCTTATCAGCCCCCAATACATAGGCGCTGCAATGATGGGATGCATCCCAATGCTGTTTTCTCAGCGCTGTCAGCTTTTCATTGGCCTCTTCAGCAGTGGATACCAAAAAGGCATAGCCGAGGAAACGGCTTTTTTTGATGATAATTTCTATCTCGCTCTCCTGGGCGATGGTGCGGTATCCGTTCATTTCATCAGGAAACGATGGTACGATTTTTTGCCCTTGCGGATGACAAGGCCGCCGCCCTTTAGGCGGTCAGGGTCGATGGGCATAAACACGTCGGAGACCTTCACATCCTCCAGCGATACGCCCCCGCCGTCTACCAAGCGGCGCGCATCACCGCGGCTCTTGGCAAGGCCGCTCAATACGAGCAGGTCTACGACCTGAAGGCCTTGGGCGGCCTGCTCCTCGGAAAGAACGGTGGTAGGCATATTGTCCAGGCTGCCGCCGCCGCCGAAGAGCGCTTCAGCCGCTTCAGCCGCCTTGTTGGCCTCGTCCTCCCCATGCACCAATTTTGTGACCTCATAGGCCAATACCTTTTTGGCCTTGTTGATTTCCTGGTCCTTCAACGCGCCCAAGGCGTGTACCTGATCCATCGGCAGATAGGTCAAAAGTGCCAGGCACTTTTCTACACTGGCATCCTCTACATTGCGCCAATATTGGTAGAAATCATACGGGCTGGTCTTATTGGCGTCCAGCCAAAGCGCGCCGGCCCGTGTTTTGCCCATTTTCGTGCCGTCGGCGTTGGTCAGGAGGGTAAAGGTCATAGCAAAGGCGTCCTTGCCCTCTACGCGGCGAATCAGATCGGCGCCTGCCAGGATATTGCTCCATTGGTCGTCGCCGCCCATCTCCAGAATCGCGCCCTTGGTGCGGAAAAGATGCAGGAAATCATATGCCTGGAGCAGCATGTAGTTGAATTCCAAAAAGGTCAGCCCGCCTGCCAGCCGGCTCTTATAGCACTCGGCGGACAGCATGCGGTTGACGGAAAAGTGTACGCCGATTTCGCGCAGGAAATCGATATAATTCAAGCCCAGCAGCCAGTCGGCATTGTCCACCATCTCGGCATTGTTGGACAGCGCATCGGAGAAATCCAAAAACCGTGCCATCTGGGTTTTCAGCGCCTGGGTATTATGCGCCACGGTGTCCTTTGTCATCATCACGCGCATATCGTTGCGCCCGGAGGGGTCGCCGATGGCGCCTGTGCCGCCTCCTACGAGGATCAACGGCTTGTGCCCGGCCTTTTGCAAATGGCTCATCGCCATCAGCTGAAGAAAGTGCCCGACATGGCAGCTGTCGGCGGTGGGGTCATAGCCCGTGTAAAACGTGACGGATTGGCTGCCCAGGATCTCCCGGATCTCCGGATGGCTGACCTGCTTGATAAAGCCCCTCTCCGTCAAAACGTCGTATACATTCATCGATTTTCTCCTTTTGTGCTGTTATTTTAGGGTTTCCTTTAGTAGACCGCCCAAGATCTGCATGCCCTGGGCAATGCGTTCCGGCTCGCTGGCGGAAAAGTTCAGGCGCAGCGTGTTTGCGTGGCCGCCGTCCGGATAGAAATGTGTGCCGGGAATATAGGCCACCTTACGAGCCACGGCCTTTTCCAGCAGCGGCAGCGTATCCACGCCTTCCGGCAGCTCGGCCCAGACGAACAGGCCGCCCTGCGGCACAGTATGTGTGCAGCTGTCCGGGAAAAAGCGGAAGCCCTCCAGCATGGTCCGGAGCTGCTCTCGGTAGGCCGGGATGATCTCCTTGATATGCTCAAAATAACGGCCGCTGCGGATATAGGCATCCACCATGGCCTGCGCCAGGTTGTTGGTATGGGTATCCATGCCCTGCTTGGCTACTGTCATGGGGCGCAGCAAGGCGGGATCGCCGATGGCGGCGCCTACGCGCAGGCCGGGAGAAACGGTCTTGCTGAAGCTGATAAGATGCATCACGTGCCCAGTGGTATCAAACGATTTGATGCTGGGCAGTGCGTCGCCCTCATAGCGAAGGCTGCCGTAGGGGTCATCCTCCAGGATATACACATCGTACTTCTCTGCCAGCTCCGCCATTTTCTGCCGCCGGGCGAGGGAAAGCTGGGCGCCGGTGGGGTTCTGGAAGGTGGGGATAGTATAGATGAACTTGGGATGGTAGGCTTGGATGTCCTTTTCCAGCTGTATAACGTCCATCCCCTCTTCATCCATCGGCACGCCGACGACCTTAGCCTGGTAGCTGGCAAAGGTTTGCAGAGCCCCCAGGAAGGTCGGCGATTCACACAGGATCACATCGCCGGGATTGATGAGGATCTTGGTAAACAATTCGATCCCCTGGCTGGAGCCTGTGAGCGTGATGATATGATCTGTCGTCGTTTGGATGCCGCGTTCTTCCAGCACAGACAGGATGCTTTCTCTAAGCGGCGCATAGCCCTCCGTAGTGCCGTACTGTAAAAGCACATCGCCCTTTTCCTGCAGCAGCCGGGCGGACAGCGCAGCCAACTCCTCGGAAGGAAAGCTCTTTACGCTGGGGTTGCCTCCTGCAAAGGAAATGATGGAAGGATCGCCCAATAGCTTAAAGATTTCACGGATCGCGCTGCCGTTCAAGCCATCCATTCTGTTCGCCAGATGTGTTTGCATGCCAATGACTCCCTTTCATTTCGCATTTATAAACTGTTTTCCTCATATTTTACCCCAATCCCCCTGTGTTTTCAACATGATTGCGCAAAGAAAAGCGCGAAAAGCAGGGCATTGGCATGCCTTGCACCAGAAAGACAGAAGCATCCGCGCAATAAAAAAGCAGGAGGAGAGCTCCTGCTTTTTTATTGCGCTATTTCTCGGTTTCCGCCGGGACCTGCTTGCTGGCGCGGAATACATTTACCAGCGAATCCGCCAGCACGAACAAAGCGCCGAAGATGATATTGACATAGTAGGTAAAGAATCTCCAAAGGATCATGGTGACAAACTTGAGCTCGGCCGGGAATACCTGGGCAAAGAACAGATAAAACCCGCCCTCGCTGGCTACCGAAGCGCCCGGCAGCGGAACGAACGAAACCGTCAGATACAGGAAAGACTGAAGCGCCACAATCTCAAACAAATTATAGCCGGACAGCCCGAAGGCCTTATAGATGAAAAACGTAACGGAGAAATAAGCGAACATCTGAACAAAGATGACAAATGCAGTGCTTAAAAACATCTTTGTGCTGTGCTTGAACACCTGGGCGCTCTGATGAAATTCCTCCAGCGTTTTGGACAGCGAGATCACAGCGCGCTCCGGATGCTTGATGATATGGATCTTATGCAAAAACCACACCAGCCGCGTTGTCAAAGAGAGAAGCGGCCCCTGCTTTACCATCGCAAAGATCACAATGCCGGTAATCAGCGCATTGGCGGCAAAGCCGATGCAGGTCAGCGGCAGTACGCCGGGATTGCTGGTGAAAAAATCCACCCCGCGGAAAAGCAGGGAAAACACGAAGAACAGGCAGATCACCGATTCAAAGATAACGAACTTGATGCAGAATACGCTGGTGCTGGTGCCGACCGGCACGCCATCCTTTTTCATATAGACGATCTGTACCGGCTGCCCGCCGGAAGAAAACGGCGTCAGGGCGCTGTAATAGATGCCGACGATTCCGTTTTTGATGGATTTCCGAAGGCTGAAATTTGGATGGACAAACCGCATAATGCAATGGACGGCCGTGCCTTCAAGAAGAAAATTGACCACGCAGGCGCCTGCGGCAGCCAAGATCCAGCCGATGTGGAGGGATCCAATGGCGGAAAAGAAATCTGTAACGCTGGGATCCAAAAAACCGATGACAACGATGATGCCAATGGTCAAAGCGATATACAGCAAATTGAGAAAAATCTTTTTCCTTGTTTTGTTCTTTTTCTGCTCAGACATACGGAGCTCCTTACTAAACCCAAAATTCAACAACCCATAAAACATATTTTAGCACACTCAATGGGTGGTTACAACCATGTGTCTGTAAAACGAGGCAAAAGCACCCTGTTAAAATCTGTCATTTGGATTGTGCTTTCAACGTATGTCCCTCTGGTACCCGGCACTGCAAGTATAGCCTGCCCAAAATGTACTCTGCCAGCCTGTCCGGCAGAAGCTTAAAGAGAAGGCGGATCATGCGATAGCTAGCGCCCACGGCCCTCCGAATGGGCGGATGAGCGCGGTATGCCAGCTTCAGCACTGCTTTGGCGACGGTATCCGGCGATTTCCCCTGCTGCTCATCCTGCTCCATTTTATAGATGGCTGCCGTCATGGCCTGCTGATAGCAGGGCTGCACCCTTTTGCAAAGGCGGCGTGCGCCGGTAAAGCCGGTTTTGGTATCGCCCGGCTCTATCAAACAGGCCTGGATGCCGAACGGCCTTGTTTCCATGCGAAGCGCCTGTAGCAACGCCTCCAGCGCGAATTTGCTGGCGCTGTATGAGGATTGATAAGGGATGGAGATAAAGCCCGCAATCGAACTGATGGGCAGCAAAAGCCCTTTTTTTTGCGCCCGCATGCCGGGGAGGACAGCCTGCGCCGTACGCACAAAGCCGAGGGTGTTGATGTCCAGCTGATAGGCCAGCTCCTCTGCGGAAATGTCCTCCACAGAACCGCCCAGGCCCATCCCGGCACAATGGATCAAGATATCAATGCCGCCCAGCGCTTGCGCTGCCCGCTCCACACAGGTACGGACAGATGCATCGTCGGATACATCCATCGGGAACCAGAGAAGGCCTGGCGGGAGGGCATCGCTTTTATGTCGGGAGCATCCGGCTACCTGAAAGCCGTTTTGCATAAATAGGCGTGCAATGGACAGGCCAATGCCGCCTGTAACGCCCGTGACCAAAACACGGGATCCATAAGGAGATTGTTTCATTGTTTTGCCTCTATCTGTGCAGGCGCAGGGGCGGTAAACACCATGCGCTCCTGCTTGGTAGGATGGATCAGCGACAGCTCATAGGCCCAAAGACAGAGCTGCCGCCCGCCCTTGCCGTAGCGCGCATCGCCCAAAAGCGGGCAGCCGCGGCCGGCAAACTGTACGCGGATTTGATGGGAGCGGCCGGTTTCCAGCACAACGCGGCAGCACGCGCTGCCATCCCGGTTGGTATGCAGGGTCTGATAATGCAGTACGGCGCGCTTGGCGCCTGCCGCCTCTGCCGGTACGATACGCACCATTTGGTCCTGGCCCTTGCGCAGAAAATCCTCCATCGTGCCATTGGGCGGGGCCGGGGGCTTTTCGCAGCGCAAAAGGTAGGTTTTTTGCATTTGGTTTTGCTGCAGCTGGCGGGACAAGCGCGCCGCCGCCTTGCTTGTTTTGGCAAACACCATCACGCCGCCTGTGGGGCGGTCCAAGCGATGAACAAGCCCGAGATACGCATCGCCGGGCTTGTGGTAGGTTTGCTTCAAATACTGCTTGTAAAAGGTCAGCAGATCCATATCCCCGGAAATATCGGCCTGCACAGGGATATTGAAGGGCTTTATGACCACGAGCAGATGATTGTCCTCATATAAAATCTGCGGCTTCATGGCGTCCAACGGGCGGTGGCGCCGCAGGGGAGCGCAAGGCGGCGCGCCATGGGAAGGCCGATATTTTCCGCTTCCACATGGCCTGCGGGCAGCGCGCACCGAAGCATGTTGGCCGCTACCTGCGGGGCAAACCCGGCCGTATAGCTGTTCAGCACAAAAAACAGAGGGTGGCTGCTCAGCAGCTTGGCACACTCGCAAATCAAGGGATATACGTCCTTTTCGTATTTGAACATCTGGCCGTCCGGGCCGCGTCCATAGGAAGGCGGGTCCATGACAATGGCGTCGTATTGGCGGCCGCGCCGCTGCTCGCGCAAGACAAACTTCATACAATCGTCCACGATATAGCGGATGGGGGCCTCTTTGAGGCCGCTTTTGGCGGCGTTGTCCTTGGCCCACTGCACGATGCCCTTGGCTGCGTCCACATGGACGACCTCCGCGCCGTTTGCCGCGCAGGCCAGCGTGGCGCCGCCGGTGTAGGCAAATAAATTCAGCACGCGCACCCGGCCGCCGGCCGCGCGGATCTTTTCGCCCATAAAATCCCAGTTGACCGCCTGCTCCGGGAAAAGCCCGGTATGCTTAAAGCCGGTGGGGCGCACGATAAACCGCAGTTTATTGCCATAGGTGATCTCCCATTGCTCAGGAAGCGGCTCTTTATATTCCCACTGGCCGCCGCCGGCCTGGGAACGGTGGTAAACGGCCTGGGCTGCCTCCCACGCAGCCGGGCTTTGCGGGGCCCACATGGCCTGCGGCTCCGGGCGGGAGAGCAGGTAGGGGCCCCACTGCTCCAGCTTCATGCCGTGGCCGGCATCCAGCAGGGAAAATTCACGCCAATGATCTGCCAGCCACATTTATGCTTCCGCCTTTGTCAATCGGATTTGGGCTTTTTGCCCGTTGATTTCCCAGCTTTGGCCGCCGGCCGCATCCCCCGGCTGCATAGAAACGGCGAGCACCTCTTGCATGATACGGTCCGCATGGCGCTCCCATACCTGAGAAAGCGCTTTTTCGGCTTGGTATACGATGTGGATACGGTCTGTTACCTCAAACCGTTCCTTGCGCATGGTCTGGATCTTGCTGACCGTTTCGCGGATCAGCCCCTCCTCCAGCAGCTCAGGCGTCATGGTAAGATCGAGCGCGACCGTCATGCCGTAATCCTGGGCCGTGGCAAAGCCCTCCTTTTGGGTGGCTTCAATCAATAGGTCGTCGGCGGACAGCGCGATTTTCTGCCCGTCGATCTCAAATTCATACAGGCCGCCGTCTGCCACCGCGCTGACAATGGCACTGCCGTCGCCGGTTTTCAGATGATGGCCGATCTTGGGCAGCAGCTTTCCGTATTTCGGCCCCAGCGTTTTCATCTGCGGCTTTACCAGGTATCCGACATACGAGACTGCGTCGTCGGCCAATTCAAACGCTTTGACGTTCAATTCATCCAGGATGATGGACTGCACCTCATCGCTTAGCGGCTCTGTGCCCTGCACCAGCATGCGGCTCAGCGGCTGGCGGTTTTTCATCTTGGCCGCGTTGCGAGCAGAGCGGCCCAGCACCACAAGCTGGAGCGCCGCTTCCATCTGCGCTTCCAGCTCTTTGTCGATGGCTGCGGTGTTGACTTCCGGCCAAGTGGTCAGATGCACGCTTTCCGGTGCGGAAGGGTCTACGCTGCGCACCAAGTTTTGATAGATGCTTTCCGTCATAAACGGCACAAACGGCGCACAGATCCTGGTCAGCGTTTCCAAAACCTGGTACAGCGTCCGGTAAGCGGCAGATTTGTCCGCCGTACGCTCGCCGCCCCAGAAACGGTCACGGCTGCGGCGCACATACCAGTTGGAAAGCTCATCGACAAACGAGGCAATGGCGCGCGCCGCCTCGGTGACATGGTACTGATCCAGCTCTTCTGTGACAAACTGTACCAGTGATTGCAGCTTGGACTGTACCCAGCGGTCCATGCAGGTGTACGCAGGCGCGGGCCAGGCATCGTCATGCGGGTTGAATTGATCGATCTCCGCATAGAGGATATAGAATGCGTAGGTGTTCCATAGAGTGCCCATGAATTTGCGCTGGCTTTCGCTGACTGCCTCATCATAGAAGCGGGACGGAAGCCACGGCGCGCTGCCGGTATAGAAATACCAGCGCACAGCATCCGAGCCCTGCTTATTCATCGCATCCCAAGGGCTGATGACATTGCCCTTGTGCTTGCTCATCTTTTGGCCGTCCTTATCCAGCACATGGCCCAGCACCAGGCAGTTTTCATAGCTGGACTTATCAAAAATCAGCGTAGAGATGGCCAGCAGCGTATAGAACCAGCCGCGCGTCTGGTCGATGGCTTCGCTGATGAACTGCGCAGGGAAGAACCGCTCGAACAGCTCCTTGTTTTCAAACGGGTAATGGAACTGCGCAAACGGCATGCTGCCGCTGTCGTACCAGCAGTCGATAACCTCCGGCACCCGGTGCATGGGCTTGCCGCACTGGGGGCAGGGGAAGGTGACCTTATCGATAAACGGCTTATGAAGCTCTAAATCGTCGGGGATCTCTGCCCCCATATCGCGGAGCTCCTGCCGGCTGCCGATGACATGGATATGCCCGCATTCGCAGGTCCAAACCGGCAGCGGCGTGCCCCAGTACCGTTCGCGGGACAAGCCCCAGTCGATGACGTTTTCCACAAAGTTGCCCATGCGGCCGTCCCGGATGTTTTCCGGCAGCCAGTTGACGGATTGGTTGTTCTTCACAAGCTGGTCGCGTACTGCGCTCATCTTGATGAACCAGGTGCTGCGCGCATAATACAAAAGCGGAGTATCGCAGCGCCAGCAGAACGGATAGCTGTGCTCAAATTCCGGCGCGTCATACAGCTTGCCCTCTGCCTCCAGCGCCTCGATGATCTTGGGATCGGCGTCCTTGACAAACAGGCCGTCCCACGGCGTGCCGCCGCACATCTTGCCTTCCGAATCCACCATCTGCACAAACGGCAGGTTGTTTTCCCTGCAGACGCGGTAGTCGTCTTCACCAAAGGCAGGCGCGTTATGTACGATGCCCGTACCGTCCGTGGTGGTGACATAATCGTCGGAAATAACGATATGTGCCTTTTGCCCGTTCAGCGCTTTGACGGTGCAATCGAACAACGGTTCGTAGGAACGGCCGACCAAGGCGCTGCCGGGGAATTCGTCCAGGATCTCCACATTTTCCTCGCCCAGCACGGAGGAAACCAGATCTTTGGCGAGGATATAGACCACACCGTCCTTTTTGGCGCGGCAGTAGGAAACGCTGCCGTTGACGCATAGGCAGACGTTGCTGGCCAGCGTCCAGGGCGTTGTCGTCCAGGCCAGGTAATAGGCGTCCTCGTCACAGCACTTGAATTTGGCGGTGGCAGAGCGCTCCTTTACATCCTTATAGCCCTGCGCCACCTCATGGGAGGACAGCGCCGTGCCGCAGCGCGGGCAATAGGGAACAACCTTATGCCCCTTATACAAAAGCCCTTTTTCAAAGATTTTCTTCAGGCTCCACCATTCGCTCTCGATGTATGCATCCTCGTAGGTTATGTAAGGGTGCTCCATATCGGCCCAAAAAGCGAAGCGGTCGCTCATCTGCTCCCATTCGCCCTTGTATTTCCATACGCTTTCCTTGCACTTTTGGATAAACGGCTCTACGCCGTATTCTTCGATCTGCTCCTTGCCGTCCAGGCTCAGCAGCTTTTCCACCTCCAGCTCAACGGGCAGGCCGTGGGTGTCCCAGCCCGCTTTGCGCAATACGTCATACCCGCGCATACGCTTATACCGCGGCACCAGATCCTTAAAGCTGCGCGTGATCAAATGGCCGATGTGCGGCATCCCGTTGGCCGTCGGCGGCCCGTCGAAAAAGCTGAACGGCGGTTTGTCCGGCTGCGGAGCCATGGATTTTTTGGCAATGTCGTGCTGCTTCCAAAAATCCAGCACCTGCAATTCCCGGGCGGAGAAATCCATCCCGGTTTCTACTTTTTGATACATGTGTTTGGCGTTCCCCTTTCTGTGCGAAACGGCGATTTTTGTATTTTTGTGGATAAAAAAGCGCTTTCCATCCACCAACGGGACGGAAAGCGCTTGTGCTTTTCGCGGTACCACCCGAATTGCATTCCCCCAAGGGGAAAGCCACTCTTATCCTCCGCTTAACGCGCGGCACACGCCCGGCCCTCCTGCCTGATTCGAGCCGAAACCTCCGGGGTGATGTTCTGACAGCCGGATGCACGGCAGCTTTCACCTTCCTGCCTCGCTTTGGCGCTCCTTTATGCCTCAGACACGTCCCCATCCCAGGTATTTGCAAGTATTATAGGGGATTTTCCACAGTTTGTAAAGGCTTTGCTCAGTTGCCTGCGATGGCCAGCTCTTTTACATATACCGAAGGGCTGGCATAGCAGCTGCCGCCGGGGATGCTGTACTGGGTATCGCTGCCCAGCGCCTGGATGCTTTGCAGCATGGCAAAGAAGTTGCCGGATACGACCATTTGCTCCACAGCCCGGCCCTCTGCGCCGTTTTCGATCAGCCGTCCCTTACACAAAAGGGAGAAATCTCCTGAAACATCGTTGACACCGGCATGCAGGCCGGATACCTCATAGATGACGACGCCGCGGCCGGCTGCGGCGCAAAGCTCCGCCAGCGTCTGCGTGCCAGGCTGCACGGTAAACACATGCGGGGCGATGGTGACCTGCCCGCTGTATCCGCGGCGGCCGTGGCCTGTGCTCTGTACGCCGTCCTGCTTGGCGGCAGACAGGGAATACAACAGCGTTTTCAGCACGCCGTGATCCACCAGGGTATGTACGCCGGTGGGCACGCCTTCGCCATCAAACGGCAGGCCGGGCCCCAGCTGCGGGTGATCCGGCGTATCCACGATGGTCACACAGTCCGAAGCGATTTTCTGCCCTTGCTTGCCGGCTAGCTGGCTCATCCCCTTTTGCGCCCGCTCGGCGGAAAAGATGGGGGCAAACGCACCCAGAAGATCCACCATGGCCTGGCCGTGGAAGATGACGGGCATGGCGCCGTTTTGTGCCCGTTCTGCCTGGTAGTATTGGATGGCCTTTTCCTGTGCCTGCTTGGCGACCTGGTGCTCATCCGCCTCCTCCAGCGTTTTTCCGATGGCAAACGCCCAGCCACTGTCCGTCCAATCCCCGATCTTAGCGACTGCGTCCACAAATAAGGCGGTATTCTGCCTGCTGGCACTGCCTTCCGTGCCGGCGGAGTTGGCAAAGTAGACATAGGTCTTTTCCACCTCGGCCGAGCAGCCCTGCACATTTTCCACATGCGGCAGGGCCATGACGGCATGATACAGCGCCAACGCCTTATCTACGACCTGCTGGGAAACGGCAGGGGAAAGGTCTGTCTGTCCCGGCTGCTTGCTAACATAATGCTGCGCAGACTGGTAAATGCAGGCATATTCATCCCGGTCTGTGACCTCGGCGGCGGAAAGCGCCTGCGCCACGATGCGCTCAGCCCCCTCCAGGCGCTCCGTATAGGCATACCCTACGCGCCCCTGCCTGAGGACACGGAGCCCCACCCCCTGGGTCTGGCTCTTCTGGAACGAATCCACCTGGCCGTCATAAATATCTGCGCTGATGCCTTCCGTAGCGCTGGCAATGCAGTCCGCCGCGTCTGCGCCTTGGCAAAGCGCTTCTTGTACCAATTTTTTACAAATATCCAGCATCACTGGGCCTCCCTTCCGCCGACAAGGATCTCGCTGACACGGATCAGCGGTTCCCCCACACAGGTGGGCACGCTGCCCGAAATGGAGCCGCACATGCCTTCTCCCATCCACATGCCCTTTTCCACGGCGTCGATTTTCTGCAAAATCTCGCTGCCCTTTCCGATCAGGGTAGCGCCGCGCACCGGCCTGTCGATCTGCCCGTTTTTCACAAGATACCCTTCCTGCACGGCAAAGTTAAATTCGCCGGTCAGCGGGTTGACGCTGCCGCCTCCCATCTTTTTGGCGTACAGGCCGCTTTGCATACCGGCAATGACGTTTTCGTCCTCCCCGTCGGCAATGAAGGTATTGGTCATACGGCTGGTGGGCGCATAGCGGTAGTTTTGCCGCCGGCCGCTGCCGGTGGCGGGCATTCCCATCCGACGGCTGCCCATATGGTCGATCAAATACCCTTTGAGAACGCCCTTTTCAATCAGCACATTGCGCTGGGAGGGGTGGCCTTCATCATCGTAGCCGATGCTGCCCCAGGCGCCCGGCAGGGTGCCGTCGTCCAGCGCAGTCACTTTCTCCGAAGCGATTTTCTGCCCCAGCCTGCCGGTAAATTCGCTGTTGCCCTTGGCCACGGCTGTGGCTTCCAGCGAATGCCCGCAGGCCTCGTGGAAGATTACGCCGCCGAACCCGCCGCCGACCGCGACTGCCATCTTGCCGGCGGGGGCATAGGGAGCATGCAGCATGGTGATGGCGGTCTGTGCCGCCTGCTGGGAAGCGCCTTCGATATCCAGATCGGAAAAAAATTCAAACCCGCGGCCTGCGCCCGGGCCTTCAAACCCGGTTTGGATCTCCCCGTTCGCGCTTGCCACGGCGGATACGGCCAGCCTGGCGCGCGCTCGTTCATCCTCCGCCCATACGCCATAGGAATTGGCTACGAGCACATGGCTCAGCACATCCATTACAGCGACCTGCGCCTGCACGATCTCAGGCGAAACAGCCTTGGCGGCCCGGTAGGCCTTCTGCGCTACCTCAACGCGCTGCCTGGCCTCCACCGCCTGCGGGCGGACCAAAGCCTGCTGCACCGGCCGCGCCGGGGCTACCACGAAATCCTGGCAGTGTTCCTTGGCATGGGCGCGCAGGGTCCGGGCCGCCGAGACGGCTGCGTCCGCCAGCGCCTGCGCAGAAATATCACAGGTATAGGCGTAGGCGCTGTTCGTGCCGGAAAACACGCGGATGCCGGCCCCCGCATCCAGTCCGCTGAGCACGGTTTCCACCTTGCCGTCCCGGTATTGCAGGGAGTTGCGCTGGGTATTTTCGTAATAGAGCTCTGCAAAGTCCGCCCCTTCCCGGAGCGCAGCCTGCAAAACCCGTTGTACCGTTTCTTTGGGAATCAATCCGTTCACCTCATCCTTTTCTATTGTCTTGTTTCGATGTATGTAAAAGCCGATGCCGTTCGGCGATCTTTCGTTCCTGCCCCATTTCAGAAGGGCGGTAATAGGTATCCCCTTTGACGGAGCTCGGCATATAGTCCTGCGCCACATAATGGCCAGGGTAGTCATGCGGATATTTGTAGCCTTTGCCATTGCCAAGCTGCGAGGAACCCTGATAGTGCGTATCGCGCAGATGCAGCGGCACGGGCTCTTCGGCCTTGTCCTTCACCCCTGCCAGCGCGCCTTCAATGCCCATCAAGACGCTGTTGGATTTGGGGGATTCGCAAATGTAGATGATGGCCTGCGCCAGATTCAGGCGCGCTTCCGGCATACCGATGAATTCCAGTGCCTGCGCGGCAGAAACGGCCTGTACCATGGCCTGCGGATTGGCCATCCCCACGTCCTCGCTGGCATGCACGATGAGCCGCCTGGCTATGATGCGCGGGTCCACCCCTGCATACATCATGCGCGCAAACCAGGCCAGGGCAGCGTCTGCATCACTGCCGCGCAGAGATTTGCAAAAGGCGCTCAGCATATTATAGAAATGCTCGTCGTCGATATTCAGCATGCGCTGCTGTATACTATCCTGCGCCGTCTCTTTGGAAATATACACCAGGCCGTCCGCATCCGGCGGCGTTGTTGTCACCGCTAATTCCAGCGCATTGAGTGCGGTGCGCGCGTCTCCGTTTGCCACGTTGGCCCAATATGCCAATACGCCGGGCTCGCATTCGATGCGCTGGCCGGCAAACCCCCGCTCGTCGGCAAGCGCGCGCTGCAGCGCTTCCAGTATATCCGCCTGCGTCAGCGGTGTAAACTGGAAAATACGGCACCGGCTGACGATGGCAGGCGTCATTGAGATCATGGGGTTTTCGGTGGTAGAGCCGATGAACCGCACCACGCCGCTTTCCAGGGCAGGCAGCATGATGTCGCTTTGCGATTTGCTCCATCGGTGGCATTCATCCAGCAATACCGTGGTGGTTTTGCCATAGAGCCTTAGGTCCGTTTCGGCCTGCTCCAAGATTTGACGCATCTCCTTTACGCCGGTGGAGACTGCGTTGATTTTTACAAATTTGCTGCGCGTCGCCTCTGCGATGATGCCGGCCAAGGTGGTTTTTCCGCAGCCCGGCGGCCCGAAAAAAATGCTGGAGGTCAGGCTGTCCGCCTCAATGGCGCGGCGCAGCAGCCTGCCGGGGCCTACCACATGCTTTTGGCCGATAAATTCATCCAAGGTACGGGGGCGCATCCGGTCTGCCAGCGGGGCCCTGCTCCTGGCCAGTTGGCTGAATAAGTCCTCCATGGTTTGCAACGCTCCTTTGAAAAAGGGTAGTAAAACTCAAAAAAATGCAGAAAATGCAACGCTTTCAAGGCAGGAAAGTGTTACAATACATTGTAATCTAAGTTTCTATTGTCTATAATATCTCTAATTAAAGTTTTTATCTATCCCCCAATGCCAAATGGCAGGGGGATAGGCGCAATGCGCTTTTTGAGGGAAGGGAGACATGAGTGATGTCAGAAAGAGTTTACAACTTTGCAGCAGGGCCGGCTGTCATGCCGGAAGAGGTCTTACAAAAGGCTGCTTCGGAATTGGTATGTTATCAGGATGCGGGCATGTCCGTGATGGAAATGAGCCATCGGGGCGCCGCCTTCTCCGGGATCCTAAAGCAGGCAGAGGCGGATCTGCGCGCCTTGATGCACATTCCGGACAATTATAAGGTGCTGTTTTTGCAGGGCGGCGCGTCTCTGCAGTTTTCTATGATACCGATGAACCTGATGAGAAAATCCTTCAAGGCGGATTATATCAACACCGGTGCATGGTCCAAAAAGGCCATCAAGGAAGCAAAAAAAGTGGGCAAGGTGAACGTGGTAGCCTCTTCGGAGGAGGATAACTTTACCCATATCCCGGACATCGACCCGGCAAAATTCGATAAAGAGGCCGATTACCTCTACATCGTCACAAACAATACCATTTACGGCACGCGGTACGATGTGCTGCCCACTCCGCCGGCGGGCGTGCCGCTGGTGGCGGATGCTTCCAGCAATATCCTGTCCCAGGTGTACGATATCAACGATTTCGGCGTATTGTATTTCGGCGCACAGAAAAATGTCGGCCCGGCCGGTCTGACCATTGCCATCGTGCGGGACGACCTCATCGGCTTCTGCCCGGAGGACGCGCCCACCATGCTGGATTACAAGACGCATGCGGACAATGACTCCTGCTTCAATACGCCGCCGACGTTTGCCATCTATATGGCAGGGCTGGTGTTCCAGTGGATGCTGAAAAATGGCGGCGTGGAGGCCATCCAAAAGGTCAACGAGGAGAAAGCGGCCATCCTGTACGACTGCATCGACAACAGCAGCCTGTATACCGGCACGGTAACAAACAAGGCGCAGCGCTCGCTGATGAATGTGCCGTTTGTATTGCCCAATGAGGAATTGACGGCCAAATTCATCAAGGAAAGCACGGCGGCCGGGCTGGTAAGCCTGAAAGGGCATCGCAGCGTAGGCGGCATCCGTGCTTCCATCTACAATGCAATGCCGGTAGAGGGCGTAAAGGCGCTGGTGG
Organism: uncultured Bacillota bacterium; assembly: GCA_905208455.1. Taxonomy (GTDB): domain Bacteria; phylum Bacillota; class Clostridia; order Christensenellales; family QAND01; genus UMGS1975. Next base: position 44,557 of record CAJLPK010000007.1, read on the forward strand.
CATTCATGAAGAAATTTGAAATGGAAAACAAATAAAGAAAGGCATGAGACGATGAAAAAAAGGATACAGCTGCTCAACAATATTTCGAGCGTAATCTATAATGAGCTGCCGGGCGAACGGTATGAGGTCGGCAAAGACGTGGAGGACCCGAACGGCATCATTGTCCGCAGCGCAGACTGCTTGAATATGGAATTCAATCCAAACCTGCTCGGCATTGCGCGTGCCGGCGTAGGCTATAACAATATCCCCATCGACCGCTGTACAGAGCAGGGCGTGGTCGTATTCAATACGCCGGGCGCCAACGCCAACGCGGTCAAGGAGCTGGTTTTGGCCAGCGCCATCATGGCTTCCCGCAATGTGTTTGAGGCAACAGCCTGGGCGCAAAGCCTCAAAGGGCAAGAGGGAGTGACCAAGACCATTGAGGCAGAGAAAAAACGCTTTGTAGGGCCGGAGATCAAAGGCAAGACACTAGGCGTCATCGGCCTGGGTGCCATCGGCGCCATGGTGGCAAACGATGCGCTTTCGCTGGGCATGGATGTCATCGGCTACGACCCCTTTATCACCATCGAAGCGGCCTGGTCGCTGAAAAAGGAGGTGCGCCGTGCCGTTTCGCTGGAACAGCTCGTGGCACAGAGCGACATCATTACCATCCATGTGCCGCTGAGCGATAAGACCAGGGATACCATCAATGAAGAGGTGCTGGCAAAAACGAAAAAAGGCGCGATTTTGCTGAACTTTGCGCGCGGCGGGCTTGTCAACAACGACGCGCTGAAAGAAGCGCTGAAGAAGGGGATCATTTCCAAGTATGTTGTGGACTTCCCGGATGAAGAGGTCATCGGCGTGGAAGGCATCATTGCCGTGCCACATCTGGGTGCATCTACGCCGGAATCGGAAGAGAACTGCGCTAAAATGGCAGCGGAGCAGATGTATGATTTCCTGCAGACAGGCAACATCAAAAACTCCGTCAATATGCCGGCCTGTGCGCTGCCGCCGCATCAGGGCGAGCGCATCACGTTCGTGCATCAAAACGTGCCGAATATCGTGAGCCAGATCACAACGATTTTGGCCAAGGAGAACAACAACATCACCAGTATGAACAACCGTTCCAGAGATAAGATCGCGTATACGATGATTGATTTGGAGGGCACTGTGACGCCGGAGGCCGTCAAGGCGCTGGAAGCCATTCCGGAGATCGTGCGGCTGCGCATCATCAAGAGCGCATATTGATGCAGAAAAGAGAGCGTAAAAAGAGCCCTGATTTCAGGGCTCTTTTTTATACCATTTGGGTTAAGCCGCAGCGGTAAGATCCATGATCGGTTTGATTAGGAACCCACCATCGCCGATGAGGCCAATGGATCCGAATACTAAGCCAATGCCCAACAGCCAGAACGTAGCCTTCATCATGCTATGACCTTTACGCAGATAACGATATACCAATAAGACGGTGACCAGCGTCAGCAGACCCGGTGCCACGGCATCTAGGATATCTCCCTGGATGGCCATTACAGTATTTTCCCCAGTGGGAATTTGTGCCGGGGTATGCACATTTACCATAGAGGCGGATAATCCGCCCATCATGAACATGCCCAACACAGAGGCACAAGAGATAAATTTGTTGATAGCGCCTCCCTCTAAAATAGAGAGGGCTGCTTGCGTACCCATTCGATAACCAGTGTTTACAAAAATGAAACTCTCGGTATACGTGATGCCACCGATCAACAACAAGCAAATGATAGGAGCCAGGAAGGACCCGCCTTCGGCCAACGGCAGAACCAGTACGAAAATCAGTGGCCGCAAGGTAGACCAGTCGATGGTATCGCCTATACCGGCAAAGGGCCCCATCAAACCGGCTTTTACACCAGTGATCGCTTCAATGGGAATAGGTGCGCCCAAGGCTCTTTGTTCTTCCATGGCGAGAACGATACCATGAATGACCGAGCCCCAAATGCCCTGCGTATTAAAGAACATTAGGTGACGTGTCAGTGCGGCGGAAAACTCTTCTTGATCATGCCCATACAGTTTTTTCAAAACCGGAATAAATGCAGCGCAAAAAGCCAGGGATTGAAGGCGTGCAAAGGAGTTGGACATTTCACAAAAAACATTCCAGCGGAGCACCAAATTGTTGACGTCTCTCTTGGAAAGCAGTTTTTTCCCACTTTCGTCTGCTTCTACGGCTGCCTGCGCCCCAGCATCCTCTTCAGTATGTTCTTTGTTGTCAGACGCCTGTAGGATCAGGTAATACAAGAAGGAAACGAACAGGCCGGATAATGCCAGCGGGATCCCGCTTAGGCCTGAATATTCCGCAAGGAAAAAACCACCTAGAAAGAAAGGAAGAAACTGCGGGCGGCCGATCACATTGATGGTCATAGCAAAACCCAACGCGGGCAAGATCTTACCCGTTGCGCCCAAAGCGTTGGTGACCCAGGTCGGCAAACTGTTCATTAAATCGCCGACGCTTTCGGCGCCGAAGTGCAGAGCAAAGAACATAGGAACAGCAAAGATGAAAATCTTTACGATTTGCGGCCACCAAGCCGCCATAAACATGATTCCTTTGGTATTGCAGGTTTCGGCATACTTATCTGCTTTCTGCACGGGATAAATCATGATGATACGGCGGATGGTATGCAGCTGCGCGCATAACAGGCTCAACGGTACAGCAATTGTTACGGCATTTTCAATGGGAAGATTCCCTAGCATAGTGATGGTGCATCCGCCAATGGTGGCAGCGGTAGGATCCCAAACAACGGTGCCTCCGGCTCCTGTGAAAGCTAAAAACATAGGCTGAATGACGGCGCCAATCTTTAACGCCGACGAAACATCGCCTAGAATGAGCCCGCAGACAAGCGCGGTTACCAACGGACTGGACAGCGTTCCGCTCCAACAATACGGAGTGCCCCATGTGCCGCCTATCCAGTACCAAAGTGCTAACAGGACAGATTGAAGAATTGATAACTCCATAAAAAAATCCCCCAATTAGTTTGATTAGAGTTATAAATGTCCGCTCGTAGACAGTGTCCCTCCTTTCGCCGGAGCAGGGCAAAATTGTATGCCTGGCCTATGTAGCAATGGATTTAGGGATAAAGAAGTTCACATAAAAACATTTATGTTCCCTAATAAAAGTATAGCACATGGATTTTACAAGAACAATAAAAAATATCAAAATAAAGCAAAAAGGCCCTGAAAAGGGCCTTTTTTATCGAAATGTACTTAGGCAGCCGCTTCAACCAACGGCTTAATGAGGAAGCCGCCGTCGCCGATGATGCCGATAGCGCCAAGCACCAAGCCGACGCCCAGCAGCCAGAAGGTAGCCCTCATCAGGCTGTGGCCGCCGCGCAGATACTTGTAAACCAGCAATACGGCAGCCAGCGTCAGAAGGCCGGGCGCAACGGCATCCAGAATATCGCTTTGAATGCTCATCGGCTCGCCGCCAGTCGGGATCTGGGCGCTGGTGTATACGCTGACCATGGAGGCAGACAGGCCACCCATCATAAACGTACCCAGCACGGAGGC
>CAJLPK010000008.1 GCA_905208455.1 uncultured Bacillota bacterium
ATAGGCTGCTAAATTAGATAACGGCAGCACCTCTGGTTTCAGCTCGATCCCCAGCTCCTCCATCATGTATTTTCTACGCTGTTCCACACGCTCCCACATTTCAGGGTATGTCTGCTTTAACTCTGCGCGCAGGGCCTCATCTGCCAGCGCAACACCTTCCTCTGCATTGATGCCTCCGTATGGCGGGCGGCTGGGGATAATATCCATCTGTAAAATCATGCCGCTTTTCAGTACAGCATTGCTATCCTTTTCAATGGGCGAGGACATCCACTCCTCCGAAGCGCATAAATGTCCAGGGTTCAGCGTCCATCCGTACTTTGTTTTGGGGAACACCGTGTCAACGGCCTCATATACCGCTCCGCCTGTTACGCCGATACCGACAGTCTCATACCAGGTAGCGGCCGCGGCAAAATACGGGCGTGCCATTGCGTCTACATAATCATGCGCAGCTTCAGGCAAATCGCGTTCCGTTTGAGCTACATAAGCAGCCCGGCAGGTTAACCCACCGCGCAAGCTCATAGAAGTTGTAAAGGCATCACCTATCTCTACCTGTTTATAGCGCGGGCTCACCACAGCACCGCCAAACCTGCTGCCCGTGGCACACATGGGGTGGCAAGGCGTAAATTGGCCGTACGCATGCAGATGCTGCGCCAGCTCTAATTCAGTTTTTCCTGGCTCCAGATCCTTTAAGAGCGCTTCTACACACTGAGATGCCCAAGTGGCATTCACTTCATATTCAGCAATTTCGTCTGCCTCAAGTACAGTGCGGATGCCAGTATCCGGATCGATAAGAAGCCTAGCCGCATTTTCGATTTTTCCGCTTGTTCCGATATTTTCTTGAATGGCCGAGACCCAGTAATGCGGCACATCAAACAAAAGCGCATTATCTTCGCAATGGCCCGTAAACATCTTCCACCCAATCAGGCCTACAGAATCGCCCTTTTTAAGACCAGCCTTACAGAAAAGCTCCGCTACTGTATTTTCTGTTTCCATCGGCTGGTTTGGCAAAGAAAAATACGGGCAGGCGACCGGCTCTACCTCCACACGACTGTATTGATGCATTTTGTACATCTCGTTTCCTAACATCATATGCGGCTTGCCAGATTGGCGGACGACCAGCGCCGCCTCCTCAAAGCGCGGCTCAAATCCAGTGAAATAGTAGAAATTATCTCCATGCTCTTTATCAGCATAAATCACAACTGCATCGAATCCCGCTTTTCTCATGGCGTCCTGTAAGCTTTTTATATGCTTTGCATAGGTCTCATCCGAAACCAAAACGGGCTTTTCCGGCGCCGTTATCTGCGGCGCAGCTACCTTTGTATACTGAACTTGTTCTGCTTTTACCATCTTTGCGTTTCTCTCCTTTTTCAAAATGTATCACTAAGCCAGCAACAACGGCAAAATCCGGTCTGTTGCCAAGGCTCGTAGTCCTTGAAGATAATCTTCTTCATACGCCTGCACAAAGGAAATGTGGGGCTGCACTCTCTGGGGAATCAGGTCGTCTATTTTTTCTCGTATGGCACATCGCTGCGTCTCATTGTCTGCCAAGCGTTCCCCGCCCAATATGATATAAGAAGGATTTATCATGCAGTTTATCCAACAAATCAATCTTGCAACCAACAGCGATAATTCCTCCAGTGACTGTGTATTTTGCAATACCTGAATCAGCGTACGCATGCCGTCGAAAGGCATATCGCTCAGTTCTCCGGCAAATTGAAAGCCACCGCGTACAACCCTTCCTCCTACAATGCTTCCTGCGCACACACAGCCTTGATTGATCTGCAAATAGACAAGGTCTATGGCTGAGTGATCCCCGCATGCCTGTTTTTCCATACGGTCCGCATAGCCAACGGCCATTGCATTCAAATCGTTTTCTAACAGCGTCGGCAAATGATACCGCTGCTGCACACGCTCACCAATGGCATAGATATCCCATTCATTGAGTCCTCGTCTATGCATGTATTGCCGATTATCTACAATGCCAGGCACACCCAGCGCAATCGCACGAATTTCCCCTTGTCTTAAGCAGTCATCTATCACGTCAAACAGTGACTTCTCTGCCTCATATACGCTCTTTTTGACGCGGTTTCTCTGTATAATCTGACCATCCAGCGCTGCGATCTCATAAAATATTTCATCGTCTGTATAAAAAATGGAGAGTATCTGGTTTCTCTTAGGATTTAACATGTACCGGATAGCTCTTCTGCCTCCGCTGGATGCATCTATACTTGCCTCTATAATTTCTTCCTTTGCGCGAAGCTCTTCCATCAATGCACGAATCGTTGTAATGCTGATCTTTGTCTTTTCTGCTATTTCCGCGCGTGTAGCAGCTTTTTGCTCTATGAGAGCACGATATACGCTCTCAGTATTCATCCTCTTCATTTGTGCAGGATTCCCCGTAGCCTCTATCGTTTTTATTCCCTCCCTTCTTATGTTGGATACTTTTATTTGTTTCTTTTATAAGATACCAACTTTTTTATTGCCTGTCAACCGTTCGCATAAGAAATAACTATCGGTAAGTTTTTTTGAAAACAAAAAAACGGAGCAAAGTAATCTTTGCTCCGTTATGGTAGCGCATAGGGGAATCGAACCCCTGTTACCGCCGTGAAAGGGCGGTGTCTTAACCGCTTGACCAATGCGCCATATCTAACAGCTATATTATAATATCCTACTTGCGTAAAGAATGCAAGCCCTAATTTTATAAAAAAACACCCCGAATATTTCCGGGGTGTTTTGGCAGCGGAACTAGGATTCGAACCTAGACAATACGAGTCAGAGTCGCAGGTGCTGCCGTTACACCATTCCGCTATGACAAAGTGTATTATACGCACTTTCTAAAGAAAAGTCAACTCCCATAGTGCCGTTTGTTTCCCAGTTTTTAACCCGCCATTGCTCGGCAGGTGGGTATCCTATCTGGCTTTTTCCGCGATCCCGCTTAACCTTGGCAGGCCTGGCGTACTCCGACAGAACTCGAATTCCCAATGTAAAACTGTGGGTTTATAACAGGAAACTTCACGCACACCACAGGAAGAAAATTGGTGGGCGATACTGGACTCGAACCAGCGACCTCCACGATGTCAACGTGATGCTCTACCAACTGAGCTAACCGCCCATGCGTCAAACGCAATTCCTATTATACCGACTTTACAGAATTTTGCAAGCACTTTTTTCATGGCATTGCTCCCTGCCCTCTACAATGGTATGATAAGAATATCGGAACGCGTAAGGAGAGGTTTTATGACACCATTACCCAAAGCAAAGCTTCAGCTTTTATATCTCATCCATAAGGCCGATACGCCGGCACGTTACGAAGAGCTGGTAGAGGCTTGTGTGGATTGGCTTCCATATTTTGATTTTCAGCTGTCTCTCAACGAGCTGGTAGAGCAGGGGTTGATTGCCTATCGATACGGCACCGATAGCAACCGCCGCATTGTGATTTTGGACAAAGGCAGGCAGATTCTATCTGTCTTTGAAAAAGAGATTCCTCTTCACAACCGCAAACAGTTGGATATACAAGCGTCCAAGCTGGCAGCCAAAGCACGCACTACTTCTGAATACGCGGCCAGCTACCAAAAGCTTGACCAAAATCAGTATGTTGTATACCTCCGAATTTTGGAAAAGGGCTTTACCATCATGGAAATACGCACCTATGTTTCCAATCTTTTACAAGCACAGCAGCTATGCGACCTGTGGCCGCAAAATGCAAAAGCAACCTATGCCGCCATGTATGCTGCGCCAGAACAGACCGAATAAAAAAGAGCCAGTATGGCTCTTTTTATTTTATCCCAATGTCTTTTCTATAATGCATATCCTGGAATGAAATCTTCTGCACCGAAGCATAAGCAGCTTTGATGGCCTCTGAAAGCGTAGGCGCTGTCCTCACCACGCCTAGTACCCGCCCGCCAGATGTTCGGAAGCAATCGCCTTCCCGCTTTGTGCCGGCATGATATACCATAGCGCCTGTTTCTTCGCAGGCATTTAGCCCATGAATCTCATACCCGCTTTGATATTGCTTCGGGTATCCTCCGGACGCTAAAACGATACAAACGGCCGCAGCATCCTCCCATTCGATGGAAATTTGGTCCAAAGTTCCATCAATGGTCGCCAAAAATATTTCTGCCAGGTCGCTCTTCAACAGCGGCAGGATCGCTTGTGTTTCTGGATCTCCAAAGCGCGCATTGTATTCCAAAACCTTGGGGCCATTTGGCGTCAGCATCAGCCCGCAATACAGTACGCCCTTGAACGGGCGGCCTTCCTTTGCCATAGCGTCTACCGTGGGGCGCACAATGGTATCAATGACTTCTTGCTTCAGCGCCTCTGTAAAAGTGGGCGTCGGGCAAAAAGCTCCCATACCGCCCGTATTTGGGCCCTGATCGCCGTCATACGCGCGTTTATGGTCTTGGGCAGCCGGCATCGGTGCAATGTGCTTGCCATCACAAAAGCACAGAAAGGACACCTCCGGTCCCGTTAGAAACTCCTCAATGAGCACCTTAGAACCGGCAGCGCCAAACACATGCTCCTCCATGATCTCAGAGACCGCTCTCTTGGCCTGTTCTCTTGTCTGGCAGATATACACGCCCTTTCCTAAGGCCAATCCATCCGCCTTTACCACTACCGGCAGGGGATGCGAATCTAAAACATGATATGCCTCTTCAACAGATCCACAAACGCTGAACCCGCCGGTGGGAATGTCATACTTTTTCAAAAGCTCCTTTGTAAACGCCTTGCTTGCTTCGATCTGTGCAGCCGCTGCATCCGGGCCAAACGCCTTGATTCCCTTCTCCTTCAGCCTGTCCACCATGCCCATGGCCAACGGGTCATCCGGCGCAACAACAACAAGGTCAAACTGTTCCTCAGCTGCATAGGCTGCCATTTTTTCTATATCTGTCGCTTTAATGGGCACACAGGTCGCAATTTGAGAAATTCCTCCATTGCCGGGTGCGCACCATAGCGAATGCCCCTGTCTGTACAGGGTTTGTGCGATGGCATGTTCCCTGCCGCCGCCGCCTACGATCAAAATTTTCATCGGTCTGTATGCCTCCTTTAATGCTTAAAATGACGCATATGTGTAAAGACCATTGCAATGCCAAGTTCATCACAAGCCTTAATGCTGTCTTCATCCCGGATGCTGCCGCCCGGTTGGATGATGGCCGTGATGCCGGCCGCGCCAGCTGCTTTTACGCAATCATCAAATGGGAAAAATGCATCCGAAGCCAGCACCGCGCCACGAACCCGGTCGCCCGCATGCTCTATGGACTGCTGTACTGCCCAGATCCGGTTGACCTGTCCTGGGCCGATGCCACAGCTTACCTGATCCTTGGCAATGGTAATTGCATTGGACTTTGTATGCTTTACCAGCTTCCAGGCAAACAGCAGGTCTTCCATTTCCTTTTCCGTCGGCTTCCGTTTGGTGGGGACTGTCAACTCCCCGATATTTCCCTGATTGAATTCCTGTACCAGCAGACCGCCCATCACCTTTTTCATATCCAGCATCCCGTTTGGCAGCTCTTCGCGAATGCCAGGCAATTCCAGCACACGAAGATTTTTCTTCTTGCAGAGAAGTTCCAATGCCTCCGGTGTATAAGCCGGTGCAACAACGATTTCCAGGAAAATCTTTGACATTTCTGCTGCCGTATCCGCATCAATGGTTCCGTTTGTCACCACTATGCCGCCAAAAATGGATACAGGGTCCGCTTCGTAAGCTTTTCGGTAAGCCTCTGCTGTGGTATCTGCTAACGCCACACCGCAGGGATTGGCATGTTTGACGCCTACCACCGCAACCTGTTTTGTATTATCGCGAAATTCTCGGAGCAATTCCAACGCCCCATTGGTATCGTTGATGTTGTTATAAGAAAGCTCCTTGCCATTGAGCTGCTTTGCCATTGGCAGCGTAGCAGGCGAAGCGTCTATCTCCTTAAAAAACATCGCTTTTTGGTGCGGGTTTTCCCCATAACGCATATCCTGTACCTTTTCATACGTCATGGTAAACTGTTCCGGCATGTCAGCATGGGTATAATCTCTCAGATATTTTGCAATCATGGCATCGTAGGCCGCCGTATGCTCAAATACCTTTCTGCATAAAGCCAGCTTGGTCTCATAGCAAACCTGGCCGTCAGCCTTCAGTTCTCCAAGCACCCTATCATAGTCCGCCGCATCTACGACCACCGCTACATCCTTGTGGTTTTTTGCAGCCGCACGCAGCATACTGGGACCGCCTATATCGATATTTTCAATACATTCTTCAAACGATACGCCAGGCTTTCGCATGGTTTGTTTGAACGGATACAGGTTTACGCAGACGACATCAATGGGCACAACACCCAGCGCATGAATCTGATCCATGTGCGCCGGGTTTTCCCGCATAGCCAAAATACCTGCATGCACCATAGGATGCAGTGTCTTTACCCGACCATCCAGGCATTCCGGAAATCCAGTAATTTCGCTGACATTGGTAACAGGAACCCCCGCTTCCTCTAAAGCCTTTTCCGTGCCCCCTGTGCTCACCAATTCAAAGCCGCATTCCACGAGCCCTTTTGCAAACGGTACCAGGCCTGTTTTATCCGATACGCTTAAAAATGCCCTTCTTTTCATTTTTCTTCCTCCTCCACGTACACCTTACGCTGCTTTATATGGATCTTATCCTCTACCAATAAACGCACTACCTGCGGCAAAATAATGTGCTCTGCCTGCTCCATCACCCGAGCTTGGAGCAATTCCGGCGTATCGTCAGGATATACCCGTACAGCCCTTTGCATAATGATCGGGCCGGTATCCGTTCCCTCGTCTACAAAATGGACCGTAGCGCCCGTAAGCTTAACGCCAGCCGATAGCACCGCCTCATGCACCTTAAGCCCAAAATACCCCTTGCCGCCAAAAGAAGGAAGCAAAGAAGGATGGATATTTATGATGCGGTTCGGATAAGCCTGTATGATATTTTCTCCCAAGATCGCAAGATAGCCGGCCAATACGACGAAATCCGCACGGAATGCTTTCAATGCATCTAAAATGGCTTGATCAAAGGCCTGCTTGCTCTCATACGCCTTGCGTGCAATGATTCTGCTTGGGATTCCATGCTTCTGCGCCCGGCCCAATGCGTATACGCCCTCTTTAGAGGAAATTACACCAGCAATGCGCGCACCGCGGATCTCCCCATTTTCTACCGCATCGATCAGGCTTTGCAGGTTCGTGCCGCCGCCCGATACCAATACACAGATATTTTTCATCTCAGCAGCTGCACCTTCTCTTCGCCTGCGGCTACCTCACCGATGATATACGCAGCTTCGCCTGCCTTTTTGGCAGCTTCCAAAGCCCTATCCGCCATATTAGGGTTCACTGCCATGACCATACCGATCCCCATATTGAAAATATTATACATCTCCATTACATCCAGGCCGCCTGTCTGCAGCATCAATTTGAAGAGAGGCGGCATAGCCCAGGCGTTCAAGTCGATCCTGGCACACAAGCCATCCGGCACGACACGCGGTACATTTTCAATGAAACCGCCGCCAGTAATATGCGCAATGGCCTTTACATCCGCCACCTTGCAGATCTCCTGCACAGCGTTTACATAAATACGTGTCGGACGCAGCAATGCCTCTCCAAGCGTACAGTCCAGCGATTCGATCCATTGAGACAGTGAATCCTCCGTCATAGAAAAAATCTTGCGAATCAAAGAATAGCCATTGCTGTGTGCCCCGGATGAGGCCAGGCCGATAAGCACATCGCCCGCCTGCATACGGCTGCCGTCTATCACGTCTGCCTTATCCGCCAGCCCCACAGCGAATCCCGCCAAATCATAGTCATCCTTGGCATAAAACCCAGGCATTTCCGCCGTTTCACCGCCGATCAATGCACACCCAGCCTGCCTGCAGCCTTCTGCTACGCCCGAGACGATCTGCGCCGCCTTAACGGGCTCCAGCTTGCCAACAGCCAGATAATCCAGGAAAAATAGAGGCTTTGCAGCATGGCATGCAATATCGTTGACACACATCGCCACACAATCAATCCCGATGGTATCGTGCTTATCCAACAGCATAGCCAGCCTTAGCTTGGTCCCAACGCCATCCGTACCAGATACCAAAACGGGTTGGCGCATCTTTAAGGCATCCTCCATGGAGTAAAATCCTCCAAAGCTGCCCAGTCCACTCAAAACGTTGTCGTCAAACGTTTGTGCAGCCATATTTTTAATTCTGCGTACTACATCGTACCCCGCTTCTACATTAACCCCTGCATCCGCGTATGCTTTTGCCATGTATATTGCCTCCTAAACGATTATAGCTCCTTGGCTAACTGTTGAATTTTAGCATCCTTTTGCGCCACGCCGTCCGCCATTTCCTGCTTGTAAGCAGACAGCTTATTCCAAAGCTCCGGCTGCCCGGCCGCCAAAATCTGCACTGCCATCAACGCAGCATTTTTGGCGCCGTCCACTGCCATGGTTGCAACCGGGATGCCCGGCGGCATCTGCACCGTTGCCAACAGCGCATCCATACCGCCCATATCTCCGCTGCAAAGCGGTACGCCAATGACAGGCAAAATGGTATGCCCTGCAATGGCGCCCGCCAAGTGGGCTGCTTTACCCGCGGCGGCTATAATGACCCCAAAGCCGTTTTTATAAGCATTTTCCGCAAATTCACCTGCAACGGCGGGCGTGCGGTGCGCACTCATAATATGTGTCTCCACTTCAATACCAAACGATTTCAGCGTCTTAACCGCCGCCTGCATAACGCCCCAATCGCTGTCGCTTCCCATAATTACTGCTGCTTTTGCCATTTTTACACCTCTCCTATTTTCTTGCATCCATTGCTGCATTGTACACCGTTTCATACGAAACACCCGCCGCCTTGGCCGCTTTCTGTACATCCTCAAATTCCGGCTTTGCCGTGGTCTGGTCTCCTCGTCTTGCTGTTTTCACGCGAATCATACCATAATCCGTTTCCACCGTCTCTTCTTCTCTTGGAAGAACGGTACGCCTTGCACTGTATGTACGCACGCCCAGCGTAGTCGTATGCTGCAGCATCAAAGGCACAATGTCCGCATTATCCGGCCGGTACAGCGCGCAAAGCTTCGTTCCCGGGCGGCCCTTTTTCATGTAGATAGGTTCCATCCAAACATCCAAGGCGCCCGCTTCCCGAATACGGTCCGCCGCAAATGCAACAGCCTCCGGTGTCATATCATCCAAATTTGCTTCTGAAACAAATACCTGATCCGCTGTGCCCTCTGTTTCTCCCCAGAAAACCCGCAAAAAGTTTAAGATCCCAAAATCCTTTTTGCCAAGCCCATGCCCTACCGCCTTTGTTTTCATCGTTGGCATGGGGCCGAATTCATCTGCCATCGCCGTAGCAATGGCCGCCCCCGTGGGCGTACAAAGCTCTCCTTTAATTTCTGTCTGGTAAAACGGCTTCCCCTTCAAAATCAAAGCGGTTGCCGGCGCCGGCACGCCGAATATGCCATGGGCCGCTTTTGCCATCCCGCTCCCTACATGAATGGGAGAGCAGATTATTTTCTCTACTCCCAGCTTGTCCAGCAAAATAGCAGTTCCCACTATATCCACGATAGCATCTGTGGCTCCCACTTCATGAAAATGCACCTTTTCTATGGGATTGCCATGCACGGCTGCTTCTGCTTTGGCGATGGCATAAAAAATTTTTTGTGCGCGCTCCTTCGCCCCTTTTGAAATCGCGCTGTTTTCTATAATTTGCTTGATTTCCCCATATCCACGTGCTAAACGGTGGATATGATCGTGGTCGGATTCATGCGTATGTTCATGTCCATGTTCGTGTGTATGCGGATGCTCATGCACATGCGCTTGATGGCTGTGTCCATGATGGTGATGGCTATGATGCTCATGCGGATCCTCTTCTTTTGTCATATGCACATGCACATCTATCCCCGTAATCCCCCATTTTGCTTTCTTTTCAATGGACAATTCATACTCATCAGAAAGGCCTAGCTTAGCCAGCTCTGCTTTCAAGTACGCAGGGTCAATGCCCAAATCCAGCAGCGCGCCGATCGTCATATCTCCGCTGATGCCCGCAAAGCAATCCAAATACAGTGTTTTCATCGAACCAACTCTCCCGTCGCAAGTTTATTGATCTGGCCGGCTAAATAGCCAGCCCCGAACCCGTTGTCAATGTTTACCACGCTGATGCCATTGGCACAAGAATTCAGCATCGTCAATAGAGCGGATAAACCTTCAAAATTTGCTCCATATCCCACAGAGGTAGGCACAGCGATGACCGGTACCTCTACCAAGCCAGCCAGGACCCCCGGCAAAGCTCCTTCCATTCCCGCTACGGCAATGATAACGTTTGCCTGCTTGATTTCTTCCAGCTTGGCAAACAGCCGATGGATCCCTGCTACGCCGATATCGTAATATCTGGATACTTTATTTCCCATACTCATGGCAGTCAAAGCCGCTTCTTCGCATACAAACAAATCGCTGGTACCCGCAGCACAAATGGCAATATCTCCCCTTTGATGCCTTTCTCCCTGCCAGCAAACCGCAATTTGCGCTTCCGGATAGTAGGTCAGCCTGTCCTTCACGCTCAGCGCATCAAACTTTTCTTGAGAGATTCTAGTAACCATAACATGGGTGGAGGCTACTTGGAGAATATGCTGCAAAATCCCGTCAATCTGTTCTGTGGTCTTTCCAGCCCCATATATGACCTCCGGCAAGCCCTGCCTCAGTTCTCTGTGATGGTCAATCTTGGCATAGCCGATGTCCTCAAACGCCAAGGATTTGATTTGCTTTTCCGCCTGCTCCAGAGAAATATCCCCCGTTTTGACCTGTTCCAGCAACGCATGAAGATTCACTGCACCGGCTCCTTTCCTATGTTCATGTTCCCTGTTTTATATCCTTGCATATCCAACGCTACATAACGATAGCCAATCGCCTTTATCCGTTCTGCCACCGTTTCCATATCCTCATTTTGTATAAAAGCATGCATGCTTTCTTTGGATAGCTCCACCCTGGCCAAGTCGCCGTGATGGCGCACCCTTACAGCCGGATACCCCATAGCATGAAAAACCTGCTCTGCCTCATCAATTTGCTTCAATGCCTCTGCCGTAATGGTATGATTCGTCGGAATCCTCGTTGCCAGACAAGCATAGGCAGGCTTCTGCGCTGTTGGCAGCCCCATATCGGCGCTCAGCCTTCGTATGGCAGCTTTGTCATACCCCATCATCTGCAAAGGGCTCAACACACCCAGCTCTTTTGCGGCCTTGCTGCCGGGTCTGTAATCGGATAGGTCATCCACATTGGCGCCATCGCATACAATGGGAAAGCCGTCCTGCTTTGCCTGCGCTATGATAGCGCCAAACACGCTTTTTTTACAGAGATAACATCGATTGATTGGATTTTCTGCAATTTTTTTATCTGCCAGCACATCGAGAGGAATGATTTGCAGGTCGATTTTATTTTTTTTACAAAACTCCCTAGCCTCGTTCAATTCCCATTCCGGCACAAAAACCGAACGGCAGGTATACGCTTTGACATCTTCTCCCAAGGCCTGCTTTGCACAGGCTAAAAGAAAGGTACTGTCCACGCCGCCGGAAAAAGCAATGGCCGCCTTGCCCTGCTGTTGAAACCAGGCTATAAGCTTTTGTTTATCCCTCATTGCAAAACACACCTCCTCTGTTTCTTGCCTATCACCGTATTTTAATATTATAAACCATATCCCCGGGCTCTGACGAGTCCTTTCCAAAAGATTCTTTGCAAAAATAAAAAACACCGCAGCCGTCCTGCGGTGTTTCTTTCTTGTCATTGAACCGGATAAACAGAAACCTGCTTTTTGTCACGGCCTTTGCGTTCAAACTTTACAGTTCCGTCTACCAATGCAAACAGCGTATCATCGCCGCCAATGCCTACATTGAGACCCGGATGGATTTTCGTGCCGCGCTGACGGACGAGAATATTGCCGCCCAGGACGAATTGGCCATCCCCGCGTTTTACGCCAAGGCGTTTGGATTCGCTGTCACGCCCATTTCGGGAGCTACCTACACCTTTCTTATGTGCCATGGTTTACACCTCTCTCATCCATTGATTATTTGCCCAAAGACTCAATCTCAATCTTTGTATACGGCTGACGGTGACCCGTCTTTTTACGATAATTCTTCTTCGGTTTGTATTTGAATACGATGACCTTTTTCCCTTTGCCATGCGCTACGACCTTCGCCTTAGCCACAACATCCTCCACAACAGGCGTACCCACTGTGGTCTTATCGCCATCGACTACCATCAAAACCGGAAGCTCCACGGTTTCGCCTATTGCAGCATCCAGCTTTTCTACATACAGGGACTGCCCTTGCTCCACCTTATACTGTTTGCCGCCAGTCTGAACGATTGCGTACATTGTTGCACCTCCCCATCTACATATTTTGGGACTCGCCAAAATCAGGTAGTCATATGACATTTAGACCTGTTCTGAGCGGTAACACTGAATCAGTATACAGTACATTTATGCTTCTGTCAATCATTATCCAGGCGCATAGCGCCCTCCGTATTTTCTGCCTGCTCTAGGGTCATTCCCTCACACTCTAAATGCTCCAAATGCATATTATCGCAGGGCAACACAAACACAGCCTTGCCCTGCACCGGCGGAATCAGCTTTGCGCCCCCTTGCATCATAGACTCTATTTCAGAAATATTGGCCGGATGCGCCTTGATGACGACCGCGCGGCAATCCGTTTCATAAAACAGCTTCATGACCTGCTTGCGTGCCTTTTGCGCCATCGTAGCGCGGCTGACCACCATACCCAGCCCATCGCAATATGGGCATGGTTCATGAATCACAGAATCTAAGGAGGGCTTCAGCTTTTTCCTGGTCATCTCCACAATGCCTAATCCCGTAATGCCTAATATCGTCGTACGCGTGCGGTCTTTTTTCGTCTCCTCCCGCAGGGTTTCCACGACTTTTTCGCGATTTTCTGCATCTTCCATATCAATAAAATCAATGACAATGATACCAGAAATTTCCCTAAGCCGAATCTGGCGCGCCACCTCTACCGCCGCTTGCAAGTTTGTATTGAGGATTGTTTCTTGCAAATTATCGTTGCCAACATATTTTCCTGTATTGACATCAATAACCGTCAGTGCCTCTGCATAATCAAACACCAGGTATCCGCCGTTTTTCAGCCATACCTTTCTTCGCAGCGCCTTCTCGATTTTACTTTCCAGCCCGTAATACTCAAACATATCGTAATGCTTATGGAACAGGTGCACCCTATCCAGCAGGTTCGGGCTCATCACCGACACGCTTTGACGCACTGCCTGGTATACATCTGAATTATCCACAATGAGCGAATCTATTTGCTCTGTAAATAGGTCACGTACCGTCCGGAATACAAGGCTGTCCTCGCTGTGTATCAGGGAAGGTGCCTTGGCGCTGGCAAAATGCTTTTGTATATTTTCATAGGTCTGCAGCTGCTCATCGCATTCGCGTTTCAGCTCCTCTACGCTCATCCCTAAAGAAACCGTACGCGCAATCAGCCCCATCCCCTTGGGCTTGATCTGCTCAAGGTTTTGGCGCACCCCCTCGCGGTCCTCTTCCCGCTGAATACGTCTGGATACACCCAGGTAATCTGCCGTAGGCATCAGCACCAGCGATCGGCTTGGAATCGTGATGTTGGTCGTAATCCGAGCGCCTTTGGTCCCAAAGGGCTGTTTGGTCACCTGTACCATGATATCCTGCCCCACCTTTACAAGCGAGCGGATATCCGGAATATATTCTTCCTCTGCCTTCTCCATTTCGTCCCCGAAGGCAAAGTCGCCCGGGTCATAATTGATGTCCCCGGCATAGAGAAAGGCATTTCTGTTCATCCCAATATCTACAAACGCTGCCTGCATACCGGGCAGCACATTTTTTACCTTGCCTTTGTAGATATTGCCCACCAATCGTTCGCCGCCCTTCCGCTCTACAAAAAGCTCTGCCAGCGATCCATCCTCTTCAATGGCGGCCCGCACTTGATAGGGATTGCTTTCCAAATAAATGATATTAGCCATCGGCATTCACCTTCTACAAAACATTACGCCAGGTGTGGAGGTTGTGACAGCGGCGCCAAAACTCCCTTTTCCCTGCGCCACAATTCTGTACGCAGTATCTTGGTTTTTGCTTGTGTGCCGGACAAATCGCACAAGGCCTGCCAAAACGCCTTGGGCTGTAAATTGTCGTTCCCGCAGGAAAGCTGCGCCACAATCTCATCCCCCTGGATCTCGGCCTGCAAAATCCTGGGTTTCATATTTTCCTGCTTTACACCGGATTTGCTTTTTTTCTCAAATATATATTCAGCTGCACCCATCAAATCCGCCAACGCCGGCTTAAAAGCAGCTTGTAAAGGCTCTTGTATAAAAAACCGATACGTTGCCGCCTCTACTTGACTCATGATCGTTTTCTCTCTTTCCGCCGCCGGGCGCGCCTGCAAAACATGCACACCTGGCGCAGCTGCGTCATTAAATGATTGAACAAAAGCCTGCGGGGTCATATCCTCCGATAGGCCAACCTCAAAATAATCGCCTGTTGTCGCCAGACCCACCCCCATCGCCTGCGCAAAAGACAAAATTGGATGCGGGTTAAAGCCCTGAGAATAGGACAGCGGTATACCGGCACGCCTTAAGGTGCGCTGTACACAGCGCAGCAAATCCAGATGCGACATATAACAGGCAGCGCCTTCGCGGCTGAATTTTGCAATCATCTTCATACCTGATCCACCCCGCAAACTTTCATTAAGCCACATCCCTGGCATCCCTTTCGGCAGTCCTGCGTTGTTTTCCCTTGTAACGACCGCTGCTTTTCCAGCCATAGGTACCGCCTGGAAATCATGGGGTCCAGATGCTCAAAGGGAAATATCTCTTTCTCTCCTCTCGTACGGTTGGCATAAAAAGCGGGGTCTAGGCCGGTATCCTCAAGCGCCTGCATCCAGCGATCATAATCAAAGCATTCGGACCATCCGTCAAACCTGGCCCCCCGTTTATAGGCAAGCTCTATGGCCGGGGCCAATCGCCTGTCCCCCCTGGCAAATACGCCTTCCAGCGCGCTTGTCTTAGCATTATGGGTATTAAACTTGATTCGCTTGTATGGTTTTACAGCCTCAAGGATCACTCTTTGCTTACGCTGTATTTCCTCCAAGGTGGGCTGTGGCTCCCACTGAAACGGCGTAAACGGCTTGGGCACAAAGGGAGAAACGCTGATGGTGACGTGGGGCGGCAGCTTTCTTTTTTCCTTTGGCATGGAGTAATAGCATTCCACTACCTTTTTGCCCAGCTCTACAATTCCACGCAGGTCGTCATCTGTTTCTCCCGGCAGTCCGATCATAAAATACAGCTTCACGGTAGAATAGCCAGACTCGAAGGCATCCATCACAGAATCAAGCAGGTTTTCCTCCGTGACACCTTTGTTGATGATATCGCGCAGGCGCTGTGTTCCTGCCTCCGGGGCAAAGGTCAAGCCTGTCTTCCGCACCTGGCTGACCCCCTCCGCCACCTCTTTTGTAAACGAATCAATGCGCAGGGACGGCAAAGACAGCGAGACCCGTTTCCCCTTGTTCTGTTCACTGAGGCGATCGATCAATTCCGGCAGCTTGGGATAATCTCCGGAGCTTAAAGACGTTAAGGAAATCTCTTCATACCCTGTAGATTGGATCATACAGGCAGCTTGTCCTACCAAGGTATCTACGGTTCTTTCCCGAACCGGCCGGTAAACATAGCCTGCCTGGCAAAAACGGCACCCCCTCGTACATCCCCTAAAGAGCTCCAGCGATACACGGTCATGGATGATAGACATATACGGCACAAGCGGCTTTAGGGGATACGGCGCATGCTCTAAATCCTTCACCACAGCCTTCTTTACCCTTTCTGGCGCTCCCTCCTGTGCCTCGATTTTTTTCACTGTACCGTCCTCATGGTAAGAAACACGATAAAATGACGGTACATAGAACCCCTGCATGGCGCTGAGCCTTTTTAACAATTCATGTTTGGAAAGGCCCTCTTCCTTTGCCTTTTTCACCTGCTCCGACAAAATTACTACCGTCTCTTCCCCATCCCCCAGCATCATTACATCGATAAAGGGGGCCAACGGCTCTGCATTCAATGTACAAGGGCCGCCTGCAGCGATCAGCGGCGCGTTTTCGCCGCGTTCGTCCGCGTAAAACGGGATTCCTGCCAGATCCAGCATCAGCAGCACATTGGTATAGACCATTTCATGCATCAGGGAAAAGGCCACAATATCAAATTGATCCAGCGTATCCCCAGATTCAAGCGCATACAGCGCATCCCCCGAAGCCCTCATCTCTTTTTCTGCATCGCCCCAGGGCGCATAACAGCGTTCGCAGGCAATCTCCTCATGAGCATTTAATATATCGTATAGGATTCTAGAGCCAAGATGGCTCATCCCCACCTCATATACATCCGGGTAGCATAGCGCAAAACGCACCTTGCCGGCCGGGTTCTTTGTACAAATATTGAGCTCCCCGCCGGTATAGCGGGCTGGTTTATCCACCTTGTCCAGCCAGGTTCTTTCAGGCATACGAACATTCTCCTTCAACCAAACTTATCATATTATTTTACATGATATGCCGTTCAAGAATCAAGAGCATGTTGCAGTGTGGTCTGCGGTCCCCATGTAACAACAGCATCCAGTATCTCCTTTTCCCCCAGCGTCCCCACAAACTTTAGGTCATGATCCACTACCGTGACCGTGGTATATACGCCCTTGCGGAATTTTTCCATTGCCTTTTGGGCTGTCATGTCCATATGCATGACAATCCTCTGGTCCTTCAGAGGCTTTTTATGAATTTGTTTCTTTTTTGCACTTTCATGTACGAGAGCACTGTATGGGCTTGGCTTCCCCTGCCTAAATGCCGCTAAAAACAAAAACATCCCTACAGCCAGCAGTGAAAGATTGATTTGCCCCAGGTAAAATACACAGGCAATGCCCGCACCGGAAAGAAATAATCCCAGCAACATACCAAACACAGAACAAATGCGCTCTGCAAAGGTCTGTCCCAGCACCGGTGAAAGCATACAAACAAGCACCCGACCACCATCCAAAGGAAACGCCGGCATCAGGTTAAAAATGGCAATGACCAGATTGGCCTGTAAAAAAACACATAGCCATTCATATGGGTTGTATTTCACAATGGGCAAAAAGCACAGTACGATCAGCGCATTGCACAGCGGCCCTGCCATAGCAATGAAAGCCATCTTCCAAGGCTTGCAGGATTCCATTAAAGACACGCCCCCAAACGGCATAAGCTCAATCTTTATCGTGTTTACCTTTACTAGCTTCCCTGCCAATACATGCGCTAGCTCGTGCAGAAACAGCGCCAGTAGCGTTGCTGCCAATGCGCTCCAAAACCCAAAGGCCAGCGCAGGCAAAAACATAAAGATCAACAGCGGGCTAATCTGCCAAAAGATCCTGCCGGTCTGTATCAGCTTCATTTTATTTGACCCCCAGATACTTTTGCGGGTCCTGCGCAGCATCGCCAGACAATACCTGGAAGCAGAATAGGCCGTCATCGCCTATCGTCCCTAACACCTGCCCCTGTGTCACCTCCGCTCCCTCGGCTAAGGGAGATTCCTCCAGCCCGTAATAGACGGTTGTCAAATTATTGGCATGGCGGATCTTTAAGTATTTGCCCAGTGTATCGTTGATTCCTCTTTTTTCAACCTGACCGTCCAGCGCGCAGGATATTTCCGCATTTGGCTTTGCCTGAAACTGAATGTATTCCTTACCATCCTCTCCAAATTTTTGGATGATCGCGCCGGAGACAGGATAGCTAAACTGCTGCCTATCTCCAAATACCGCCTTCACATCCGGGAAAATCTTCTCTACAAAGTGTAGCTTTCCTATTGACTCCTCAATATCCAAATCATAGGTGAAAGCGTTTTTCAAAAAATCGGTAGCCTGTTCCGCAAAAGGCAGCTTTACATATTTCAGCCCTACGCATCCAATGGCTATGGCACAGCAGATCGCCACGCGCCGGATTACACGGCTTTTATAGGGAGACGCTTCTTTCCCCGCCCGTTTTCTATACGTTTTTTTGGTTCTCTGTACGGAAAACGCGGACCTATGTATATGTTTATGACGCTCGCGTACTGCCTCTCTGTCAAAAAAATGAGGAGTCTCTTGTTTTTCCTTTGGTTCTGTTTGTCCTATACGCAGTTGCGCGGAAGACTGTACATCCCTTGAAACGAAGGTAGCTTTGTTCGGCTGTTGATCCATTCTGACACCTCTTCCTATACATCCTCTTGGATATATGTATGTAGAACCCGATCAAAATAGAGCAAAAAAAGAGCCTTTACAGACTCTTTTTTCAGCAGAACGCTACCACTTGGTTGCTATATTCAAAACAATTCCATAAGCCAGCATATTGGTAAGCATATTCGAGCCTCCATAGCTGATGAAAGGAAGCGGGATACCCGTTACAGGCATCACGCCCATGGCCATGCCTATATTTTCAAATACATGCGCAAAAATCATGCAAGCTACGCCCACAACCACATACATAGCATATTTATCCCGTGACCGAAGCGCAATGGAGATCGTTCTCCACAGCAGGAGCCCAAACAGGACCAATACAATGACGCCTCCGATGAATCCGAAAGTTTCACCCGTTACAGCGAAAATAAAGTCGGATTCCTTTACGGGCACCCAGTTCAACTGGCTCATACCGCCTGTGCCGAACAAGCCATTTCCGGTCAGCTGTCCATTGCCGATGGCCATTTTAGACATGTTGACATTGTACTGGCTGGCAGAATCCTGGGCCAGTCCAAAAAACACCAGAATACGATTCTTCTGATAATCCTTCATAAACAGCCACGCTACCGGAAGGACCGCCGCCGCCGCCCCGATACAAGACAAAACAATCTTTTTATCGATACGGGCTACAAAGAAAAGGCCGATCGTAATGCAAGCTACCACCATGGCTGTCCCTAAGTCAGGCTGCACTGCAATAAGCATAAAGGGAATGATTGCATATTTTACCAGATGAAAAAATTCTCGAAATGAAGTGATTTTTTCATCGCCAGAGCGCGCCGCCAAGGCTCTGGACAGCATCAAGATCGTGGAAATTTTCGCCAACTCGCTAGGCTGAAAGCCGATATTGCCGAATTTGTACCAGCTGACCGTATTGTTCGTTGCCGTTGCCAGTACAAACAGCAAAAGCAAGATAATGATATTTATCCAGTATATAATCGGCGTAATCTCTTTCAGGTAATTATAGTCAATGCTAAAAGCGGCCACCATTGCCACAACACCTACCAGGAACCATACGCATTGGCGCCAAACCGTAGAAAAATTCAAATTGGCCATTTTATCTGCCAAAGTGATTTCTTCCCCCGTCGCCGGATCTGCCGTAGCTGCCGTAATGCTGATAAGGCCCATAATGACAAGCGCTACGATATTCGCAATGAGAAGCCAATCTATTTTTCTCCACCCAGATCTGTCTAGTAATTTCGCCATAGGTGCCTCTTTTCTATTCGACCATACCGCCCGGTGCAGTCACCGTGGTATTGGTTTGCTGTTTTTGTCTGTCGCGGTAAAATTGAATGATATCCCTAGCCGTATACCCGGCCATAGAGCCGGCATATCCGTTTGGGATGAAAACAACCACTGCAATTTCAGCCTTTTCAAACGGCGTAAAGGCAACAAACCAAGCCGAGTTCTCCAAGTCGATCTTACTGACCTGTGCCGTTCCCGTTTTGGCCGCAATATCACTGGTATATTCAAAGCCCGTAAAAATATCTGCTGCCGTACCGCCATCCTCTGCAGATACTACTTCATGCATCCCTTCTTTGATATATTCTAAGTATCCCTTGGTATCGCCCAATGTACTGATGACTTTAGGATCGTTTTCTTCTACCGTTGTCCCGTCCGGCGCTACAACCTTTTTGATAATGCTTGCCTCATATACATTACCGCCATTGGCAATGGCCGCAATATACCTTGCTACCGCAATCGGCGTAACCGCTGTAACGCTCTGGCCGATGCCCGTCAAAATGGTCTGTACCCTATTCCACGTAATTTCATAGAGGATAGAGTTGATCTCCTGATGCCAGCGCCTGGCATAGGAGGTGGATTCCGGGATGTCCAGTTCCTCCCGCATGATCGAACGGATCTGCGGTCCGATGTTGGTAGAAGTGCCTACCAGCTGTACAATCCTGGTGGCGCAGCGTTCTACCTGCTCATCTGTATAGGTCACGCCGCGCATCAGACCATATTTTTTCAGCTGCTTCTCTACCGATAAACGCACCAAATATGGCTTGCTGTTCAGCTGGCCGCCATTGATTTCCTTTGTATTATCATACAGCACCTGCTGGTTGGCTACATGGCTGGTTACCTCTCCGGGCAACTCAATGCCCGTTTTGGAGGACAACCCAAACGTATCTGCCCACTTTGTCAGCTTGTCTATCCCCATTCTGTCTGATACCGTATAAAAATAATAGTTGCAGCTATCTTTTAGCGCCTTTACAATATTCTCCCCCTGATGGTTTTGGGGATATTTTGTCCAACAGCCAGGCGCCTTGCCCTGCTGTACAGCCGGTGTATACTCACCTTGACAATCGATGGTTTCCTCGGGAGTAATTACGCCTTCCATCAAAGCAGCATAACCAGTTACCGGCTTAAAGATAGAACCGGGCTCAGAAGCGCTGGAGATCGCTTTGTTGAACAGGGGCGCTGTGTCTGGATCATTGAGCGCCTGGTAATCTGCTTCGCTGATCCCCCCAATAAACATATTGGGGTCAAAAGAAGGGTAGCTTGCCATGGCAAGCACATTGCCGGTGTTTACATCCATGACAATGGCCGCCCCCATAGAAGCAAATTTTGTCTTTGTGCCTCCTCTGTCCTGTTCCTTTTTTTCATATTCGGCATAGTTTTCGTTGTAGAGTTTCTCTTGCTCCTGCCGAATGATCTGAATATTGTTTTCCAGCGCGCTTTCCAGCTTTTGCTGCAACTCATAATCTATGGTCAACACAACATCGTTGCCAGATTGGGGCTCTGTACTTTCCAAAATCCTCGTCACTTTTCCGCGGCTGTTTACTTCCGCCTTCTGCTTGCCGACACGAGAACCGATGGCTGCGCTTAGCTGTTCCTCCATCGTGGCTTCAACTCCGGAAACGCCCACGGTTGCATCGGTACTGTATCCCTGCTCCTCCAGCTTTGCCAATTCTTCCTCTGAATATACTTTTCCCATATATCCTACAATATGTGCGGCCGTCGTATTTTTGGGATACACACGCGTGTAGCTTTGCTCTGCGCTCATGCCAATCAATTCCGTACTGCGCGTAGTGATCTCCGCTACGGAATTTGCATCTACATCCTGGGCAATGGTAACGGGGACATAGCTTTTGAATGCAAGATTTTGCACCTCTTGCCAGATCGAGAGCACCTTATGTGCTGTTTCATAGTCCAGCTCATCCGGAAGCATATACCGCTGCCGCAGCGTATTAAACGCCTCTTCCGCCGTCGCATCCTCTGGTATAGTCATATTGCCGCACCATAATTCTTTTCTTTTCTTTATCACTTCTTCATCGGTAACGCCGCCCCAGTAATAAACCAGCGTGCCATTATCATCCTTTTGAATAGAAAGATCATCAATGACTTTATTTCCATTCTTTTCAAGGATCTCTATCGTCTCCAAAATAATATTGGTGTAAATAGCACGCCATTTTTCCCCTGTTTGGTAAGGATCACGGTAAAAATTGATATTATAGCTTGTTTTATCGTACGCCAAAGGAACCCCGTTCGTATCCAAAATACGCCCGCGGCTTCCCATCACCGAGATCGTTCTCGTCCTATTTTCAACGCTTCTTTCCGAATATTCTTTTCCTTGTATAATGGCCAGGTTAAACTGGCTTGCCATCAAAAAAATCAGCGCCGCCAAAATAACCCACAATAACCGATGAATTTGCCGTAAGTTGTTACCCACACAACAGCCCCTCTTCCGTGTTTAACCGTCAACCAAGCCCTGTCTTTTTCTTGCGGTTGCGCATTACATTGAGCTGCGCCATAGCACGGATCAAACGATACACCACATATCCTGCAAACCCCGTCAACACCGCAGACGGCAAAATATACCGCACCAGCAGCGTCGGCACACTCCCCACGCTTACCCCCATAAGCAATGTAAGCAGCATTGTGGCCAATTCCTTCACCACATATGTGCATCCTATAAATAAGCTGTATAGCACTAGGCTATCCTGCAGTCCCTTTGAAAAAATCGTCGTTGCCAGGTAGCCGGCCAGCATATAAATGAGCATATAAAATCCGCGCGCAGGGCCAAAAAGCAAATCCATGATATAGCCTGCCAAAAGCCCTGTTACCGTACCGGTCATCGGCCCAAAAACAATCCCTAGCGCTACAACTACGCATAACGTCAAATTCAGCTGAATGTCCCAGATTGCAAAGCTGGGAATCAGCGTGCTGTCCAGGCCAACTGTCAATACGATCAGGAAAAACAGTATGATTTTTTTAGCCATTACTCCGTCTCCTGCGGCGTTGCAGAGGGCGCATCAGACGGCTGCGCGGAAGGTGAAGCCTGTCCAGCCGATGGCGTAGGCGTTGCCGTTACCGTATCATTTTCATCCTCTGTACCCTCTGAAGACTTTTCCTTTACAATCAATACCTCTTCCAAGTGTAAAAAGTCCACTGCTGGCTTGATGCGTACCGTTTTACCGGTGCTGCCTGCTTCCTCAGATACCTCCACTACCTGGCCTATGACGATCCCCTTTGGGAAAAGGCCGCCCAGCCCATTTGTAATCACACTGTCGCCAGGAAGCAGCTCCGCTTCCAATGGCAAAAAAGCCATTTCACAGAGCCCCGAGGACCCTTCCGATTGATCTATCCCGTTGATAATGCCGTTATCCCTGGTACGCTCTACCGTTGCTGACACAGAGCTCCTGGAATCGATGATAGCCATCACCTTTGACCATGTGCCTCCCACTTCCGTGACACGCCCTACCAGCCCATCCGGCGTAATCACTGCATCGTTGACTTCTACGCCATTGTTAAATCCGGCATTGACGACGAAAACATCAAAATAATATCCCGGATCCTTGGCTGTAACGCGCGCAGTGATATAGGAGTATTCCGGCGTACGCTCTACATAGTTAAGCAAGGACTGCAAACGCTGGTTCTCTGCTTCCAGCTCACTCATCCCCTGTATCTTTTGCTGAGCCTGTATGAGCTCTTCTTTAAGCTGTTCATTTTCCTGCTCTATGCTGTTCCCTCCAAATAAATTGGAAAAAAACGAACCAACACTATTCGTCACCCTGCTAAAAAAACTCTGTGCGCCGGCGGCCACACCGCCCGGCACACTTTCCACCCCGGATATTTTCGCACCTCCAGGGATGATAAACAACAGCAGAACCAAAATGATTGTCACCACAATGGTAATCAAAAGTGGTTTATTATTGAAAAGACGCATACTTGTCCCTCTTGCAGCTTTTTAGAAAATAGAAGGGGATCTAAGGATCTCCCTCAGTTCCCCTGTAAGTATAACATAAATATTACGAATTTGAAACACGGATTCATCCGGCTGATTCTGTAACCGTAGGTGTCGACTTTGGATAAATGGCTGCTGCGCCGTCTATCACCATGCTTGTTCCTTTCACAACACATTCCATATGATCTTCGGCCAAGCGCACCGGCATGCCTGTTTCCAAGCTAATCAAGCGATCCAAGCCCCTCAGGGCAGACGTCCCCCCGGAAAGAACAATGCCTGTCTCCATAATATCTCCGGACAGTTCAGGCGGCGTCTGCTCCAGCGCTTGTTTAACAGCCGTAACAATGGTCTGTGCCGGCTCTCTCAACGCCTCCCTGATCTCCGCGCTGCTGATTGTGGCTGTGCAGGGCAGGCCGTTTACCAGGTCGCGCCCGCGGATCTCCATATACCGTTCTTCCTCTTCTTGATATACGTTGCCAATCTCAATTTTAATCTGTTCTGCCGTACGCTCTCCTACCATCATATTGTATACACGGCGCACATAATCAGAAATTGCCTGGTCTATCTTATTTCCCCCGCAGCGAACGGATTTCGCCGCGACAATGCCTCCCAGCGAAATCGTAGCGACCTCTGCTGTTCCTCCGCCAATATCCACAATCATACAGCCGCGCGGCTCATATACGTCCAATCCGGCACCGATAGCAGCTGCCATTGGCTCCTCCATGAGTACCGCTTCCCTGGCCCCTGCGCTTCGCGCCGCTTCCTCCACGGCTCTTTTTTCCACCTCTGTAATGCCACAGGGAACGCATAGCACAACACGGGGATTAAACAAAGAGCGCCCTCTTGGAATTGCCTTGCGTATAAAGTATTTCAGCATAATTTCAGTAATATCAAAATCCGCAATTACGCCATCTCTCAGCGGACGAATCGCTACGATATTGCCTGGTGTGCGCCCAATCATTTCCTTGGCCTCCTGCCCCACGGCCAACACCTCTCGTTTTAGGCCGTTTCGCACCGCGACAACGGACGGCTCACGCATCACTATACCCTTGCCGCGCATATATACCAGGGTATTGGCTGTGCCAAGATCTATGCCTAGGTCTCTTCCCATTAAATGAAATGCCATCGTATTTCCTCCTATGCCTGTCACGAATGAATCCTCGTTTGCAAGAAGTATTCCCAAAATCTGGCTCGCCTATACAAAACAGAAAGAGCCTTTGAAAAAGGCTCTTTCTCCATATTCATTTTATGGGATATCCTGCTTTTTTCAGCAGCATCCTCGTCCCATAGATAGGCAGTCCTACGACATTGAAGTAACAGCCGTCAATCCTTTCGATCATCGCTGCGCCTCTTCCTTGAATGCCATAGGCACCGGCCTTATCCATTGGCTCGTTCGTTGCAATGTAGTTTTGGATCTTTTCCTCATCCATGGAAGCCATCCATACATGGGTACAATGATAATCCAGGTATTCCTTTCCCTGCGGCGTTACCAAACACAGGCCTGTATAGACTTCATGCGCATGCCCCTGCAAAAGCATTAACATGTTGAACGCATCCGCCTTATCCTTCGGCTTTCCCAAAACTCTGCCATCATATACCACGATGGTATCCGCCCCCAAAACATAGCGCTTTTTGCACTTATCTGCCACGGTAAGCGCCTTTCGTTTCGCTACCTGCATAGCATGCTCCGCAGGGCTGAGGGAAACCGCCACCGTTTCATCTATTTCCGCTGCCTTGCACTCAAATGGAATGCCAAGCAGCTCAATATATTCCTTTCTTCTCGGGGACGCTGAGGCCAATACCAAAGTTGGCGGGCTCTTTTCCAAAAAAGAATTATTTTCCATACATCACAATCGCCTTTGTCGGGCATTTCTCCTGGCAAATGCCGCAGCCCTTGCACAGCAGCGGGTTAATCACCGCCACGCCGGAGCTGCAATCAATCGCCCCTTCCGGGCAGCTCTTTTCGCACAGGCGGCAAGAAATGCATCCCTTCATACATACATCCCGTACCGCTTTGCCTTTTTCCATGTTTCGGCACAGCGCAATGGCGACGGTATGGTTTGAAACAGGCTGCAGGGCAATCAAATTGCGCGGACATGCCTTCGCGCAAGCGCCGCATCCGATACATTGATCCGCCTTGACCTGCGCCAATCCAAATTCATTGATGGAAAGCGCCCCAAACTTACATTGCGCAACACAGTCCCCAAAGCCCAAGCAGCCAAACCGGCAGCCTTTTGGGCCGCTGGATAAACTGCTTGCCGCTTTACAGGTCTGCAATCCCGCATACTCTGCCCGCGGCGGGCATTGTGAACGGTCTCCCTGACAGTGCATCACGGCGACTGTCCTTTCCGCCGCGCCGGCCTCTATCCCTAATATCGCTGCCATCTTCTGCACATTTTCATCCGAGGATACCACACACGTACGCGGAGGCACCTTGCCCTGCGCAACCGCCTCTGCCAGCGCATCACAGCTTGGGAACCCGCATCCGCCGCAGTTAGCGCCGGGCAGAAGCTCCCTGATTTTGACAACCGTCTCATCCTTTTCCACGGCAAACTTTTTGCTTGCATATCCCAATAGTAAGCCAAACACCAATCCCAAAACCGCGACAGCCGCGACGGGAGCAAATATCGACATCTCCGATTCCCTCCTTTACGCCATCAGGCCGTTGGTCAGGCCAGCGAATCCAAAGAAAGCGATGCTCATCAGGCCGGCGGAAACCAAGCTGATGGGAAATCCCTTCATACATTCCGGTATATTGCTGTTTTCCAGGCGCTCACGGATGCCCGCAAACAAGGTGATGGCAAACAAAAACGATAACCCTACGCTGGTTCCGTTGATCAGTGTATTGATAAGGTTATAGCCCTCCTGGATATTCAAAATGGCCGCCCCCAGCACTGCACAATTCGTTGTGATCAGCGGCAGGTAGATGCCCAGCGCATTGTATAACGCCGGCGACATTTTCTGGATCACCATTTCCACAAACTGCACCAGCGAAGCGATTACCAAAATGAAAACAACGGTCTGCATATATTCGATGTGCAGCGGCACCAAAAGGCAGTATTGGATGATGTATGTAATGACACTGGACAACGCCATAACAAAGGTAACCGCAAGCCCCATCGAGACCGCAGTATCCAGCTTTTTGGAAACGCCCAAAAACGGGCAGCACCCCAAAAACTGTGCCATGACGATATTATTGACAAAAATCGCGTTGATAATGATCACCAACGAACTGATAATTCCGCTCATGCCACACGCTCCTTCTTCTTGCGGTTATGCGCATCAATGGCGTTTACTGCAGCAAGTACCAAGCCAAATACGATGAACCCGCCTGGTGCCTGGCTCATCATCAGCACAGGCTGAAAGCTTTCACCGAACAAAGCAATGCCAAAGATGGTCCCATTGCCTAAAATTTCACGGATGGAAGAAATAATGAACAGCGCGCCCGTAAATCCAAGCCCCATGCCCAGTCCATCTATAATGGAGGGAAGCGGCTTATTCTTGCTCGCAAAGGATTCTGCCCGGGCCAGAATGATGCAGTTTACAACGATCAGCGGAATGAAAATGCCCAGCGAATCGTTGAGTGCCGGCACAAACCCCTGTATCAGCAACTGAATGATCGTTACAAAGGTCGCAATGATCACAATAAAGGCCGGGATGCGCACCTTGTCCGGAATGAAATTCCTCAAAAGGGAGATCACCAGGTTGCTGCCCATCAGCACAAACGTAACAGCCAATCCCATACCAATCGCATTCATCGCGCTTGTGCTGACCGCAATGGTAGGACATGTACCCAGCACCAGGCGGAAGATCGGGTTTTCCCCAAACAATCCATTTTTGAAAACATCCTTCAGCTTTTTCATTTTCGCATCACCCCGCCTTTCAAACACAGATTACGCATGTTTTTTCGCCTCCCCATACAATTTAGGGTGAACAAAGCGATCAATCAGCGGCGTTACGACATTCATAAACAAGATGGCGTACGTTACACCCTCCGCATATCCGCCAAAGGACCGTATCAGCGCCGTAAGTATGCCTGCTCCTAAGCCCATCAGGAACTGCCCTTTCTGCGTAACAGGGCTTGTTACATAATCCGTACACATGAAGAAGGCGCCGAACATAGCACCGCCGGACAGCACAGCAAACAGCGCATCACCGGTAAATAATCCGTCCTGTCCGCCAAAGGCAAAAATCATGAGAGCGAGCCCGCCCAGATACCCAATCGGCGTCGCCAGGGTAATGACATGGCGCAGCAGCAAGTACGCAGCCCCGATCAGGATGCAGAGCTTAGAGACCTCCCCGATGCATCCGGGAATATTCCCAAAGAATAAATCGCCATAAGACGCCATAGCGCCCGTCGCTTTATAGGCCGCCAAGGGCGTTGCCGCAGAAACCGCATCCGCTGGGGCCCAATGCGTCATCAAGGCAGGCCAGCTCGCCAATAGAAACGCACGCCCTACCAGGGCCGGATTCAAAAAGTTCTGGCCCAGGCCGCCAAATGGCAGTTTTCCAATCGAAATCGCAAATACACTGCCGATAAACGGCACCCACAGCGGCACATACGCCGGGCAGCACATTGCCAAAAGCAGTCCTGTAATCACCGCTGAAAAATCCGTCACGGTCACAGGACGGCCGGTTAGCTTATTGCCCACAAATTCCGTCAGCACCGCGCCCGCGATACCGGCCAGCATCACAAGCGCCGCCTGGTATCCAAACTGGATTACGCCGTAAATCGCCGCAGGGATCAGGGCAATCACGACATCCCTCATGATGCTCTGCACCGTTTGACTTTGGCGGATATGGGGCGAACTAGAAATCGAAAACCTCATTTTCTCCATTTCTACTTCTCCTCCTCTTTCCTAGCCGCTGCAGCGCGCTCGCGCCGCAGCCTGCCGATCTCGGCCTTTGCTAAGCGGATAGACTGCACCAAGTACCGCTTGCTGGGACAGATATATGTGCAGCATCCACATTCCATACAACTCATGGCATGCTCATCCTCGGCCCGTTCAAAATCCTTTTTTCTGGATAGCTGATCGAGCTGAAACGGCATCAACCCAATGGGACATACCGCCACACACTTGCCGCAATGGATACACGGCATTTCCGGCAGCGGCTTTGCCATATCCTCATTGATTACCAGTATCCCGCTTGTGCCTTTTACACAACTGACCTCTGTGCTCGTTTGGGCGACGCCCATCATCGGTCCGCCGGAAATGACCTTCAGGGGGGTTCCTTCAAATCCCCCGCAGGCCTGAATGCAGTCCTCAAAGGTGGTGCCAATCCTTACCAGGAGATTCTGCGGATTTTTTACGCCGCCCGTCACGGTGATCACGCGCTGCACCATCGGCATCCCCTCATAAACAGCCCTATAAATAGCCGCTGCCGTTCCTACATTGAGCACAACACACTTACAATCCATTGGAAGGCCTCCATCCGGCACCTCCCTGCCTGTCAGTGACTGCACAAGCTGCTTTTCAGAGCCCTGCGGGTACCGTGTGCGCATGACCTCTACCGAGATCCCTTGGCAGCTTTTGCAGGCTTCCTTGATCGCCTGTACCGCATCCATCTTATTCTGTTCGATCCCAATGACTGTTTTCTGTATGCCAAGCGCGTTCATCGCCAGCTCAGCGCCAAGCGCCACCTGATCCGGATGCTCTACCATCATGCGTTCATCCGCCGTCAAATAAGGCTCACATTCCGCCCCGTTAATCAAAAGTGTATCTACCGTCTTCCCCTGGGGAATGCTCAGCTTTACATGGGTGGGAAATGTGGCTCCGCCTGCGCCTACAATGCCCGCAGCTTGGATGATCTCGATGATCTCCTGCGAAGAAAGCGCCGCTACCTCCTCTTTTGTACGCGTCCTGATTTCATCAAACAGCGTATATTTGCCATCATTTTCTATCACTACATGCATTGCAGGCGCCCCTGTTACGTGAAGCCTTTCCTGGATCGCCTTTACCTTTCCGGACACGCTGGCATGCACAGGCGCACCCACAAAACCGGCCGGCTGGCCGATAGGCTGCCCTACGCATACCGTATCGCCCACCTTCACGCAAGGATGCGCCGGCATCCCAATGTTCTGTGCCATCGGGATTGCTACCAGTGCAGGGGCTTCCAGATCCTGGATCATCTTTCCGCTAGCCAATGGCTTTCCTTCATGTTGTTTATGCAGCGGCTTTACACCGCCTTTTTTGAATGTAAGAATGCCCAAATGCTACACCTTCCTTTACGGCCATTTGCTGACTATGCCTCTCCAACAATTCTTTAATTATAGCACAATTCCAATTCTAGTATAACAGCTTTACAGCCCCCCGGCACGAAAAATCATGAAACTTTCTACAGGTCATATTGCGTGTCTTTCAGCAGCTTATTGATTTATTCTACAAAATATGCAAAAATATAAGATGGTTTTTTGTGATATAGTAGAAATGAAGGAATGGAGTGTGTTCCGGTATGAATATAATTTTACTTGGCGCTTGTGTGCTCATTGCCTGTTTTGGGATCTTTACAGCCCTTCTCGGCAGCGGAAAACCGAAGTTGTTTGGCGCGCTATTCGGCATTATACTCGGCAGCGGTTTGGCGATTGCTGTCTGTAAAGCGATCGGATTGAGCCTTACCTCTATCCCTGTGGCCGTGGCGATGGGGGTTGCTTCCATCGTTCTTTTAGCGCTCGCTGTTTGGAAAGAAGCGGCCTCCTTGCTCATCATCAGCCTCTGTGGCGGTGTATATATCGGCGGCGGACTGGTATACGGTGTTATGACGCTCTTTTCCATCCAGTTGGATTGGATCATCGGAGGCTTGGCCGTTGCAATTTTGGCGCTTATCTTTGCCGCTCTTTGTTTGATCCGGCCCAGCAACGGCATCTTGGCTGCAACCTCTATTGCAGGCGGTGCATTGGTAAGCGTTTCAGGCTCTGTCATTTTATATATGATTCTCAATATTGCCGCCAGTGCCGGGGTTATCGGTGATTTGCTGGCCTTATATACAGCATTATCGCCAAACACCATTTTGCTCATCTGGGTTTTCGGCCTATTGCTTGGCGGCGGCGCGATGCTGCTACAGAGCCTCTTGATGAAATCCGTAGAAGATGCCGACGATGGCTCTTGGGAAGATTGGGAGCCGGAGTATGAGGAAGAAGATCCCATTGTTGTCAAACGCGGTCCTCGACGCAAAAAGAAAAAGCAGCTTGTAGAGCCTTATGACTGGGGAGACCCGGAAGAATCTGACGACTATGAGGAACAAGAGGATTGGGAAGAGGAGCCAGAGGAAGACGCCGTCTACGATACGCCGGAAGAGGAGCCTGCGCCTGTGCAGGAGAAAGAACATGTGCGTACTGTCATTCCTCCTGTTGGTCCTACGGACAAGGATGACAATGGCTCCACAAAGGTGTTCCGCAAGGTTATCCTGCCTGAAACAGAGGTTCAATCAACGCGTCCGCTCCATGTTGCTGAGGAAGCATCTCAACCGGAACCGCGCAGGGAGAAATTGTCCCGTCCTACGTTCCCGCCTCGTTCTCAGCGCAGAAAATAAGCTTTCAAAAGGCTCCCCAAGGGGAGCCTTTTTTGTATCATCCAATCTTTTTAATCCAACAGCGGCGCCGTTTGTGTTGTGTAGCTTCGTAGCTTTTCCACAACGCCTGGATCTTTTCGTTTGTCTCTAGTTCCGGCCCTGTCTCTGCATACTTTCCGTTATTTTCGATGGCCACCTTTGTCAGGTCATTCAGCATCAGCGCCACATGTCCCTGTTTTTGATACTTTGGCTTTACACCAATCAAATAAAGGTCGATCACATCTGTCTTTTTGTAAGGCGCTCTTAGTATACGGATCCATCCAAATGGAAGGAGCCTCCCCTTGGATTTCCGCACACATTCGTTCATCGAGGGCAGCATAAAGCCCACCCCTACCGGCTCATCATTTTCATTAATGATCATGCGCACATAGTGCGGATTAATCAGCATCATAAACTGTGAAAAGTACTTTTGGATCAGTTTATCCGTAATAGGTACTGTTCCGTACAGATCCTCAAACGCTTCATTGATAACGCGCATCGCTCCCTTGAGATATGGGCGAATTTCCCGCTTGCTCTTAAATGTCGCCATTTTCATCTTGCTGCGCTTCATGACAAACTGGCTCAAGCGTTCAATCCTGGGGTCCACCTGCTCCGGGATCTTAATTTTATATTCCACCCAGTCAACATCCTTGGCAAAGCCAAGCTTTTCCATATGATCTTTGTAATAAGCATAGTTATAAATGGTGATAAAATTATTGTCCTCGTCAAATCCCTCTATCAACATGCCTTCCTGGTCCAAATCGCTAAACCCCATCGGCCCGTGGATTTCCTGCAATCCTTTGGACTGCCCCCAGGCAATGACAGTATCAAACAGCGCTTTGCTGACTTCATAATCATCGATAAAGTCCACACGTGTAAACCGAATCCGGCTCGTCCCCCATTTCTCATTGGCCGCATGACTGATAATAGCGCCAATACGGCCTACGACCTTGCCGTCGCGATACGCCAAAAACATCTTCGCTTCGCAAAAATCATACGCCGGATTTTTTTTCGGATTAAAATTATCCAATTCATCCGATAACAAGAAAGGCACAAACTGCGGGCAGCTTTTGTACAATTCTAAAGGAAATTTGACAAATGCCTTTTTCTCCTTTGCTGTAATCGCTTCTCTTACCTCTACCATATAAATATTCCTTTCCATACCAGGGAAACCCTTCGTTTATTCTTAAAAAAATAGAACTGTTTATTATAGTACAGTTCTATTTTTGTAGTTGCAAGTATTTCTTTTTATCAAAAGATGTTTCCCAGTGAAAATTTATATTGGTCAGAAAGATCTCTAAACAATGTTTTTACAACTGCTAACTGCGCCGCCGCATGCTCATATTCCTTTTGCTCCAGCAGTGCGCGGACCTCCGTTGTCTGATTGCTGATTTCATCCAGCAGGTTATGGTTAATCACGATCGTCCACCGTTCTTCCAACACTTCAAATCTGTCCGATATTTGCTGCATGGTTTCCCCTGCCCGGTCATAGTCCTCAGCCGCCAAGGTATCCAGCGCCTGCTGGCTCAGTGTCTCCAGCTGACTCAGGTCTGTTTGAAAGCCGTTTTCCCAAAGCAGGGATACTGTAATCAGCGCAGCCAAGGCGGCCAAGCTGTATATCAATCTTTTCATGGCTTCACCGCCCCGATCCTATACCGAACCAGGTTGCCGCCCTTGATTTGGACTGTCAGCTCTCCTTTTCGGTTTCCCATTGCAAAAAAAACATTGCGCCTGTCTACCTTGTAGATTTTCAGTGTCTTTTCCACGCCCTGGCTCGTCAATCCCAGTATTTTTAGGTTTTCCCTCTGCCATTCTCCCTCGATTAGAATGCCAAGCGGCATATCATTTTCCTTTGCCACCATACCTAGATCCTCCATGGAAGGCGGCTGTGTTTTGTTCTGGAACATCACGCTGAGTTGTCCATTGGTTTCCATCGTCGCACAATATACATCCTCCAAAGCAAACGCATCTTTGGCACGAAGCGCTTCCATCAGCTCCTCTACGCTTAGGCTCAGCTTTTTCAATTCCTTCTCGTTGATTACACCCTTCCGTATCAGCGTACTGGTTTTTCCACAAAATACTTTTCGCATTTTTCTGCTCTTGATACACAAAAAAGAAATAAAATTATGACAAATAAATAGCGCAATCATGGGAATGATTCCCTCTACCAAGGATATGGCGGGATCTTGCATCGGCGCGGCCACTACATCTGCGACCAACAGCGTGATAACAATTTCATAAGGCTGCATTTGGCCAATCTGGCGCTTTCCCATCAGCCGCATAAAGATGACTACCACAAGATATAAAATCAAGGCACGCATAAAAATTGTAAGCATGGTTTTCCTCCTTGCTTACAGTTTGTACAAAATAATTAAAAGCATGCGCCATAACTGGTTGAAATACTGACATACCATTGCCATAACCAAACGCTATAGTAAAAGCGTAGCAAGCAACCAAGCAATTGCAAGCAAATCCTCCCCCTTACAAACCCTCCGCAATCTGCGGAGGGTTTTCCCTTTATCAGCTCGCTGGCATGCCGGTTAAGCCTTCTTCCATGGATAAAAAAATTCGCAAACCAAGATATGGTTTGCGAATTTATCTGCAGGCGCCGCCTGCTGGTGGGACTTACTGGACTCGAACCAGCGACCCCATCGATGTGAACGATGTGCTCTACCAACTGAGCTAAAGTCCCGAGTGCCTTGCTATTATAGCGTACAAGGCACAAAAAATCAAGTATCATCTTTTCTTTTCTTCTTTGATTCTTTTCTTATGGCGCTCCAGAATCGGCGCAAGATACTGCCCAGTATAGCTTCCCTCTGCCTTTGCTACCTGTTCCGGCGTTCCCGCAGCCACAATCGTACCGCCTTTATCTCCGCCCTCAGGGCCCAGGTCTATGATCTGATCCGCTGTTTTGATTACATCCAGGTTATGCTCTATGACCACCACGGTATTGCCGCCTTCTACCAGCTGATGCAGGATCTTTACCAGCCTGTCCACATCCGCGATATGCAAGCCCGTTGTAGGCTCGTCCAAAATATACAGAGTGCGCCCTGTGCCCCTCTTAGACAGCTCTGCGGCAAGCTTTACCCGCTGTGCTTCTCCGCCAGACAATGTCGTGCTCGGTTGTCCCAGGCGCATATAGCCCAGGCCTACCTGGCAAAGCACATCCAGCTTTCTATGGATTCTTTGGATCGGGGAAAAGAAATCGCGGGCCTGTTCAATGGTCATATCCAGCACATCTGCAATGTTTTTCCCTTTGTAATAAACCTCTAGCGTTTCCCTGTTGTATCGTTTCCCCTTACAGACATCGCAGGGCACATAAATATCCGGCAAAAAGTGCATCTCGATGCGTACAATACCGTCACCCTTGCATGCTTCGCATCTTCCGCCCTTTACATTGAAGCTAAAGCGCCCGTTTTTATATCCTCTCATCTTGGCATCTGGCGTCTGTGCAAATAAATCGCGGATCATATCAAACACGCCCGTATAGGTAGCCGGGTTGCTGCGCGGTGTGCGTCCGATGGGAGACTGGTCAATGTCTATGACCTTATCCAGCTGCTCTAGCCCCACCATTTTATCGTAGCGCCCTGGACGGATGCGGGCGCGGTTTAGGTCGCGGGCCAATGATTTATATAAAATCTCATTGACAAAGCTGCTCTTGCCGCTGCCCGAAACCCCCGTAATGCAAGTCAATACCCCCAAAGGCACCTTAATATCGACATTCTTAAGGTTGTTTTCCTGGCATCCCTTTACAAGCAAAGTGCCTGTCGGCTTTCTTCTTTTATGCGGGATCTCCACTTCTTTTTTCCCGGACAGGTACTGTCCGGTAATGGAATCCTCGCAGGCCTCTATTTCCTCTACCGTACCCTGCGCTACCAACTCACCGCCATGCTCTCCTGCGCCTGGCCCAATATCTACAATCTGATCTGCAGCGCGCATCGTATCCTCGTCATGCTCCACAACGATCAGCGTATTGCCAAGATCCCGCAGGCTTTTCAGCGTAGCAAGCAGCTTGTCGTTGTCCCTCTGATGCAGGCCGATACTCGGTTCATCCAAGATATACAGCACTCCCGTTAGCCGTGAACCAATTTGCGTAGCCAGGCGAATGCGCTGCGCTTCCCCGCCTGACAGCGTATAAGCCGTTCTTGACAGCGTAATATATTCCAGGCCTACGTCGTTCAAAAACCCAATTCTGGATTTGATCTCTTTGAGAATCCGGCCCGCTATCATTTCCTCACGCTCTGTCAGCTCTAAATGATCGATAAAATGTTTGATCTCCGAAACAGGCAGATCGGACAGCTCTGCAATGGAAAGCCCCCCTACCGTCACCCCCAG
The DNA here is from genome assembly GCA_905208455.1 of uncultured Bacillota bacterium. Taxonomy (GTDB): domain Bacteria; phylum Bacillota; class Clostridia; order Christensenellales; family QAND01; genus UMGS1975. The sequence goes on from CAJLPK010000008.1 coordinate 35,320, forward strand.
CACCTCCGGCTTTAGCCTGGCGCCGTGGCAGTCCGGGCAAGGTACATTGGCCATGAACTGCTCGTATTCCTCTTTCATGTAATCGCTTTGGGTCTCTTTGTAGCGGCGTTCTATGTTGTTTACCAGCCCCTCAAACTCGCTGTAAAACTTTCCGCTGCCAAATTCCTTATCGTAGGAAACCTCTATCTTTTCCTTTGACCCATAGAGAAAAAGATCGATAATCTCTTTTGGAAGCTCCGATACCGGCACGTCCAGGGAAAAGCCGTAATGGTTTGCCATGGCCGCAAAATACATCTCCGCCATCGAGCCCGGCTGCGAGGTATCCCATCCCGGAATACTGATGGCTCCCTGGCGAATGGATTTGCTTTTGTCCGGGATGATAAGCTCTGGGTCCACTTTGGTCAGTGTGCCCAGGCCTGAACAGGTGGGACAAGCGCCAAACGGGCTATTGAAGGAAAACATCCGGGGGGTAAGCTCCTCCATGCTGATACCGCAGTCCGGGCAAGCATAGTTAGAACTCATGACGGTCTGTTCTCCAGTGTCGGCATCCTGTATCGTGACAACGCCCTGAGACATCGCCAGCGCCGTTTCCAGGCTGTCGTTAATCCGGCTCTTTGCATCCTCCCGCACAACAATACGGTCCACCACAGCGTAAATAGTATGTTTCTTTGTTTTTGCCAGTTTCTCCCGTTCTTCAGAGAGGTCAACAATCTCCCCATCTACCATGGCTCTGGCAAACCCGCTTTTGCGCAGGTCTTCAAATACCTTTACGTGTTCGCCCTTGCGTTCCCGCACCACAGGCGCTAAAAGCAAAATGCGTTTGCCTTCCCCCATGGCAAGTACATTCTCTACCATTTGGTCAATGCTCTGCTGTTTGATAGGCTTGCCGCATTTAGGACAGTGCGGCTGCCCAATGCGCGCATACAGCAGACGCAGATAATCATGGATCTCCGTAACCGTTCCCACCGTGGAGCGCGGGTTGCGGGAGGTCGTCTTTTGGTCGATGGAGATTGCCGGCGAAAGCCCTTCAATGGACTCCACATCCGGCTTTTCCATCTGTCCCAAAAACTGGCGCGCATACGAGGACAGCGATTCCACATACCGCCTCTGCCCTTCCGCATAGATCGTATCAAATGCCAAGCTGCTTTTGCCGCTGCCGGAAAGTCCCGTAAATACCACAAGACTATCCCTGGGAATTGATAGATCAATGTTTTTTAAGTTATTTTGCTTTGCTCCACGAATTTCTATCGTTTCGTTCATTTTCCTTTTTTTCTCCCTTTATAGCCGCTGCTCTTTTTCTGTTTCTTTTTTTCCGGCACGCCGCCGTCCCTCAATGCTAGAATCTCATCACGCAATACTGCCGCACGCTCAAAATCCAATTCGGCAGCAGCCTGTTTCATTTCTTGCTCCATCAACTGTATTTTCATCTGCCGCTGCTGTGGCGTCAGCTGTACGCTGTCCTTACGGTCCTTATGGGCGCTTCTGGAGATCTCCAGTACGTTGCGGATGCTCTTTTCCACACTGTGCGGTGTAATATGATGCTTTTCATTATAGGCCAGCTGTATCTCTCGTCTCCGCATTGTCTCGTCCATAGCACGCTGCATGCTGTCGGTGATTTTATCTCCATACATGATGACGCGGCTGTGTACATTGCGCGCTGCACGCCCAATGGTCTGGATCAGCGAAGTCGTGCTCCTCAAATATCCTTCCTTATCCGCATCCAAAATCGCGACCAGCCCTACCTCCGGAATATCCAGCCCTTCACGAAGCAGGTTGATCCCCACCAATACATCATATTCGCCAAGCCGCAGATCCCGAATGAGCTCCATACGCTCCATTGTCTCCGTGTCCGCATGCATATACCTCACACGCATATCCAGCTGCTCCAAATATTCTGTTAAGCGCTCCGCCATTTTTTTGGTCAGCGTTGTCACCAAGGTTCTGTATCCCTGTTCTGTGGTCTTATGGATCTGCCCGATGAGATCATCTACCTGTCCTTCTGCCGGCAGCACCGTTACTTCAGGGTCCACCAGCCCTGTCGGGCGGATGATCTGCTCTACCGTCTGCGTACTCACCCCTGTCTCATAATCTGCCGGTGTGGCAGACACATACACCGCTTGATTCACCCTCTGCGTAAACTCCTCAAACTTTAACGGTCTATTGTCATACGCGCTTGGCAGGCGGAATCCGTACTGCACCAAAGAATCCTTACGGGAAAAGTCTCCTTTATACATCGCCTTGATTTGCGGAATCGTCACATGGCTTTCATCTATCATCAATAGATAATCATCCGGAAAATAATCCAACAGCGTATAAGGCGGCTGTCCCGGTTTTCGCCCGTCAAAGTATCGGGAATAGTTTTCTATCCCGCTGCAAAACCCGATTTCCCGCATCATTTCCAAATCAAATGTCGTACGCTGTTCAATGCGCTGCGCCTCCAGCAGCCTATCCTGCTTGCGAAATGCCTCCGCCTGCTTTTTCATATCGCCTTCAATTTGTTCCATCGCAGCATTGAGTTTTGCCTGGCTCGTGGCATAGTGGGTTGCCGGGAACAAAACGGTATGATCCAATATGCGCACAGGGCTGCCCGTCAAGGTATCAATCTCGCTGATCCGTTCAATCTCATCCCCGAAAAATTCAATGCGAACCGCCCGCTCGCTATGGCTGGCAGGAAAAACCTCCAGCACATCTCCCCGCGCGCGGAAGGTACCCCGCACAAAGTTTATATCATTTCTCTCATATTGGATATCCACCAAATGACGTATAATATCATCCCTTTCTCTCCTCATACCGGGCCGAAGAGAGATGGATAAATTCAAATATTCCTCCGGATCGCCCAACGCATAAATGCAGGATACAGACGCTACAATAATAACATCTCTGCGCTCATTCAGCGCGCTTGTAGCGCTATGGCGCATCTTGTCGATTTCATCATTGATCGCCGTCGTTTTTTCAATGTATACATCACTGGAGGGGATATACGCTTCCGGCTGGTAATAATCATAGTAGGAAACAAAGTATTCCACCGCGCTGTCCGGAAAAAACTCCTTGAACTCACTGCACAGCTGCCCGGCCAGTGTCTTATTATGCGCAATGACAAGCGTAGGCCTCTGCACCTTTTCAATGACCTTGGCCATTGTATACGTCTTTCCGCTGCCTGTGACGCCCAGCAGTACCTGGTTCTTTTCTCCCCGCAAGATCCCGTCCGCCAGCTTTTCGATAGCTTGGGGCTGATCGCCGGTTGGCTCAAATGGAGATACTACCTTAAACGTTCCCACATTGCTCATACAGCACTGCCTCCTTCCATGCTTCAATTTCTTCTCTTTTTCATCAATCGCAGCAATATTTAAGAACTAATGTTCTCATTTTATCCTACTGGTTCTCCTAGCTTTTGTCAATGCTTTAGTATGCCATACATAAAATTCTTTTACAACGGCATTTCCTCTCTTTGCCCCATTCCCGACCCAAAATATCTTCTCCAAAAATCGTTTTCCCTCATCAAAAAGCTGCCCTTGAGTTTTCTTGAAAATCGCGCCCAACTATCCTATACTAAGAATAGACAATCCTCTCTTTTATGGAGGCCGAAAGGAGCTCATATCATGAATCATCCGGTTGAAATGATCGCTTCCCATCTAAAACAAGTGCGGGAGACATTGGGGCTTTCCGTTGAGGAAGTCTGCAAAGCGCTGGATATCTCCTCGGAACAGTATCTTAGCTATGAGCAGGCACGCGAGGACATCCCGATTGGTTTGCTCACCAGTTTTTGCAATACCTATGATGTATCGCTGGCCAATCTCGTCACAGGCGAAGAACCAAAGCTCAGCGTATATGCCATCAACCGCAAAGGAAAAGGCCTGGAGGTAGAGCGCTATCCCGGCTACGATTATGTTTCTTTGGCTCACCAGTTTTTCCATAAAAAATGTTATCCGTTTATCGTTACGGTAAGCCCGGAAAAGGAGCCGGCTAAAATGAATAAGCATAACGGCCACGAATTTGACTTTGTGCTGCAGGGCAGCATCAAATGCAAAATCGGAGAAAAGGAAATTATTCTGGAGGAAGGAGACAGCATCTACTTTGATTCCGTATATCCGCATGGCATACAAGCGAATACGGATGAGCCGGCAAGGTTTTTAGCCATCGTTTTAGAGTAATCATCCAAAAAAGAGACCCTTATAAGGGTCTCTTTTTTTCATTTCTGATTCAGTCCATAATCACGCAAGCGATCATTTTGAGATCCTGCCCGCCATTATTGGTAATGGAGTGGCCTTCTCCATTGACGGTAATCATGGTATCGCCCGCCTGAATCTTTTTTTCTGTTCCATTATCATCCACGATGCCTTCACCTTCCAGGATATGATAAAACTCCATTTCCCCATGATGCTCATGGTATCCGATCCCGCAGCCTGGCTTAAGCGTCATAATGGAAAATACACGGCAGTTTTTCGGCATATCCGCCTTATTCGCCAAAGCCTGGTTCAGCACTTCACCAGGGCCGCCTCTCATTTCCTTGCGGACCTCTACTTCAATGGTGTTTGTAGATGTAATCATACTTCTGCCTCCTTATCCTTCGACTCGGATGATATTCCGGATCGTAAAGTACTCCGTCGCTTCGATTTCCTTCACAGCCGCCATCAGCGCCTTTTCCGTGGTTTGATGCGTGATAAATACCAGCGGTACACGCCCGTTCTTTTCCTGCCCGCGCTGCATCACTGCCGCAATGGATACGCCCTTTTCTCCCAAAATCTTCGCAGCAGATGCCAGTACATTGGGTTTGTCTGTTGCTTCTGTATGGATGAAATAGCTGCTGGTGAAATCATCCATCACCTTGGCCTGTTTATGATTCAGGAAGCCGTACCGGCGGTGCTTGCCCTCTGTCAGCGCCGTCAGCACATCGCTCAGCAGCGCGCTTGCTGTCGGGAAATCACCAGCGCCGCGGCCATAGAACATCAGCTGCCCTGCCGCATCGGTATCAGCATATACTGCATTGAACGGCCCGCTCACAGAATTAAGCGGATGCTCCAACGGAATCATCGTCGGATGCACGCGCACCTCTACCTCATCGCCTACCTGCTTGCCGATGGCCAGCATCTTGATGCCATAGCCCAGTTCTTTGGCCGTACGAATATCGTCAGCCGATACCTTTGTAATCCCTTCACGCAGGATATTGTCTACCTTCACGCGTTTGTTAAACGCCAGCGACGCCAAAATCGCCAGCTTGAACTGTACGTCATATCCTTCCACATCATTTTTCGGGTCCGGCTCGGCATATCCCAGGTCCTGCGCCTGTTTCAAGGCATCTGCATAATCCATGCCTTCTTCGCTCATCTTACTTAAAATATAGTTTGTCGTACCGTTGATGATGCCCATTACGCCCGTAACATGATTGGCGGAAAGGCTGTCCGTCACCGCCTTAATCACAGGTACTGCGCCCGCTACGCTGGCTTCAAAATACAGTGCAGCGCCCGTTTTTGCCGCAGCCTGCTCCAATTCTTCCCAGTGCTTGGAAATCAGCTCCTTATTGGCTGTCACGTATCCCTTCCCGGCCTTGAGCACTGCCAAAGCATAGGACAGCGCAGGATCCGTTCCACCCATCGCCTCTGCCACAAGCTCAATTTCCGGGTCATTTACGATTTTTTCAAAGTCCGTTGTCAGCACGCCATCCGGGACAGGGCGCTTTTTATCCGCATTTTTTACCAACGCATACTTTACTTCCACCTCTGCCCCTGTGTTTTCACAAATGATCTCGGCATTCTTCTCAATCAGCTGGTAGGTACCCAGCCCTACCGTACCCAATCCCAATAGTGCAATCTTGTGTTTCATTGTTGTGAGTACCTCCCTTAACGATTCCTATTGTATATAATTTGTAAGCCTTTTAACGTCAAAAGCTTGTCCACCATATTGATATGATGCGTGTCTCCCGCAATGACATCCGAGAGCCCGCCCGTCGCCACTACAAATGCAGGCCCAATCTCCATTTTCAGCTTTGCAAGAATGTTGTCCGCCAGCCCCGCAAACCCATACATCACGCCTGCCTGCATTGCCTCTATGGTATTCGTCGCCAATACATGATCCGGCTTTGCAAAGTTGAATCTTCTCAGCTGGGCTGCACGGCTGGTCAGCGCTTCGCTGGCGCTTCGTATCCCAGGTGCAATGGAGCCCCCTAAAAAGATGCCGTCTTCACTAATCACGCCAAAGGTAGTAGCCGTCCCAAAGTCTACCGTAATGCACGAGCCCTTTCCGCCATACAGCTCATATCCCGCCACAGCGTTGGCAATACGATCTGCCCCCAACGCCGGCAGCGAATCATATTGCAGCTTGATTCCCAGATTTAGCTGATACGACACGAACATCGGATGGCAGTGGAAAAAGGTATGTGTCATTCGATCCAAGGTATAGCGCAGCTGCGGCTGTACCGTCGCAATGATAACACCCTCTATCTCATCCGCCGTGCGGTTCAAATAAGATAAGAAATGAATGATCAGCAAACCGTATTCGTCGCTGCTTCGGTCTGCGTTGGTCGTGATACGGAAACTGGAAATCAGCTTTTCCTCTTCAAACAACCCTACCTTAATATTTGAGTTGCCTACATCCATAGCAAGCAGCATACCAGGCGCCTCCTTTTCCCCGCCCCAGCCTTTGACAGCTGTTTTAGGCCAATGCAGCTTCGTTCCTGCATTTCATCAAAAATAGACAAAAGTTGCGTTTATTATACCAGGTCTGCCGGGATAAAACAATAAAGCGGGCGCAGTTTTCCGCCCGCTTCTCGCCTGTTCCTTTCCTTGCTCTAGTTTATCATATAGATGGTATAGTTCAATACCAGTGCATAGGCCTGCCAAAGAAGATAGGGAAGCAAAAGCCAGCCATACAGCGGCTTTTTTCTATATGCCTGCCATACCGTATAGATACAGCTGGCGACAGCAAGCGCCAATATCAATACGCCTGCCGAGGCATTTTGTTTTGCAAAGAATGCATAGTTCCACAGCGCCCCTAAAAATAACGTTAAAATTAAAGGATATATAATTCTTGCGCCGCTTTGCGTTCGGAACAGCAAAAACAGGTCCGCTGCAATCAACAAATATAAAACGCTCCATACTATGGCAAATACAAAGCCTGGTGGCTGGAAAACCGGTTTTGCCAAAGATAGGTACCACTGGCTCTGCGTATCGTTCCATAGATAGGAAAGCAAAGCCGCGGCTGCTACCCATGCGATGGCCCAAACGGCATACATGACGTCTCTTTTAAGATTTGCTTTCACGCTCATACTCCCTTTTCTCTGATTCGTTATAGTTTATGATGGGCGAACAAGCAAATAGTATTCCGTTTTCAAAGAAAAAAGGGCTGGATAACCCAGCCCTTTTCAGGAGCGTTATGCTTGGCTTAGCAGCCGCAGCCACAGCCCCTACCGCCAAAAGGCGTGGCGTCGCCGCAGCCGGAGTTTCCGCCGCAGATGCAGCTCAGGAGCAGCAGCCAGATGATCAGATCGCAGCAGCTGCCGCCATTGCCAAAGCCGCCGAACCCGTTTCCGCAGCCGTTTCCACCGCAGCAACAGCACAACAGAAGAATGTACAGTAAACAATTGTCATTTCCACCAAAGCAACCCATAAAATGTTCCTCCTTGAGAAAAATACTTTTGAACCGGCTTGATTGTCAGTTCGCTTTATACTACGA
>CAJLPK010000009.1 GCA_905208455.1 uncultured Bacillota bacterium
TTTTCATAAAACCTCTACCCCTAAATCACGATTGAATATAGAAAAGTATACCTTTCGATAAGGCGATGAAACGCCTGAAAATCGTTGGGATTACAACGAAAACAGTTTGAAAAACAGTTTTTTTGCAATATTCTTAAGAGAAATGTCTGCCTTCAAAAAGGTATACAATTTATCCATTATTTAATTATACCACAAGCCATTGCCAGTATAACCCATCAATTATGCAAAAATCGCTGCCATCCACACGCCAACCAGGCTGCAGCAAAGGGAAACGGGAATGGTATGCCGCCATTTTGTGACCCCTACCGAGCCAAAATACAGCGTGGCGCAATAAAACAGCGTCTCGCTGGACCCCATAATCATGCAGGCGGCCCGGCCAATGGCGCCGTCCGGCCCGTATGTGGTCAGCAATTCAGCCAGCAGCGCCAGCGCCCCGCCGCCGGAAAAGGGCCGCAAAATCACCAGCGGCAGCACCTCGGCCGGCAAATGGATCCAGTTCGCCAGCGGTACCAGCAGTTCCGTGATCGCATCCAAAAGCCCGCTCTGCCTGGCCACGGCAATGGCGCTGAGCATGCACAGCATGGTGGGCAGCACGCGCAAATACGCATGAAATCCCTTTTCCGCGCCCTGGATGCAGGCGTTGACACAGTCCACCTTTTTGGCCATGCCATACACCACAATGCCCAGCATGAACACCCATACCGCATAATTGGAGAGGACCGCCATCATTTGCCAAAGACCCGGCAGAGCACCGCACCCGCCAGTGTGGTGGCCAGCGTTGCCAACAGCATCACCCCGGTGATACCAGCCGGGTCCGCGCTCCCCGCCGCTGCTCTCAGTGCAATGATGGAGGTAGGGATCAGCTGCACGCTGGAAGCGTTGAGCACGATCAGCGCCACCATCTCGTTGGTCGCTCGTTTTTTCTCCTTATTTTTCTTTTGCAGCTCTTCCATCGCCGCCAGCCCCAGCGGCGTAGCCGCGTTGCCCATCCCCAAAGCGTTGGCGGACAGGTTCATGCAGATGGCCTGCATGGCAGGCTCCTGCTTTTTCAGGCCCGGAAACAGCGGCTTGATGAGCACAGCCACCACGCCGGACACCTTTTTGGCCAGCCCGCTCTGCGTTGCAATCTCCATCAGCCCCATGTACAGCATCGTGATGCCCAAAAGGGAGATGACCAGCGACACCGCTTCCGTAGCCCCGTCCATGGCCGCCTGCGTCGCCAGCTGCGGCTGCCCGGTCAGCGCGCCGTACACCAACCCCCCGCCCAGCAAAAATACCCAAAGCACATTCAGCATGTCCCTGTCCCCCTTGTTTTCCTCTTTAAGACAGGATATGCCGCCGCTGCCTTGGGCATACGCCGCTATTTATGGTAGGTTTCGCCTCGGTTGATTTTATAGCACCGGTAGATCTGTTCCAAAAGCAGTAATCTGGCCAAATTATGCGGGAATGTCAGGTTGGACAGGGAAAGCGTTTCCTCACAGCTCTGCACGACCTCATCGCTGAGCCCCAGCGACCCGCCGATATAAAATTGGAGACAGCCTGCACCGCGGTCCTCCAGCGCTTGTATATGCCTGGCCAGTTGTACGGAATCGGGCTGCTTTCCTCCCAGGCAAAGCGCGATGCGCACGCCCGGCTTGGTTTTTTGCAGCAGCCGTTTCCCTTCTGCTTGCTTGACCTTTTCCTGCAGCGCATGGCTCAGCGATTCCGGCGCCGGCTCGTCCGCTACCTCTACGATTTCGATTTTAGCAAAACGGCCCAGGCGCTTTTTATACTCCTCACAAAGCGCCGCCAAGGCCTTTTCCTTTAATTTCCCAACACAAAGAATCCGAATCTGCATCGGCAGGGCCCCCTTTATTCCAGCACAATCCTGGCGGAACCCTCCGCCCTTCTTGCCACATGCACGCAGACATCACGGCCCACGACTGCCCCCTGGCCGGATAGCTGCCCGCAGACAGCCTGCCGGGCCATGCTTTCCCGGTTGTTTTCCGCAGACAGGTGCCCTAAGATGATTTGCCTTGTCCCCTGTTTGGCCAGCGCCACGGCCGCCTGCCCCGCCGCATCGTTGGAAAGATGGCCCTTATTGGATAATATCCTTCTTTTCAAAAACTGCGGGTATTTCCCCGCCTGCAGCAGCCCGATGTCATGGTTGCTTTCCAATACAATAGCCCCTGCGCCCTCCAATTCTGTTAAAACACGCTTGGGCAAATGCCCCATGTCCGTCGCCACGCATACCTTCGCGCCTGCCGCATATAAAGCATACCCCACAGGCTCTGCCGCGTCGTGCGGGATGGGAAAGGCATGCACGGCAATATCGCCCACATAGAAGTCCTCGCCCGTGGTAAACACCCTGGCCTGTCCGATGGGCACATCCTGCATCTTTGCCTCCATGCCCTGGTAGGTCTTGGCATTGGCATACAACGCCAGGCCGTAACGCTTGCAGAGCTGGTTGACCCCGCTGACATGGTCTGTATGCTCATGGGTCAGCAAAATACCGTCTATGTCTGCCGGCGTTTTGCCGTGCAGCTTCAAAGCCTTTGTAATCGCCGCCGCCGACATGCCTGCATCCACCAAGACCGCAGTCGTACCGCTCTCTATCAGGATGCTGTTGCCGGACGAGCCGGAAAACAGCGGCTGTATCGCCAGTTTCATGGCTCCCTCCTTTTTCCTAAGGATATATTGTATCATTTTTTCAGAAAGAAACAAACAAAAAAGGAGGCAGCCGCCTCCTTGATAAGCGTTACATATCAATACGCTGTATCTCCGCGCCTAAACAGCGCAGCTTATCCTCCAAGTGGTCATAGCCCCTGTCGATGTGCTTTAGCCCGGTGATGCGCGTTTCACCGCCTGCCATCAATCCGGCTATGACCAGGCAAGCGCCCGCCCGCAGGTCGCTGGCCACAACGTCTGCGCCGCTCAGCGCTTCCACGCCCTGAAAGATCGCTGTGCGCCCCGAAATGCTGACCTCCGCGCCCATACGCTGGAGCTGGCTGAGGTGCTTAAATCTATCCTCAAAAATATTTTCCTCTACCGTGCTGGTGCCCTCCGCAATGCACAAAAGCGCGCTCAGCGGCTGCTGAAGGTCTGTTGGAAAGCCCGGATACGGATGCGTACGCACTGCGCAGTGGCGCGGGCGCTTCTGCATGCTCACCCGGATACTGTCTTCCCCTTCCTCCACACAGACGCCCATTTCCAGCAGCTTGGCAGAGATGGAATCCATGTGCATGGGAATCACGTTTTGTATCCAGACATCGCCGCCGGTCGCGGCTGCCGCGATCATCAGCGTGCCTGTTTCGATCTGATCGGGAATGACCGTATAGCTGCATCCGTGCAGGCGGGATACCCCCATGATGCGCACTACGTCCGTGCCTGCGCCCTTGATATTGGCGCCCATGGAGTTCAAAAAGTTGGCCAGGTCTACGATATGCGGTTCCTTGGCGGCATTGACGATGGTCGTCTTTCCCTGCGCCCTGACCGCCGCCATCATGATGTTTGCCGTAGCGCCCACCGAGACAACGTCCATATAGATTTCCGCGCCCTTTAAGCCCTGCGGCGCTTTGGCCACGATAGAGCCGTGCTCCAGCTTGATATCCGCCCCCAGCGCCTCCATGGCTTTTAGGTGCTGGTCGATGGGGCGCGAGCCAATGACACAGCCGCCGGGCAGGGCAATCGTCGCTTCCCCGAACCGGCCCAGCATGGCCCCTAACAAATAATAAGACGCGCGCATATGGCGCGTTAAGTCATACGGCACGGGCTGGTTTACCACACCGCGCGGGTCGATGGCCATGATGTTATGCTTGAACTCCGCCTTTGCGCCCATGCGCTGCAAGATATGCGAAAGCACCTTCACATCCAAAATATCCGGCAGATTGTCCACTACGCATGGCTCGTCGCTTAAAAGCGCGGCGGGGAGAATGGCTACGGCTGCGTTTTTCGCGCCGCTGACCGTCACCGTTCCTTTCAGCGGGTTCCCGCCTTTTATGATCAATGTAGGCTCCAAATATGATTCCTCCCGGTTTTGGCGTATGCTTTTCCCAGGTCCCTGGTCGTATGGAAAAAGGCCGCAAAGCGTCCTCGCTTTGCAGGCTATGCGCCCATATTATAAACGCATCTTCCGGTTTTGACAATGGCTTTGCCCCTGCCCCCTTGCCGAAAGCGGGAAAAAACGGTACAATATTGCACAGCTAAAAGGAGGGATTGGCATGCCTGTTCTGAAGTTTATCTGCCCGAAATGCAGCCATATCTATGAGGAGCTGGTGCGCGTGGGCCAAACAGCCCCCTGCCCGAAATGCGGGGAAACGCAGGTGGAGCGCTATTACCAGGGAAAATGCAGCTTCGGCATGCTTGGCAGCAGCGCCGGCTATACCACGACGACCACAGAGGATACGCAGGATTGGAAATCCTTTTAACCCGTTTTTATCCGCTGGTTTTTCATTGACAGGGGTTGCTTGTTCTATTATAATAAGTTAGCATTGCCCTTTTATAGGTGCTTATTTTTGAAATTGCCGGCGTTTACCGCCGATCAAAGGAGTGTATCACCGTTATGTTACAAACTTATCAGCCGAAAAAAAGACAGCGTAAAAAGGTACATGGCTTCCGTGCCCGCATGAAAACGCATACAGGTGCTAAGGTGGTTGCGCGCAGGCGTCGCAAAGGCCGCAAGGTACTGACTGCATAAAAGCCGCGCCAAGCGGCTTTTTTCATCATGAAGAAAAACCCTTATCCAAAGTCCATGCGTTTGCGCCGCACGTCGGAATTTCAATATGTGTTCCGGCGGGGCAAAAGCGTAGCCAATGGCCAGATGGTGCTCTTGGCGGCCCCCTGCCGCGGGCGTTCCCGCGCGGGGTTTTCCGTTGGCAAAAAGGTGGGCAACAGCGTGACCCGCAGCAAGGTAAAGCGTTGGATGCGGGAAAGCTACCGCCTTTTGGCGCCGATGGTGCGCCCTAAGGTACAGCTGGTCTTTGTGGCACGGACGCAAAGCGCCCAGTCTTCGTTTCCTATCATTTACGACGGCATGTACCGCCTATTGGAACGAAGCGGCTGCTTGAAGGAGGCAGATGCATGAAGCGCATACTGCTATGGCTTATCGCCTTCTACCAGAAACAAATTTCACCGCTGCACCCCGGCTCCTGCCGGTTTGTGCCGACATGCTCAGAATATGCCGTAGAGGCCATCCAAACCTGGGGCGCGGTGCGGGGGCTGGGTTTGGCCCTTTGGCGCGTATTGCGCTGCAACCCCTTGTGCAAGGGCGGGTATGATCCCGTGCCTGCACGCACGAAAACAGTTGGGGAGGAAATCCTTTGAGTTGGTTACAAGATAACTTCATCTCACGCTTTTTTGTCACTGTCATTTCCTGGCTGGAAGGCCTGACAGGCAGTTGGCTGCTGGCCGTGATCCTTTTTACCGTTGCGGTCCGTCTATTGCTGCTGCCCTTGGATATCAAGCAAAAGCGCAGCACCATGAAGCAGGGCGCTTTGGCCGGCAAGGTCCAGGAGATCCAGCGCCGCTATAAAAACGATCCGCGCATGGCCCAGGCCAAAACCAACGAATTGTATAAACGCGAAGGCGTAAAGCTGTCCGCGGGCTGCCTGCCGCTGCTTTTGCAGCTGCCTATCATCTTTGCTATGTTCGGCGCCATCACCATCCTGTCCAATACCGAGACGGTCAACATGGTCATCGGCCTGGCCAACGGTTCTGTTTCCATGCCGCCTTCGGCTTTATGGGTGCATAACATCTGGCGCCCCGATACCGGGGTTGCGGCTGTCATGCCGACGGCACAGGAGTTTGCCACGACCTTGCAGCAGTCCGCTGCCAGGCTTCAGCCTGAGATACTGGCGCAGGCACAGTCATTGTTGAGCAACGCAGAGCTCAACCAATTCGCGCTGACCGCTTCCAAGCTGCCGAGCGGCACGTTTTTCGGCAGCTATATCGGAGAGGCCATCGCCACAGTGCCCTCTGAAGCGATCACCAGCGCTGTCAGCACGAACTACAACACCGTCATCGCGCCGGTCCTGCAGCAATTTGCCGGCAAGGCAAACGGGTACTTCATCTTCCCCGTCTTATCCGGCGTATCCATGTATTTATCCACGCGCCTGCAGCGCAAGCAGAGCGAAAAGCAGGGCGTCACCAACCAGCCGGGCGGTACGATGATGGAGCTGATCTTCCCGTTGCTGATCGTTTGGTGGTCCGCCAGCGCAGGCATGTGCTTTGCTGTGTATTGGACAGTGACCAACCTGGTCGTCATGCTTTCCAGCCCCATTATGAGTCAGTTGATCAAAATGGAGGATAGGAAAAAACAGCAGAAAAAAGAAAGCGTGGTTCACGGGAGGATAGAGTCATGAGGTCCATAGAAGTGACTGCAAAGTCGGTGGATGAAGCCATCTTCATGGGGATAGACCAGCTGGGGCTTTCCATCGACCAGGTCGATATTGAGATCATCGAGGAGGGCGGCCGCCGCTTGTTCGGCATTGGCAGCAAGCAGTGCGTCGTCCGGTTAACTGAGCGCGCACCGGAAGAGGTCGAGCGTGTATTGGAAGAGCAGGAAAAGCAGGCGGAGCAACAGGCGCAGGAGAAAAAAGAGCGCCGGCAGCCCCGCACCCGCGAACGCAAAGAGCCCCATGCCAGGAAGGCACAGCGCTCCGCCCCGCAGCACGATTGGGGAGAGCCCACAGACGGCGGCGCAGAGGCGGCCTTTTTGCGGGAAGTGCTTTGCCGCATGGGCATGGAGGACGCTGTGGTAGATGCCTTTAGCGGAGAAAGCGGCCTGTACCTGCGGATCTCCGGGCCCTCTATGGGGATCTTGATCGGGCGCCGGGGCGAAACGCTCAACGCGCTTCAGTATTTGACAAGCCTGATTGCCAACCGGCAGGAAGGCGAATACCGCCGGGTGATCGTGGATACCGAAAACTACCGCGGACGCCGGGAGGATACGCTGAAGCGCTTGGCCAAACGCATGGCAGAGGATGTCCGCCGTTCCGGCAAATCGGTTTCCTTAGAGCCGATGAATCCCTATGAGCGCCGTATTCTTCACGCATCCTTGCAGGACAACCCGTATGTTTCCACCCACAGCGAAGGGGAAGAGCCCTTCCGGCACGTGGTCATCACCGCAAAATAACAGCTTGGCCCGGCGTCTGATGCCGGGCCTTTTTTATAGAAAGGATGATCCTTTTGCTGAAGGATACCATTTTTGCCTTGTCCACGCCGCAGGGCATAGGCGGCGTCGCCGTCATCCGCATCAGCGGCCCGCAGGCGCATGCTGCGCTGCAAGCGCTGTTTCATCCCATGGGCTCAGCGCAGATGGAGCCCCGCAGATTGGCTTATGGACGCTTTGTATTCCAGGATACGCAGATAGACGACGGCATGGCTGTGCTGTTTTGCGCTCCCGCCAGCTATACCGGAGAGGACAGCGCAGAATTGCAGTGCCACGGCAGCCTGGCTGTGGTTCAGCAGTTGCTGTATGCCCTCGGTACGCTGCCGGGCCTGCGCCCTGCCGAGCCGGGCGAATTTACCAAGCGCGCCTTTCTCCATGGAAAAATGGACCTCTCCCAGGCGGAAGCTGTCATGGATCTCATCGGGGCGGAGGGCACGGCCGCGGCCCGCCAATCGCTGTCCCAGCTGCACGGCACGCTTTTTGCCCAGGTGGACGGCTTATGCGATGCGCTTACCCTGGCGCTGGCAGGGATAGAGGCCGGCTTGGATTTCCCGGAAGACGACTGGGAGCAGGCCGCCAATGAAGAAGGCTTTGCCTCTATGGAGCACATATTCACCAAGGTATCCGCTCTGCTGCGCAGCTACCAAGCCGGAAAGCTGGTAAAGCAAGGAGTGCGTTGTGCGCTGGTGGGACGCCCCAACGCGGGCAAGAGCTCTTTGCTCAATGCCGCAGCCGGGTTTGAGCGCGCGCTTGTCTCGGAGCAGGCCGGCACCACGCGCGACATCATCGAAGAGGCTGTGCAGGTGGACGGTATCGTGCTTCGCCTATACGATACCGCCGGCATTCACGATGGCGCTACGGGGTTGGAGGCGCGCGGCATTGATTTGGGGCTCTCCATGATCCAAGGCTGCGATGTTTCTGTGTTGGTCGTCGACGGCTCTCAGCCTTTGACAAAAGACGATGAATCCCTCTTATATCAGGCGTTGAAGGGGCGGCCCTTTATCGTAGCACTCAACAAAGCCGATTTGCCGCAGCAGGTGCAGTTATCAGCCTTGGCTGATCGCTGGCCGGATGCTGCGGCTGTCCTGCCTTGCAGCTGCGAAAACGGGGAGGGCGTACTTGCCGTACTGCAAGCCGCCCTTCAGGCGTCCGGCGTACAGCAGAATGAGGCCTCCCTCATTACCAATGCCCGTCATGCTGCTTGCTTGGAGCGCGCACAGCACGGGCTTAGCCAAGCCTTAGAGGCTTATCGTGCCGGCCTGCCTGCTGACATCGCTGCAGAGGACGCGCGCCTGGCACTGCATGCCTTGGGAGAAATCACAGGCAAAACGGTATCGGAAGAGGTTATCGATGAGATCTTTGCAACCTTCTGTGTGGGGAAATGATAGATGAATCATACATATCAAGCCATTGTTGTGGGGGCTGGCAATGCAGGCTGCGAGGCGGCCTTGGCGCTGGCCCGCACAGGGCAAAAAACACTGTTATTGACACTGCATTTGGATCATATGGCATACCTGCCCTGCAACCCCGCCATCGGAGGAACCAGCAAGGGCCACTTAGTCCGTGAGGTAGATGCGCTGGGCGGCCAGATGGGACTGACCGCAGACGAGACGCTGATTCAGAGCCGTATGCTGAATACGCGCAAGGGGCCGGCTGTCCATTCTCTGCGTGCACAGGTGGACAAGCAAGCCTATTCCGCTGCCATGCGCCGTGTGCTGGAGCATACGCCCCATTTGGATCTGCTGCAAGGGGAAGGCGCCAAGATATTGCTGCATAACGGCCGGGCTGCCGGCCTACGCACGACCCATGGGGAGGATTTTTATGCGGAGGCAGTGGTCATTGCCACGGGCGTTTACCTCAACAGTTGTCTGTATACCGGCGATTGGACCAGCCCCTCCGGCCCCAGCGGCTTACAGCGGGCTACGCAGCTTAGCCAAAGCTTGGCACAGGATTGCGGCCTTGTTTTGCGCAGGTTCAAGACCGGCACCCCACCGCGCATTGACGGCAAAACCATGGACATTTCCAAAATGCAGGTCCAGCCGGGCGATACGCCCATCATCCCCTTTTCCTTTTTGACGCCGCCCGAAGCCTTTGACGGGTTTGTTCAGACGCCCTGCTATCTGACCTACACCAATGAAAAAACACATGAAATTTTACGGGCCAATCTAGATCGCAGCCCGATGTTCGGCGGTGTAATCACCGGCACAGGCGCCCGGTACTGTCCCAGCATCGAGGACAAGATCGTCCGGTTTGCCGACAAGCCGCGCCATCAGCTGTTCATTGAGCCGGAGGGGCTGTATACAACAGAAAAATATGTGCAGGGATTTTCCACCAGCATGCCGTTGGATGTGCAAAAGCAGGCGCTTGCCACCATTCCCGGCCTTGAGCAGGCCCGCATCGTGCGTCCTGGCTACGCCATAGAATATGACTGTATTGATGGTACGGCCCTTACGCTGGGCCTTATGTGCCGGGAGATTCCCGGATTGTTTTTGGCCGGGCAAATCGTGGGCAGCAGCGGCTACGAGGAGGCCGCCGCTCAGGGCCTGATGGCCGGCCTAAACGCATCGCTGTATCTGCGCGGAGAGGCGCCGCTGCATTTGGACCGTGCCGACGGTTATACGGGCGTTTTGATTGATGATCTCGTTACCAAGGGCACCCCGGAGCCCTACCGCATGATGACGGCCCGCGCGGAATACCGCTTGCTCCTTCGCCAGGACAATGCGGATTTACGCTTAACCGAAAAGGGGTATCGCGCCGGCTTGGCCAGCCAGGAGCGTTATGAAAAGATGCTGGATAAGCGCGAACAATCCGCCAAAGCCATTACCCTTTTGCAAAATACCGGGGTTAGCAAGGCCCAGGCCCAACAGCTCTCTGTGCAGATTGGCCAAGAAATCATGCCCGGCACTTCGTGGGCCAAATGCTTGGCGCGCCCCGGTATTACACGGCAAACCGTTGCTGCGATGGACGCAGATTTTTCCGGCTTTTCTGCGGATGCACAGGAGCAGGCCGAGATCGAAGTAAAATACCAGGGCTATTTGGCCCGCCAGCAGCGCGAGATTGAGCGCGCCCGCCAGTGGGAGCACCACCGCCTGCCCCGGGGGCTGGATTATCTTTCCATGCCCGGCCTGCGCACAGAGGCGCGCCAAAAGCTGCAGGCCCAGCAGCCTGAAAACCTTGGGCAGGCCTCCCGCATCAGCGGCGTCTCCCCGGCGGATATTGCGGTCTTATCCATTCTTTTGGAAAAACAGGAGAAGCAGCATGTTTGAAGAAAAATTGAGACGGGCATTTGCTGATTTGCAAATCCCCTGCACCTCCGGCCAAGCGGAGCAATGTGCACGGTATTTTGCTTTGCTGACAGAGGCCAACCAAACGATGAACCTTACCAACGTTACGCAGGAAGATGAGGCCATTTTGTTGCATTTTTGCGACAGCGCTCGTTTATTGCCTCTATTTCCCCTGGCAAAAGGGGCCCGCTGTATAGATATCGGAACAGGCGCCGGTTTCCCCGGCATGGTGCTTGCGATCCTGCGCCCGGATCTTTCTATAACGCTGATGGATTCTTTGCAAAAGCGCATCTCGTTTTTACAGCGGGTTGCAGAGGACTTGGCGCTGACAAATGTGCGCTGTATACACGCGCGTGCTGAACAGGCAGGCCATGAATCACAGCACCGTGCGCAATACGATTATGCCTTTGCCCGCGCTGTGGCATCGCTTCCTACGCTGGCGGAATATTGTCTTCCCTTTGTGCGTACTGGCGGCTATATGGTGGCGTACAAGGGGCCGCAGGGCCGCCAGGAATGCAGCCAGGCACGCACGGCCCTCCGTACGCTGGGCGGCCGGTTTGAGCAGCTCATGGACAGCTGTATCCCAGGCCGGGAGCATACCCTGATTTTCATCAAAAAAACACACGAGAGTCCTCAAAAATATCCAAGAAAGGCCGGTATCCCCGCGCGGCAGCCTTTATAACTTTTGCATTTGACAGCCTGCGGGCTGTTTTTTGCTTCCTTTCCAAGGAAATGACCGCCGGCCTTGTCATCTCTGGATGATTTATAGCAAAATAAGCTCCTTTTTTGTTATCTTTTCTCTGCCTCTCTCCGCCAAAACCCGCGTATACGATGCATGATTCCACTACTTTTGTCTCTTTTTGGCGGCTTTTCACGAATCACTATTTTTTTATTTTTCAATGCTGTATTTTATAGGTAACCCAGAAATAAGGAGTGCATTGGCATGAATCTTTCCCGTATACAAACAACCCCCGCTTTGCGGAGCATAGAAAAAATCCCGATCCATTTGGTGCATCCAAATCCCTATCAGCCCCGCCGTACTTTCTCTGAGCAAAGCATTGAGGAATTGGCCAGAAGCATTGCGCGTTACGGATTGATACAGCCCATTGTTGTACGGCGCATCCATGCAGCGCACTATGAGCTGATTGCAGGCGAACGCCGTCTACGTGCCTCCAAAAGAGCCGGCTTGTCAGAGATAGACGCCATCATCCAGCGTGTCGGCGAACAGGACAGCGCTGTTATGGCCTTGATTGAAAATCTGCAACGTGAGAATCTGCATTTTTTTGACGAAGCGGAAGCATATCGCAACCTTCTTTTAGAGCATGGCATGACGCAGGAGGACCTGGCGCGGAAAATCGGAAAAAACCAAAGCACCGTTGCCAACAAGCTACGCATCCTAAAGCTGACCCCTGCCGTCAAGGCAGCCATTATGGCCAATCGGCTTACGGAGCGCCACGCGCGCACCCTGCTTAGGATCCAAGAGCCGCAGCTGCAATTACAGCTGATTGATCAGATACGGCGCGAAAGCCTTTCCGTTAAGGCAACGGAAGATCTGGTGGAGCGTATCTTGGACAAGCAGTATTATGACCAAGAGCATCTACACAAAAAGCGCATGAGCGGCTTTGTCCGGGACGGCCGTTTGCTGATGAACGATATCAAAAAGCTGGTAAAGCAGGTATCCGACAGCGGCCTGCCGGCCAACTACCAGGTACGGGATGCCGGTATGTGCTTTGAGGTGATGGTAACCATTCCCAAGCAACCCTTACAAAAAGCGCAGTAACCTGCGCGCAAAAAAGGCGAGGCTTTGTTCTCGCTTTTTTTGTTTCACGTGAAACATAGGCAGATTGTGCTTGTTTACATTACGGGGCCTGGTCTGTATAATGAATAGGAAACAAACAGGGGGTGTCGTTTTGGGAAAGATCATTGCGATCGCCAACCAAAAGGGCGGCGTGGGCAAAACAACCACCAATGTGAACCTAGGGGCCTGCCTTGCCCGGTTGGGAAAGCGCATTTTAACAGTAGATATCGACCCGCAGGGCAATACGACCAGCGGCTTAGGCGTTGAAAAGGAGACGTTGGAAACTTCTGTCTATGAAGTGATGATTGACAATGTCCCCATTCGTCAGGGAATCGTGCCTACCTTGGTAGAAGGGTTAGACCTGCTGCCAAGCAACATCAATCTTGTCGGCGCAGAGATCGAGATGACCTCTATGATCGCCCGTGAGCATATCTTGAAAACATGCTTGGAGGAAGTGCGCAGCGAATACGATTTCATTCTGATCGACTGCCCTCCCTCGCTTGGGCTGCTGACCCTCAATGCGCTGACAGCGGCGGATAAGGTGCTTGTGCCCATTCAATGCGAGTTCTTTGCCCTGGAGGGGCTTAGCCAGCTTATCAATACCGTAGGCCTTGTGAGCCAGCGGCTCAACCCTTCCCTTGCCATGGAGGGGGTTGTCATGACCATGTACGACCCGCGCACCAACCTGTCTCAGCAGGTTGTCGCTGAGGTCAAGAAGTATTTTCAGAGCAAAGTGTACCAAACCATGATTCCGCGCAATGTGCGCCTGGGGGAGGCGCCAAGCTTTGGGCTGCCCATTATGATTTATGATCCAAATTGTTCAGGCGCCAAGGCATATATGAGCCTGGCGCAGGAGGTTATTGAGGGAAACGGAGGAAGCGGCGATGGGCAGTAATATGAGACTGGGCAAGGGGCTGGAGGCTCTTTTGGGCAATGTTGCTGCGCCCAACCCCTCTGAGCCGGCCGAAAACCAGGAAAGCGTTTGCTTTTTATCTATCAATCAAATCGACCCGAACCCCCACCAGCCTCGTCAGGAGTTTGATGAGGCTGAAATGCAGGAGCTGGCGGACAGCATTGCCCTGCATGGGGTCATACAGCCTATTTTGGTAACGCCCTATCAGCATGGGCGTTATACGTTGGTGGCCGGCGAGCGCCGCTGGCGCGCAAGCCGCAAGGCTGGTTTATCTGAAATTCCTGCCATTGTGCGCACAATGGATGACCGGGCGCTGCGCGAAATCGCGCTTATTGAAAATCTTCAGCGCGTTAATTTGAATCCTGTGGAGGAGGCCGAGTCCATTTCCCTGCTGATGCAGGAATATGGGTTAACGCAGGAAAATGTTTCTGAACGCGTGGGCAAGTCGCGCTCTGCCGTGGCCAACGCACTGCGCCTTTTGTCTTTATCGCCCGAGGTTTTGCAAATGGTGCGTGACGGCAGCTTATCCAGCGGCCATGCCCGAGCCGTTCTTTCTGTGCCGGGCGAGGATTGCCAGTTGGCTTTTGCCAAGGAGATCATCGCACAGGGATACAGTGTGCGCGAGGCGGAAAAGCGCGCCAAGCTTTGGAAAGAAGCGCCTTCGCAGCCTGGGAAAAAGAAAGCGGCTTTGGACCTTCATCTGCGCACTGCGCAGGAGGAGCTCCAGCAACGCCTGGGAACAAAGGTTGAATTTACCGGCACGCCTGAAAAGGGAAAAATCTCTATCAGCTATTTTTCTCCCTACGAATTGGAGCGTCTGTATGCCTTGCTTGGCGGCCGCATCGAGCAAGACTGACCTTCTCCGTACGGAAAAAGCCGCTTTGAGCGGCTTTTATCATTTTACGGCAGGAAGGCTATGTGTATGAAGACAGCAAAAAGGAAAGGCCGCTTATGGCGTTGCCTGGGCCGGCTGCTGCTATTCTGTTTTATTTTTTTGGCCGGCTATTTTGGCTATGCCTATTACAAGTCAGACTTTCCCTTGTTTGAACCCTTCCGGCAGGCGCTG
The DNA here is from genome assembly GCA_905208455.1 of uncultured Bacillota bacterium. GTDB lineage: Bacteria > Bacillota > Clostridia > Christensenellales > QAND01 > UMGS1975. The sequence goes on from CAJLPK010000009.1 coordinate 14,209, forward strand.
CAGCGGCATGCTTACTATTTTTGATTGCCATCCTTGCTATGCTTTTACATAGGATCTTTGCAAAAGCATCGTGCGCTGAGACAGCAAAATCAACCGCGCTATAAGGACAAGGAGCCCCGTATATAAAAAGGCATGGGATTTTCCATGCCTTTTTGTTTCACGTGAAACATCCTGCCGTCAGAATACTTTGCCCCGCATCAGCAGCAATATGAAGTTTGACTTGTAGAAAAACCCTGCCAAGGGCGCAGACAATACATAGTCCGTAACCACTGGAACATTGAGGATCGTCAGCGCGATAGGCGCTACCGCCATAATAATATAACAGGCAAAGACCCCTCGCAGCAGCCCCGTCAGCGCACCAGCCAGCACATCGTTATGCCGCAGAACGGGAAACTTATGCATCGCATCCGTGGCATTGATGATTACGCCGCAAATGATGCGGAATACAAAGAACAGAATCAAAAAGGTAATGATATTCAGCGTCGCATACGCTACCGTATAATTGAAGTAGTCCCCTACTGTGGACAGCCCTTGGGAAGCAAACGCCTGGGATGCGATATTGGATTTAACCAGATTGCCAAACGGCGAAACCAGGCTGCTGTTGCTTACCAGGTCGTTCAGCGTGGCGGCATCTACCTGGGTAATGGGTGTTGTTACCATGGCCAGCGGCGTATCAAAGGGCAGCTTGGCCGCCCCTTCGGTATAGTTGATCAGCGTCTGCATCATTCCTTGCCCGCTCATCGCCCAGGAAAGCAAGGGATGCAGCAAATAAGCCAAAATCCACGAAACAAAGAAGCTGGCCGTTTTCAGCGCAGAAACGACAAAGCCTCGGTATGCGCCTAGCAAGACTGAAATCAAAATCACAAAGATCAGAGCAAGGTCCAACAAATTCATTTTATACACCTCCTTATGGGAGCGTTATCATATACACCTTATCCTGCGCGAACAGCAAGGCGTGCTGCTTGCTCGGCAGCGGCTCATATTTTTCCGCCGTAATGGGCACTTCATAATCCCCCGTAGCCGTGCCGTCCGCATTATAGGTGCGGATCATCGTGGGCGTAAAGGCATAGAACTTATCTTTGCCCAGGCTAGCCTCAATGGTGGAAGACGGCATTTGTACGAACAGGTCCTTTCCGCCCGGCTCCACATAACGCACGTTGCTGATATTCTTTTGTCCTGCGTCTTCGCCGCCCGGGATAAAGAGAATCCGGGTATTCTCATTTTTGTCTACATAGGAATCGCTGTATTCCCAGCCATAAATCAGCTTTTCCGACTGCTTGGTGCCGATATAATCCATCTGCATCAAATGGTTGGTGCCTATCATATACAGCGTGTTTTTCAGGAAAATGACCCGCTGCAGCAGCTGGCCCTCTATGGCGATATTGCCGGTATTGGCCAAATCCCCATTGTAGCTCATCACACGCGCTACCGGCACCACCGCGCCGCTGTCTATCGTATAAATGTAAAAGGCATTGCCTGAAGTAAAGGCAAAATCCACAATAAATTTCCCGGAGAAATCATAGGTTGTTACCTCTTCTCCTTTTTTATTGAGCATCACGATCTTAGAGGTGCCGGAGGTATCCTCATTCAAAACCGCCACATAATCCTGCCCGCAGGAAACGCTGGTGATTTTGCCGTAAAACTCCTTGGTAAATAGCTGCTCGCCGGTATTGGAGTACACCACAACGACACTTTCGCTGTAAATTGCCACAAGCGATCCGGATGCCTTAACGCTTGCACCCGACAGCGGGAGCTCCAACGTCCACTTTTCATTGTTGGCATAGTCTATGCAGCTTAATTTCTGCTCACTGATATAATAAATGGAATCCTCTGTGGCATGATAAGACATGTCCGCGGTGAAATTCAATTCCTTGGGATTGATCCCGCTGGTAGCCGCCGAAACGATCCACCAGATGCCCAGCCCCAGCACAACGCTGATCGCTAGAATCATGCCAATCAATCCCCATTTATTCTCACGGCGCCGGCGGCCTCTGCCGCGAACCGCCTTTTGCGTACGTTTTCCTTTTTTACGAGGCTGCGGAGGAAACATCCTCATCCCTCCCATACTATAAGAATACACAATATTGTACCATAAATCCTCCGCAAGTGAAAATCAAGTTTGCCGCCTGTCCGCAAAACTTGTTTGCGCGGCACAGCAAATATGATAAAATACACCTAAAAATACGGGAAGAGGATTATTGGGTTGATTGGCGTCATTGTAAATCCCATCGCGGGAAAGGGCCGCGCTAAAGAGATCGTGCCTGAAATTCAGGCTTTTTTAACGGAAGCGTCGCTCCCCTATTTTATACAGGTCACCAAATGTCCCGGCGATGGGGCCGCTTGCGCCAAAGAGGCGCTGGCGCAGGGGTGCGAGCGCGTATTGTGCGTAGGAGGCGACGGCACCGCCCGCGAAATTGCAGAGGGGCTTTGCGGCAGCGCATGCGTGCTGGGCATTGTACCTGCCGGTACCGGCAACGATTTTGCACGTACATTCTCCCTGCCTGTGGATACAAGGGGCGCCCTGCAAACCGCCGTTTTCGGCTCAGCAGTGCCTATCGATGTGTTTATGACTGATCAAGGCGTTTATATCAATATCTGTTCCATTGGCTTGGATTCTGATGCAGCCTATAACGCTGTCAAGGTAAAACGGCTGGCCGGGCGGCTGTGTTATCTGGTGGGGGCGCTATTGGCCGTACTGCGCCGAAAAATCTACCATTATTCGCTTTCTCTGGACGGAGCCGAGGAAACAGAGCAGCGCAATCTGCTGACTGCCTTTTGCAACGGGCGTTATTATGGCGGCGGTTTTCATCCGGTGCCAGGCGCAGATCCCACCGACGGCTGGATGGATGTGCTCACAATAGAGCCTATGGGCCGTCTGCACACCCTGCCCTTGCTGGCCAAGTATAAAAAGGGAACGCATATCCATCATAAGAAGGTACACATACAAAAGGCCAAAAAGATCACGGTGCACGCCAAAAAACCACTCTGTATCAATCTGGATGGAGAGCTGATCCACGCCAACGAGCTCTCCTTATCTCTCTGGCCGCAGGCGCTGCTGGTGGCACAAAAAGGAACCTGAGCAATATGAATCGTATATCCATCCAAATCCCCCCTGCTTTGCAGGCGTTTCTCCAAGCCCTGCAAGCCCCTCAGCCTTTGTACCTGGTGGGCGGCGGGGTGCGCAATGCGCTGCTCAGCCTACCAGAGGGGGATTATGATTTAACCGGCCCTTTGCCGCCGGAGGAAATGCTTCGGCTGTCCCTTCAGGCCGGCTATCCGGCCGTGCTGCGCTCCAGCAAAATGGGGACGGTGGAAATCCGCCTTTCCGGCAACCTCATCGAATACACGACCTTTCGCATCGAATCCTACCCGCCCGGCGGCAGCCACCATCCTGCCTGCGTTGTCTTTACACAGTCCATGGAACAGGATGCCCTGCGCCGCGATTTTACCGTCAATGCCCTGTATGCCGATCTTGCCACCGGACAGGTCTTTGATCCTGTAAACGGGCTGGCAGGCCTGGCCCGCCGCCGTCTTTCCGCTTGCCGTCCTTCCGCTGTGGAAACGCTGCGGGATGACGGGCTGCGCTTACTGCGCATGGCCCGTTTCGCCGGCGAGCTGGGGTTTGAAATCGAGCCTAGCCTCATGCAGGCAGCCTGGCGCTTTGCCCCGCAGATCCATGCCATTTCCGCCCCCCGCATTTGGTCTGAATTCAGCAAAATCGTACTTGCGGATACCAAATACCAGGTTGCAGAGGGGCATATCCGCGCCATGCAGGCGCTGGATGAATCCGGCGTATTGTATGAGCTGGCGCCAGAGCTGGGTGAGGGCCGAGGGGTGACGCAGAACCAAGTCTATCATGCGTTTGATGTGCTGGGGCACAATTTAGCGGCCTATGCAGCGAGCTCGCCGCAGGCAGCCTTGCGCTGGGCCGCGCTGCTGCATGATGTCGGCAAGCCGCGCGCCAAGGATGAAACGGGGCGCATGATCGGCCATGATGCCATTGGCGCTGCGATGTCTGAAAAAATCCTGGCGCGATTGGGCGCAGACAACCATACCGTGCGCCTTGTCCATGATCTCATTGCGCGCCATATGTTTGATCTCAACGGAAGCGCCAAGCCCAATACCGTACGCAGGCATTTTGCCCTATGGGGCTTTTCGTTTGCAGAGCAGCTCATTGCGCTGCGGCGCAGCGATATTGCAGGCTCCGGCCGTCCATTGGTGGAAATGGATACCGCCGCCAAATGGGAAAAGATTCTATCGGATATGCGCAGCCAGGGTTGTATAGATGATATGCGGCTGCTGCGCATCTCCGGGGCGGAAATCATGCAAGCCTGCCAGATCGCCCCCTCCCCGATGGTGGGCCGTATCAAGCAAGCGCTGTTTGAGCAATGCGCTATGGACCCAGAAAAAAACGACCCCTCTTGGTTGCTTGCCATGGCGCCCAAGATATATCGGCAGCTGTGCAGGCGTCCTTAGCAATTTTTGGCTTTGCCATATTTGTTCCTTTTTTCCCTGCTATACTTTTTAATAAAGAAGGCCATACGTTTGTCATGGCCTTTTCTATGTGTGTTTCCCTTAGCCCTTATATCGCAGGAAGGCGGCCCCTTTGTTTACATTGCAATCAATCCCAAAATCGGGTAAAATAAATGTCTGACTAGAGAATCGGTACATAAAGAAGGTGAAAGCATTGGCAGCGACTCTCTCCCATCATGATGGGTTTTATTATGGAGAACATACCGGAGAATTTATCGAGATCCAAGCATTGCGCATCCATATTACCTACGCCGGGGAAGGCGATCCTGTTTTGCTGATCCATGGAGCCGGCCAAAATTCCTATACATGGCGCCATCAGTTTGAGGCGCTGGCGGAGCGATATTTTGTCGTTGCCGTCGATATGATCGGATATGGCTATTCGGATAAACCGGATCTGACCTATACCATTGAGGAAAATTCCGAATTTTTGCTGGCGCTGCTCAATACGCTGCGCATCAAGCAGACCAATATCATAGCCATGGGAAGCGGCGCTACCTATGCGCTGGATTTTATGGTGCATTATCCGGACCGCGTGCACCGCGCGATCTGCATTGCGCCGGGAGGCGTCACAGATACCATGCCGCTGCCGCTTCGCCTGATGCAGTCTTCTACGTTTGGCTGGCTGGGCAAGGCGCTGTTCAGTGAACGCAAATTCAATTCTATGATCAGCAACTGCATGTTTGACCAAACCTGCCTGTCTGCACAGGACCTCGCCGTTTATTATGAAACCATGGACAGCAAGGAATCCCGCGAGGTGCTGCGCCGCAGTATCGCCAATTTCCAGGAGGACGATGTATTGTACAACCTGCGTCTGCTGCCGCATGAGGTGCTGTTCGTCTGGGGCTCAGAGGATCGCTGGCGTCCCATTGCCGATGCCGGCCTATATACGGCGCCCGTAGAAAATTATGCTTTGTATGAAATGCGGAACTGCGGGCACTTGCCCCATGAAGAAAAGCCAGAGAAGTTCAATGAAAACGCTTTGTATTTTTTGCGATACGGGTTGGACGGCTGACCCCACCCCATTCCCGCTGCAGCGGGAATTTTTTCTATAAGGAGGCGCTTCCATGCAAATCCATCTGGGACAAATTGCAGTTATGAAAAAAAAGCATCCCTGCGGGGGCAACCGCTGGAAAATCGTCCGCGTAGGGGCGGATGTAAAACTGGTATGCCAAACCTGCCAGCGCACCATCATGCTGGATCGCGGAGAGTTTGAAAAACGGGTGAAAAGCCTGGAGCCGGAAGGAGACTGAGCCATGTCCCACTCTGAAAAAGCCAGGCAGCTGCCTTCTCTGCTGCTCACATTTGCCATTGCCATTGCGGCGGCGCTTTGCCTGCGGTTGTTTGTTTTTGAGCTGGTTCGGGTAGAAGGGCCCAGCATGCAGCCAACGCTGGAAAACAATGAGCTTTTATTTGTGGAAAAGGTTTCTAAGCTTTTCGGCGATCCCTCGCGGTATGATGTGGTCATCTGCCATTACGACGACAGCAGCACCAACTATGTAAAACGGGTCATCGGCCTGCCGGGAGAAACCATTTCCATCGTTGACGGCAAGCCCTATATCAATGGAGAGCCGCTGGAGGATGACCAATACGGCTCCGGCCTAAAGCCGTACGATATGGACCCCGTTACCATCCCGGAGGATTGCGTCTTTGTCATGGGGGATAACCGCGCAAACTCTATGGACAGCGTATCCGTCGGCCCCATACAGAAGAAATATATTGTAGGCCATGCGCTGTTCATCGTTTGGCCTTTCAGCCAAATCGGCGGTCTATAAAAAACGATCTAGCAGGCTCTTGTGGGGGCCTGCTTTTTTATCCTCTCAAGCGATCCGCCTTTTTAACATTGAAAATATTACAAATATGTGATATTTTTGTGAAGAGATTGTTATTTTTTCTATGAAAAGGAGACTGCCATGAAAAGGAAATCCTTGGCCATGGGCCTCTTGCTTGCTCTGTCGCTGCTTTGCCCAGTAGGCTGTACGCCAACGCAAACAGCGCAGCCTGTGCCCAGCGCTGCTTTTTTGCCGGAAGAGGACACTGTGGTAGAAATTACCTCTGAAACGACGGCCGATACCATTGATGATATGGATTCCGGAAGCGGCGAGGCCGTTTTATATGCCAAAAACAGCAAGGGACAGGAGGTTTGGACGCACACCTTTACCATCGAAGCCATGACCGAGCTGCCCCCCGTATCCCCTGCGGCTATGACAGCGGACCGCGCTTATGTAGAGGTAGGCGGCACATTGTATGCGCTTTCGCTCGCAGACGGCACTGTGCTCTGGGCGCTCAACGATGTCGGCACTTCCCTGGGCGCGCCGTTGGTCGATGATGACGGCACCATTTATCTCTCCGGCTATTACGGCCCGGACCTGATCGCGATTTCCCAGGATGGCGGGGAGCTCTGGCGCGTCAACGGCATTGATACGGATTATTATTGGTCCACACAGCTGGCCTTTGAGGGCGACCTCCTCAAGGTGACGTACGACAGCATGGCCGGCAAGACGCCCGATTACCTGCTGTTCGATAAATCCGGCAGCCAGGTACAGCAATAGCGTCTTGCATTCGCGGGTCTGCTGTGATATACTGCTTTCGCATTGTATCCTTGTCCCTGCCGGGCCGGCAGGGGCCGGAAGTCCAAGAGGAGGTGAAACGCCGTGAATAAGTATGAAGCGATGTACATTGTCAACCCCAATGTAGCGGACGATGCCAGAGCAGCTCTGGTCGAACGCTTCAGCGGGATCGTGACCAATGGCGGCGGCAATGTCGAGAAGATTGATGATTGGGGTAAGCGCAAGCTGGCCTACGAGATCGACGACTTGACCGAAGGCCATTACATCCTGATGCATTTTGAAAGCGAATCCAGCTTGCCGAAAGAGCTGGAGCGTAATTTCAAGATCAGCGAAGATGTCATGCGGTTCCTGGTCATTCGCAAGGAAGCGTAACAAAGCGAAATGGAGATAAAGAAATGAACAGAGCTACTTTGATCGGAAACCTGACCCGTGATCCCGACCTGCGCATGACCAACGGCGGCGTCTCGGTTTGCACATTTTCCATCGCTGTTCAGCGCCGCTTTGCCAACCAGCAGGGCGAACGCCCGGCAGACTTTTTCAACATCGTGTGCTGGCGCGGTTTGGCGGACAACTGTGGAAAATACCTGCATAAGGGCAGCAAAGTAGGCGTACACGGTTCCATTCAGAACCGCAGTTATGAGGCTCAGGACGGTACCAAGCGCTATGTGACCGAGATCATTGCCGATGAGGTGGAGTTCTTGGAGCGCGCCGGGCAAAATGCCGAACGCAGCCATCAAGCGCCCCCGCCGCCGGAGCCTGCCTTTGGCAACAGCGGCCTTGGCTTTGGCGATACGGTAGAGGACGACGAATTACCTTTTTAAGGGAAAGGACTGAAATAAAATGGAAGAAAGACCGGTAAGGCGCCCCCGTCAGGGTGGACGCCGCCCCAAACGCAAAGTATGCGCGTTTTGTGCGGACAAAAATGCCGTCATCGATTATAAAGATACCAACCGACTGCGCCGTTATGTATCGGAACGCGGAAAGATTTTGCCGCGCCGCATGACGGGCACCTGTGCAAAGCATCAGCGTGAACTGGCCATTGCCATCAAGCGTGCGCGCATCATTGCTTTGCTGCCGTTTGTAAGCGACTAAGCAACCAAAAAAAACGATGGGAGCCCCATCGTTTTTTCTTTTTCGGGAGATTGCATCCGCCCGCCAAATCTGGTACACTTTGCAAAACAAGCCTAACATTTGGAAAGGAGGGATCGCGCCTTGCGGCACAGGATACGGAAAGCCCCGCACCATGCAAAGCATGGCGTACGGCGGCATTGGTCGTTTGAAAAGTTTTGGCGCGGACCTCTGCCCAAGGTGATCCTCATCTGCGTTGTGGCCGTATGCCTGCTCACCGTTTTTTTCCGCATGAGCGGCAACAGCGATATCAACGTATTGCCGGAGATCCGGGAACGGGGCACTGTGCGCATCGGCGTCCTATCAGATGAAATGCCTTTCAGCAAGGTAGAAGACAGCGCCACCGCAACCGGCTTTGAAGCCGAGCTGGCCGCCTTGATCGGCGAACAGATCTTAGGCGGCCCCGGCGTAGTGTATATGCCTGTCACGGTGAAAAGCGACCTGGCTATGCTGGCCAACGAGGAGGTCGACCTCTTGATTTCCCGTGTGGAGGTCACCGCCTCCAACCAGGAGTCCTATCAGCTTAGCTCTGTGTATTATCAGGACCCCGTGATGCTGATGACCAAAAACGGCGCTACGCTGGATCTTTCTTCCTCGGAAACTAAAATCGGCGTCATTCCCAACGCCACCATCAAGCCTATGCTGACCGATTACCTAACTGCCAATGGCTATCCGGCCCTTGTGGTGGATGTCTCCAGCTATCCGGATGCCGTGCAAGCGCTGAAGGAAGGAAAGATCCAGGCGTTTTGCGCAGAGCAAAGCGTGCTTAACCGCTATCTGGCCAATGATCTATCGCTGCAAAATATTCAGATCGGCCATCTTGATTACGCGATCGCTACACGCAACCGCGAACGAGATCTGGCAAATTTGATTGAAAAAGCGCTGGCGCAGATGAGAGACGACGGCACGCTGGCGCCTTTATACCAAAAATATAGTCTGACCATGCCCGTGGAGCAAACCACGGAATCTAAATAGAAAGGGATTCTCCTGATGAATACAAGGAACCTTCAGTGCCCTTGGCACAATGTAGACCCGGCGCGGGTTACGCCCTCTGAGTTTGTTGCCATTGTCGAAATCTCTAAGGGCGGAAAAAATAAATATGAATTGGATAAAGAAACAGGGCTGCTGCGGCTAGACCGCGTGCTCTATACCTCGACGCACTATCCGGCCAACTATGGCATGATCCCCCTGACCTATGCGGACGACCATGACCCGTTGGATGTGCTCATCCTTTGCCAGGAGCCGCTGGTGCCGATGTGCATGGTGCCCTGCCGGCCCATTGGCTTGATGACGATGGTGGATGATAACGAGCGGGACGAAAAAATCATTGCCGTACCGGTAAGCGATCCTGCGATGGAGGGCTATTCCGAGCTGCACCATCTGCCGCCGCACCATACGGAGGAAATGCAGCATTTCTTTGAGGTATACAAGACCCTGGAGGGCAAAAAAACCGTGGTAGAGGGCTTTGAAGGCCGCAAGGCTGCCGAGCAGGCCATTGCGCGCTCGCTGGAAGCCTACAAAAAGGAATTTGGCCTGTAGGGGTAAAGGCTTTTGGCCCCTTTGTGTAAAATTGGCTGTTGTGCCGCCTTATGCCCAAAAAACTACCCTTACAACAACCCATCGGCATATTCGGGCGGCCAAGGAACGCACCAAAAAAGGAACGGAGGTATCCGTTCCTTTTCTTTCTTTTTACCTCATAAAGGGGATCTCCCAAATGCGCTCGTAATCGGGGTATGGGTCCCGGAATACCGTCGGCTGCGACATATACAGCGCCAAATGCGAGAGAAAAAAGGAGTTGCTGCGCACCCGCAGCTTGGGATTGCCAAACCGGCATCCGTGTAAAATGGTGATATTGGGAGCAAAGGGCTTTAGATCCAAGGCCAGGCCCAGCTCGTCTATACTCCGGCCGATGGCATTTTTCAGGCGGTACAGGCTTTCGGTGTTTCCCCCCAGTTGGGCATATACGTTGTCCCCGCCGCTGCGCACCAGCGCACCCACACCTACCACCTGCAGCACCGGAGAGGGCAGCACAGCCAAATCGGTTTCCAGCCGATGGATCAGCGCCTGCGCATCGTCCTCCGTTACCTCCCCGCCTACCTGAAACAGCATGCGGAAATTCTCTTGGGAGATGGCCCGCCCGCCAATACCAATGCCCAGCAAACGGCGCTGCAGCTCTGTCAGCGTCTCTATCATGCTGGGCGGCAATTCCAAAGCAAACAACAGCCGCACAGGCGCTCCACCCCTTTCATGGCAGATCTTTTACGTTTTTTGCATATTATTATACTATTATATATGACTTTGCCAAAAACTTCGAGTGTAAATTCTTAACTGTACGATTTTGTACACATTGGCCGCTTATGGTACACTACCAGTACAAAGGAGGGATGAGCCTATGGCGTTATGGAAAATCTGCGGACGGGCCGGCAGCGGCAAGACCGCCTGGCTGTGCCGGCGCATTGGACAGGCCATGCGGCAAGGGCAGCCCTCTTATTTGATCGTACCCGATCAATACACGCTGCAGGGCGAACGCGAATTGATGCGCCATTTGCATGCAGAGGGCCTATGGCATGCAGAGGTGCTGAGCATCTCCCGGCTCTGCGAACGCGTTCTATCACAAAAGCCATCCTTGTTGAAACCGATGGACCGCAGGGGCGAAGCCATGGCTGTCAGCAGAATGCTGCTCTCCTTACAGGATGAGCTCTCCGTTTACGGCCGCTATGCCCATTCTCCCCAGTTCGCCGCTACCTTGGCTGGGGAGATCGCAGAATACAAGCGCTTTGGCATTGCGCCGGAGGCCCTGGCGGAAGCCGGGCAGGCCCGCCCGCATCTGCAGGAGATCGCCAAGGTATACGCGGCCTACCAGGAGCATTTGGCGGGAGAATATCAGGATTCCGAGGACAAGACCGACCTTTGCATCGATCTAATCGGGCAAACCGGCTTTCTAAAGGAGGCGCTTGTGTGCATCGACGGCTTTGAGATGCTGACAAAGCAGGTCTACCGGCTTGTGGAGGCGCTGCTCCGTCAGTGTGCTGACGTCTGCATCTCCTTCCGCCTCGGCTTGGAAACGGATGCAGACGCTCCCACCTTTGCCACAGAGCGCAAGCATCTCGCGCGTATCAGCGCCCTGGCAGAGCGCAGCGGCATTGACCAGCATGCGGTATGGCTGCCCCGCGGCAAGGGCCAAGCCCTGCCCCGCTTTGCACACAGCCCTGCCCTGGCCTATTTGGAATCGCACCTGTTCGCCTACCGGCCTGCTCCTTATGAAGAGCCTGCACAGGAGATCTCGCTGGTCCATGCCGGCAATCCCTGGCAGGAGGCAGAGGACTGCGCACGCCAAATCTTTGCCCTTGTCAAAGATCATGGCCTACGGTACAACGACATTGCCGTGGTGTCTTCCGAAATCGAGCTGTACGGCCCGCTGCTGCAGCGCGCCCTCTCCCTCTATGACATTCCGATGTTTTGGGATGTAAAGCGGCGGGTCAGCACGCACCCGGCCGCGCAGTATGTATTGCAGGCGCTGCGTGTGGTGCAAAACCGTCGCTTTGCGCGCGATGTGCTTCGTTTTTTGAAAAGCGGGTATACGTGCCTTTCCCAAGAGCAGTGTGAGCAGATGCAGCGGTGGGCGCGCCGCTTTGGCCTGCGCGCCTTTTCCCCCAAGCCGCCTGCTTCCATGGAGCCGGAGGAGCAGGAAGCCTACCTTTCCCTTTACCATCTGCTCTTTGACCCGCTGGAAGCGCTGCGAACCTCCCTTTTCAAGGCCCGTACCGCCAAACAGCAGGCGGAGGCTTTGGTGCAGTATCTGGAGGAGGATGGGTTTATCGAGCGGCTCCAGGCCACCATCGACGAAACCTATTTGGAAGACCCGGATACAGCGGCGCAGGCCAGCGAATTTTTTACGCTCTTGGGCGATCTTTTGGCGCAAATCATCCGTGTGCTGGGCGATCAGCCGCTGAGCCCGGGGGATTTTGCTACGCTTCTTTCCTCCGGCCTGGCTGCCGAGGAGATCGGGCTGCTGCCCGGCCAAAACGACGCCGTCAACGCCGGCTCGATCCTGCGCAGCAAGATGGGCGAAATCAAAGCGCTGTTCGTTTTGGGCCTGTCTGCCGGCAAAGTGCCGGCCGGCACTGCCGAAGCAGGGCTTTTATCGCGCAGCGACCACGCCCTGCTGGAGGAAAACGGGCTCTGGATGGGCAACAACGAGGCAGAGCGCGCCAGCGAGGAGGAGCTGGCGCTATACAGCGTATTTTGCAAGCCGAGCCATTGGCTGTCTCTTTCTTATCCGCAAGCAGACCTTGCCGGCAAGCCGCTGCTGCCCTCGCCCTATATCGAGCAGGTCTCACAGCTGTTTCCCTCTGCCGTACACCGGGCTGCGCAAAGGCCGCAGGAGGTTTCCTCCCCCAAGGCTACGCTGCTGCCGCTGGCGGAGGCGGTACGCCGCGTACAGGAGGGGGATGCGGTAGATCCCCTCTGGGCCGCAGCCTACCGTGCGCTGGAGCAAATGCACTATCCACAGATAGCCCAGGCCTTGGAGGGGCTTTCTCCCCGTGGGGATGAAATCGGCCCTGCGCTGGCCCGGGCGCTGTACGCGGACGAAAAGGGCGTATACACGACGCCCATCACCGGGCTGGAGACGCTGGCCCGCTGCCCGTTCCGGCACTTTATGGAGCGCGGCCTGCGCTTGGCGCCTGCGGACGAATTCGGCAGAACGCCCATTGATGAGGGGAACTATTATCATACCGTGCTGCAGCATTTTCTGCTGCTGTACCGCGACCGAACCCTGACCCGCGAACAATGCCGCGCCGCCGTGGACGAGCTCTGCCGTGCCTATGAGGCGCGCGAGTATCTCTCCGGCCCGTATGCCCAGGATGCCAGGGCGAGCCTGCAGGCGGAAAAGCAGCGCGATTCGCTGTACAAGGCAGCCTGGATGCTCTGCCGTCAAAAGCAAAGCGGGCGGTTTGTGCCGCAGGACACCGAGACGCCCTGCAGCATCCGTATCCCGCTGCCAAGCGGCGCAGAGGGCGTGGCCAACGGCGTGATCGACCGCATCGACCTAAAACGCGAGGAAGGGACTGCTTATGTCCGGGTGGTCGACTATAAATCCGGCAGCGTATCCCAGGCAGATCTGACACGCTTTGCCTGCGGCGTCAGCTTACAGCTCCCGCTGTATTTGCAGATGGCAGCCGAAAAAAAGCAGGCGGCGCCAGGCGCGATGGCGCTCAGCGCTGTACGCGCCGGCGTACGGGAGGATGAGCCGCAGCAGGCGGAAGAGGATTTTTCCTCCCAAAAGCTCAAGGGCTACTATACCGAGCACGGCATGGAGGACCGCGCGCTTTCCACACAAAGCGCCAGCCGTCTGTTGACAGATGAGCAGATGGCCCAGGTGCTCTCCGATTCGCTTGCCACCACCGCCTCGTTGTTTGAAACGCTGAGCCAGGGACATACCGCGCCCTGCCCTGTCAAGGGGGCTGTGGACGGGTGCGAATACTGCGCCTTTGCCAATGCCTGCGGGTATCTGGCCGGCGTTACGCCGCACCGCACCGTACGAAAGGCATCCCTTTCCAAGGAGGAGGACCGCCATGATCCAAACGCCTAATGCCGCGCAGAAAAGAGCGCTGGATATACAGACGCCCCGCGACCTCATCGTATCCGCCGCCGCCGGCTCCGGGAAAACCGCCGTGATGGTGGACCGTGCCGTGCGCCTGATTGAAGCGGGTATGCCGATCCAAAAGCTGCTTATGACTACCTTTACCAACGCCGCCGCCGCGGAAATGAAGCAGCGGCTTGCCAAAGAGCTATTGGACCGCGCTGATCACTGTGCGCCCGAAACGGCGCGCCACCTGCGCAGCCAGGCGCTGCTGGTACACAGCGCCGATATCTGCACCATCGACTCGTTTTGCATCCAACTGGCGCGGCGTTACTTTTATTTGGTGGATCTGGACCCTCTGTTCGGCCTGCTGGATGAGTCTGCCGGGCTGGTGCTGCGTGCCACCGCGCTGGAGGATGTGCTCAACGATGGGTTCTCCTTGCCGCCGGGCGGGGAACGGGATGCATTTCTGCATACGCTCAAAGCGCTTTGCTACGGCAAGGAAGAGGAGGTAAAGCAGCTTATTCTCCAGGTGCACGAGTATAAGCAGACCCTGCCGGATGGGCAGGCCTGGCTGGAAAAAGCGCGCGCCCACTATGCCGACGACGCTGTGATCCAGTCGGATTTTACCGCCTATTGCGCACCCCTCGCAGAGGAGCTGGCCCATGTATCGGCGGAGATGGCGCAGCTTATCCATGTATTGGAAACAGGATGCCGGCACAAAAAAAAGGAAGAGATCCTTTTTCCCTGGCAGGAGAACCTCTCCCTGCTCGCAAAGCTGGGCGAAATGGTGCCCGGCCCCGAATCGGCCGATCTATACAAACATCTGCAAACCAAAAAGGATGCGCGCATCAAAAAGAGCTTGGCCGCGGAGGACAACGAGCAGTTCGATTTATTGCATAAGCGTATCAAGAGCCGTTTGACGCAGCTGCAAAAACACCCAGCCTACCGCCTTGGCTTTTCCGGCTTTTGTGAGATGGCGCATGCGTGCATGCCTGTATTCGACGGGCTGTGCGCTCTGGTGTCCGCCTTTGAGCACACCTATACCGAGGCCAAAAAACAGGCGAACGCCTGGGATTTTTCCGACATCTCCCAAGCGGCGCTGCGCATTTTGTGCCATCCGCAGGCGCAACAGGAAACAAGCGCGCTCTACGACGCCGTATTCATCGACGAGGTACAGGATACCAACGAATTGCAGGATGCCATTCTTTCCCTCATCGCCCGCCCCAGAACCTCCTTCCGGGTCGGCGACGTAAAGCAAAGCATCTACCATTTCCGCCATACCGACCCCTCTTTGTTTCTGGCGCGCTATCATCAATACAGTCCGGAGGACAGCGCAGCGCAGGTGCGCATCGACCTTAAGGAAAACTATCGTTCCTGCGCCAATGTGCTGCACGGGGTCAACTGGGTGATGCAGCGCTGTATGCAGCCGCCGGTGTCGGATGTCGCCTATGACGACAGCCAGGCGTTGGTGCCGGGACGCAAAGAAGAAGGGCCACCCATACACCTGCATTTGCTTATGAAGGAACGGCAGGCAGGCGGCGAGGAACAGCCGGACGCAGAGGCCCAGGCGTCGGAAGCCCGCAGCGTCGCCCAGGCGCGGGTGGCAGCCCGGGAGATCCGGCGCTTGCTGGGCCAGACCTTTTTGGATAAAGGCGTAGAGCGTCCCTATACCCTTTCGGATATCGTCGTGCTGGTGCAGACGCGCACCCACGTCTCGCTTTTTCTGCAAACCCTGTTGGAGGAAGGCATTGAAGCGGTTTCGGATGCTTCTGCGGAAATTTTGACCACGCAGGAGTGCGGCGCTCTGGTTCAGGTCCTGCGCGTGGTAGACAGCTTACAGGACGACATTGATTTCGTAACGGCGCTGCGCAGCCCCGCAGGGCAATGCACCGCAGCGGACCTGGCCCGCATCCGCCTGTATCAAAAAGAGCAGCAGCGGCTGGGCACGCTGCCGGACCAGTGCGAATTTTTCCAGGCGGCCCGTCATCTTTCCGCGCATGGCGAGGGCCCTACCGCCGACCGTTTGCGCCGGTTTTTTGAGCGCATCGAGCGGTACCGGCGATATGCGCACCGCCACAGCGTAGACGCGCTTTTGCTCTATGTGTATGACGACTGCAACGCCTTAGCCTATTACGGCGTGCAGCCGGATGGGGCGCAGAAAACGGAGAACCTCATCGCCCTCTGGCAGCGGGCCCAGGGCTTTGCGCAGTCCGGCGACGGGTCGCTGTACGGGTTTTTGCAGATGCTGGATACCACCACCCGCCTGGGCGGCAAAGAGCCGCCTGCCCTGCCCACCGGCGGCGATTTTGTGCGCGTGATGACCATGCACACCAGCAAGGGGCTGGAGTTTCCCGCCGTGATCCTGCCCTTCCTGGAGCAGGGCTTATCACGCAGCCATGACGCCTCCCTGCCGCTCTCCAAAACATACGGCATCGGGCTGTGGCATTTTCATCAGCGTTCCCTGAGCAAGCAGCAAACCCTATGCTACGCGCTCAGCCAGGCGGAAAAACAGCGGGCAGAAACCGCAGAGCGCATGCGGCTTTGCTATGTCGCGATGACGCGCGCCAAGGAATCGCTGATCCTCATCGGACAGGGCAGTGCCCAGCAGCTTGCCGCTGCCTGTGAAAAGCCGCCCATGCAGGCGAAAAGCATGCTGGAATGGATATTGCCTGCCGTGGCCCTTCACCCCGACGGCAGCGCGCTGCGGGAGCGGTTTTCCCTTCCCTTGCCCGCGCAGGCAGCGCCCGGCGCCTGGCAGGTCTCCTTCCACACCGTACAGCCGGAAGCAGAGCAAATGTATCAACCCAAGGGGAATTGGCAACGATTTGTAGAAGGAGCCGATGCTTCTGATCCCCGGTATGCCGACGCTTTGGCCGCCTTGCATTACCAGTATCCCTTCCGCGCGGCCGCAGCGCCTGCCAAAATCGCCGCTTCCCAGCTGGCAGATCTATCCCGCCAGGCACAAGCGCCTGCCCTTTCCTGGCCCGCTTGGGATTCCGTCGCGGAAAAAGCGCCCGACGCGGCGCAGCGCGGCACCTATATGCACGAGGCCATGCAAAAAATCGACCTGGCGCGGGCCAAAACTCTGGAAGGCATGCAGGCCCAGCTCCAAGCCTGGCTTTCCGATGGCTCACTGACCCAGGCCCAGGCGGAGGCGCTGGATCTTTCCCTCATCGTGCGCTTTGCCAATTCTCCGCTGGCCGGCCGCATCCTATCCGCCCGCCAGGTATTGCGGGAGCAGCCCTTTGTCGTACGCATCCCCGCCCGGCTCATTTCACCGGAATACCCATCCGAGGAGACGACGCTTTTGCAGGGAATTCTGGACTTGGCCTTTGAAGAGGAGGACGGCTGGGTCTTGGTGGATTACAAGACCGACCGTATCCCTCCCGAAGGGGCGCAGGCCTTGGCCCTTCGTTACCAAGGGCAGCTGTATGCCTACCGCCTGGCGCTCTCACATCTGACAGGGCGGCCCGTCAAGCAGGCGCTGCTGGTGCTGCTCCGCACCGGCGAAAGCATTGAGATTGCGGCAGACGATTGACTTTTAGAAATGTAGGTGCTTATAATAAACAAAGTCCAAAAAACTGCGGAGGTATGTTTTGGCTACAAGAAAAAGAGTAAATCCAAAAGCCAATCGCAAAAAGCTCATCCGAGCCTTGCTGATTGTCATCATATTGCTGGTTGCCATTGCGTTTGTTTCTTATTTGGTGAATAAGGACAAGCCGGCCACCTCTGAAACCATCCTCATCAATGAGGTAATGGCCGGCAACAAACAGGCCGTGACGGATGAGGAGGGCAACTATTCCGACTGGATCGAGCTGTATAATCCCGGCACCACAGACGTGTCGCTGTCCGGCTGGGGCTTGTCCGACAGCAAGCTGGAGCAGGCCAAGTGGACCTTCCCGGATGTCAGCCTTCCGGCCGGCGGGTATATCGTTGTCTATTGCGACAAGCAGGACAAGCGCGAGGCTGACCAGCCGCTGCACGCCAATTTCGGCCTTTCCTCCTCCGGCGAGGATGTTGTGCTTACCAACAACCTCGGCGTCATCGTGGATTATACGACGTTTTCTCAAATGCCGTCCGATACCTCTATGGGGCGCGATCCCAAGGACAACAGTCAATGGATCAGCTTTGAAAAGGTAACGCCCGGCTATCCCAATACCGATGAGGGCTATGAGCAGTATCTGGCCAGCCGCAAGGTGGAATCTTCCCCGCTGCGCATCAGCGAGGTCATGAGCGCCAACGTCACGACCTTGACCGACGATTACGGCGCGTATTCCGACTATGTGGAAATTGAAAATACCAGCGACAGCGAAATCGACCTGTCCGGTTACGGGCTTTCCAACAAGCCAAACAAAACGATGAAGTGGCGGTTCCCGGACGGAACCAAGATCCCGGCGCACGGCTATTTGGTCGTATACTGCTCCGGCAAGGCCTATTCCAAGGATGGCAGCAACAATTACCTGCATACCAACTTCAGGCTCAGCAGCTACAAGGTGGAGGTCTCCCTTGCCAACAAGGCAGGCCAGATCCTCGATTCCGTCGAGGTGCCGGAGATGAAGAGCGACACCGTTTACCTGCGCGATCCTTCCGATAATTATGAGTGGACCACCTCGGCCAACCCCTCGCCCGGCTATCCCAACACATCGGAGGGGTTCCAAAAGTTCATCGAGGCCAACGGCAAGCCCACCAGCAGCGTCATCCTCAGCGAGGCCATGCCGTACAACGATAAATACGCACCCACCGGCGGTGCGTATTATGATTGGGTGGAGATCTACAACAGCGGCACAGAGGCTGTTTCCTTAAAGGGATGGGGATTGACGGACGATACGGAAAAGCCGCTGAAATGGAAGTTTCCGGATATTACGCTGGCGCCCGGGCAATACACCCTGGTCTACTGCTCCGGGCTGACGGATCTCGGCAGTATGCACGCGAATTTCCGCATTTCCGGTGCGGGTGAGGTCATCGGGCTGTTCAACGGCAAGGAAGAGCTGGTGGATCGGATCTATGTAAGCGATGTGCCTACCAACATGTCCGTTGGCCGCCAAAATGGCTCCGATGGATTTTTTTATTTTCAAACGCCCACGCCGTCTGCCGCCAACGCCGGCGGCGCCATCGGCTTTGCCGTAAAGCCCACCATCACCACGGAAGCCGGCTCGTACCGCGGGGCCCAGCAGGTGACCATGGAGGCCGGCGATGCAGACACCACCATCCATTACACCACCGATGGCTCTATCCCAACGGAATCCAGCCCTGTCTATACCGGGCCGATCACCGTGGAAAAAACCACGGCAGTGCGTGCGCGCGCCTTCAAAGAGGGGCTTTTGGGCAGCAAGACGGATTCCAAAACATTCTTGATCGATATTCCGCATACGCTGCCTGTGGTTTCGCTGATCACCGACCCGCCGAATCTGTTTGACCATGATTACGGCATCTATGTTGTGGGCAACGGCCAAAAGGTAGGCGACATCGAATATAAAAACGCCAACTTCCAAAAGGATTGGGAGCGAGAGGTGCACTTTGAGTATTTCGATGAAAACGGCAAGCAGGGCGTTTCTTTGGATGCCGGCATCCGTATCTTCGGCGCGTTTTCCCGATTCAAGGACCAAAAGGGATTTTCCATCCGCGCCAGGGAGCGCTACGGTTCCGCGACCATCGACTATCCCTTCTTTGAAACGCGGCCGTATACCTCTTATAAGTCCATCACGCTGCGCGCAGGCGCCCAAGACTGTACACAAAGCAAGATTCGTGATATTGTAATTACCGACTTGGTGCGCGAGACCACCACGCTGGATGTGGCTGCCTACAAGCAAAGCGTCGTGTATATCAACGGCCAGTATTGGGGCATCTATAATATTCGGGAAAAGATCAACAAATACATGCTGGCCCAGCACCATAACCTGAGCAACCCGGAAAACATCGACCTGATCGTGGGCGATGCGACTGCTCTGGTGGGCAGCACGGACAACTACAAGCAGATGATCAATTATGTCAGCAGCCATGAGGCGGACATCAATGACCCGGACGTGTACAAGACCATCACGGATTGGGTGGATGTGGAAAACTTTGCCGATTGGTGCATTGCTGAGATCTGGTCCAACAATACAGACCTTGGCAACATCAAATACTGGCGGGAAAAAACCCCGGACGGCAAATGGCGCTGGATTCTATACGATTTCTGCTGGGGCATGTACAATCCTGAGCAGGATGCGATGGCTCGGCTGACCAACCCGGCCGGCATGGGAGTAGGCAATGGCATCTCTACCGTCCTTTTGCGCACCCTGCTGAAAAACGATGAGTTTAAGGAGCTTTTCCTGACCCGGTTCGCTTACCATATGGAAAACACCTTTGCCACCGACCGCGTGCTGGCCAAGATCGACGAATGCGCCGGGATGATCGAGGATGAGATCGGGCGCGACAGGGAGCGCTGGGACAACGGCACGGCAGAATCCTGGCGCAACAGCCAGATTGCAAAGATGGAAAACTTTGCCAAGGTGCGCAATGAATACTGCCTGTACCATGTGAAACAGCATTTCGGCTTGTCGGATGACGAGATGATGCGCCGCTTCGGCAGCGTTGGTACCCAGCCGCCCAGCACGGGAAATTGAGAAAAGGAGGCGCAGGCCTTGGCCGGTAAATTTCGCCACGAGCTCAAATATTACATCAATACCGCTACGTATTATGTGCTGCGCCACAGGCTGTCCGCCCTGCTGTCTCTGGATGAAAACGCACGGGAGGAGACGGGCGATTACCACATCCGTTCCCTGTATTTTGACGACCGGGAGGATAGCAACCTTGTCACCAAGATCGCCGGCGAGGACAGCCGCGAAAAGTTTCGGGTTCGCATCTACAACATGGAGGACAGCGTCATCCGCCTGGAGCGCAAGATCAAAAAGGATCAGTATATCCTAAAGCACAGCTGCGGTCTGACGCGCAAGGAATTTGAGCTTTTGATGCAGGGGGAATGCTCGTTTTTGCTGCAAAAGGACAAGCTGCCCGCCGGGGCCGTGTACTTTTCCATGAAAAACAAGGGCCTGCATCCTGTCAAGGTCGTGGATTATGTGCGGGAAGCGTATGTACACCCCATCGAGGATGTACGCATCACGTTTGATAAGGATCTGCGCGCAGGGCAAAGCTTTGATATTTTTGATAAACAGATGTTCACCGTCCCCATGCTGGAAAAGGGGATGATGGTCCTGGAAATCAAATTCAATGAATTTCTGCCCGGGTATATCCGCCGGGCCTTGGATGGCATAGAAG
Organism: uncultured Bacillota bacterium; assembly: GCA_905208455.1. Taxonomy (GTDB): domain Bacteria; phylum Bacillota; class Clostridia; order Christensenellales; family QAND01; genus UMGS1975. Next base: position 35,281 of record CAJLPK010000009.1, read on the forward strand.
CCACACGCAGCGCGATCAGCAAATATGCCATTTGCAGAAAATATGACCTTTAGAGCATAAAGGAGGACATTATGGGAGATTTTTTCAATAACCTGGTTGCCGGGCTGCAAAACGCCTTTTCCTTCGGCGACCTCAGCGTAGTGCGTATCCTGCTGACATTAGGGCTTGCCTTTTTGATCGGCATGTATATTTTTGCCATTTACCGCAAGACCTTCAGCGGCGTTATGTACTCGAAAAATTTCGGCGTTTCGCTGGTCATGCTTGCCATGATCACCTCATTTATCATTTTGCCGATCACCAGCAACCTGACGCTGTCCCTTGGTATGGTCGGCGCGTTGTCCATCGTGCGTTTCCGTACTGCGGTGAAGGACCCGATTGACACTGTCTATATGTTCTGGTCTATCGCCGTAGGCATTGCGCTGGGCGCAAAGTTTTTTCTGCCCGCCATCTTGGCTTCCGCTGTCATCGGCGTATTGATGCTGCTGTTATCCGGCATGCGGTTCCGCAGCACAATGCCCTATCTTTTGGTGCTTCGTTTCAACGAGAATGCTACCAACAATGTTTACGGCCTGCTCAAACGCCTCCCCGAAAGCCAGCTGAAAAGCAAAACGGTCGGCTCTGCCGGCGTAGAAATGACGCTGGAGATCCGTCTGCGTGAATCCGATTTGCAGGTTGTAGAGCGCTTTTTGGAGATCCCCGGCGTCTATGACGCCTCTATCATCAGCTATGGCGGTGACATCGTTGCTTAAAATCGTATATCTGGCGCACAGCGGGTTTGCGATTTTAACGGAAAAGGCAACCCTTGTCGTGGATTATTACAGCGATTCCTGTGTGGGGAATCGCTGTTTCTCTCACGGTGTCGTCGATGACGACCTTTTCTCCCGCCCCGGCCGGTTTTATGTGCTGAGCACCCATGGCCATGCCGATCATTTCAACCCCGTTATCCTGTCTTGGCGGGAAAAGCGCCGGGATGTCGTCTATTTATTTTCCCAGGATATCCTCGAATCCGGCCTGGCGCGCCCGCAAGACGCCCTTTTTCTGAGCCCCGGGCACACGTACAGCGATGAAACGCTGCAGCTTGCCGCCTTCGGTTCCACCGATCTTGGGGTCTCCTTTGCCCTGCGTTTGGATAAAAAAACCCTTTTTCATGCCGGCGATCTCAACAACTGGCACTGGAACGAGGAAGTGCCGCGCGAAGAGTCGGCCGGCTATGAAGCCGCCTTTCTGCATGAGCTTTCGCTGCTTGCCGCTGCTTATCCGCATTTTGATGCCGCGATGTTTCCTGTCGATCCCCGGCTGGGCCATGATTATATGCGCGGTGCACAGCAATTTGTCGATGCCATTGAGGTGGATCACTTTATCCCCATGCATTTTGGCGAACACTATGATAAGGCCAATGCCTTTGCCCCGTATGCGCACCATCATTTTTTCCCGATCCAGCATCGCGGCCAGGCTATGGTGCTGTGCGAATGAGCCGCGTATAAAATTGTGGCAGCAGGGCATCCTAATTTTGACTTTCCGTCCGGTTATGCTGGAAGGAATTGACAAGAGTCAGCGATTCGCAGTACGATGAGGTGCATAGAGGAAGGAGAAGTCCCGATTGAGACGTAAGCTATGGTTCGATTCTTTGAATATTTTTCTCCTATGCATCGCGCTGGTGTTGTTTTTCCTGCGTTCTACCTTTACGCTGCTGCTGGCCGGCGGCTGCATTGCCATCGCCTTGGTACGCTGTTTTTCCACAGATCCCAATGCGCGCAATCGTGAAAACGACCGCTTCCGCGGTGTTTGGGACCGTATGAAAATGCGTTCACAGGCCCAAAAAGCGCAGAAGGTACGCACAGTCAAGCCTCAGTATGCCAGCCGTCCCGGCGAAAGCAGCCTGGGCAAAGAGAAAAAAGCGGACGCCAAGACACAGCGCGCCAGGGCCAAAGAGGAGAAAAAGGCGCAAAAAGAAAAGAAACGCCAGCAAAAGAGCGATACGGAGCATGTATATTTCCATTGTCCTAAATGCGATCAGGAAATGCGCGCGCCCAAAGGGAAGGGCAAAATCTTGGTTACCTGCAAAAATTGCGGGGAAAAATTTGAAAAGAGAACTTAAAGCACTTGCACCTATGGAAGAAAGTGCTATAATAGGAATAGTTCCTAATAAATAAAGGAGGAAAGCATGATGAAAATGAGATGCACTGTCTGTGATTGGGTATATGAATTGCCGGAAGGCCAAACCGAATTGCCCGCAGATTTTGAATGCGAGCTGTGCGGGGCCGGCCCGGAAGCATTTGTCGTCGTTGAGGAATAAGCGAAAGGCTCCCTATGGGAGCTTTTCTTTATGCCTGCGGCCTCATTATCCACAACAGGAAGCAAAAAACGCTGTTTGTTTGTGGATAATCCATGGATAACAGCCAAGTTATCCATAATTTGAAAAAAATATAAATTTTTGAAAATTTATGCTTGACTTTATACTCCCGTCTTGGTAATATAGACAAGCGCCGTGAGGAACGGGGAATCCGGGAGGCACGGCAGAGCACCTAGAAAACTACATAGTGAATGAGAAGAAAAGAGCGAAAAGCCTAGCGAAAGTAAAGGAAGAGCCGAGGAAGAAACGAAGTTAAAGACCGAGGGAACTCGGTAAGAATTTTTAACAAGAGTTTGATCCTGGCTCAGGACGAACGCTGGCGGCGTGCCTAACACATGCAAGTCGAACGGGGTTGTACGAGGTGCTTGCACCATGTGCAACCTAGTGGCGGACGGGTGAGTAACGCGTGAGCAACCTGCCTTTCAGAGGGGGATAACGTCTTGAAAAGGACGCTAATACCGCATGATATTATGGAGCCACATGGCTCTATAATCAAAGGAGCAATCCGCTGAAAGATGGGCTCGCGTCCGATTAGGTAGTTGGCGGGATAACAGCCCACCAAGCCGACGATCGGTAGCCGGACTGAGAGGTTGAACGGCCACATTGGGACTGAGACACGGCCCAGACTCCTACGGGAGGCAGCAGTGAGGGATATTGGTCAATGGGGGAAACCCTGAACCAGCAACGCCGCGTGAGGGATGACGGCCTTCGGGTTGTAAACCTCTGTCCTCTGTGAAGATAATGACGGTAGCAGAGGAGGAAGCTCCGGCTAACTACGTGCCAGCAGCCGCGGTAATACGTAGGGAGC
>CAJLPK010000010.1 GCA_905208455.1 uncultured Bacillota bacterium
GGCCAGGAGGGCGGCACGGTATCAAACTGCTATGCCCTGGGCGCCGTGACGGCTACGAGCGATGCGGCCGGCGGGTTTGCAGGCTTTTTCATCACCTATGACAGCGGCAGCCCCAGCGTGCTGCAAAGCGTATACGCCTCCAACGACGTAAAGGCGCAGACAGGCGGCCCGCTGGCGGGCAGCAACCAAACCGTGGCCAAGGACGGAGACGGGACGGCGGTCAACTGTTATTACAATACGTATAAATCCGCCCCGGAAAACGTGGGCATGGCGCTCGAAGGCGCAGAGGGCAAAACGACCGCTGAGATGAAAACGCAGGCGTTTGCCGCGCTTTTGGGAGAGGCTTGGTCGGTGGATACCTCGCAGGGACAGGCCATTGTCAACAACGGGTATCCCTATTTGACGCAGGCCGCGCCCGCACCGGCGGCCCCCAGCGAGGAGCCCATTACGGTAAGCCTGCTCATTGCGCCGTATGATTACCAAGGCTATGGATTCCAGCCGGGACAGGTCATGCAGGTGCAGGTGGCCGGCGACCCTGTTACAGTCGAGGACGTGCTGGACGCCGCCCAGGCGCAGGGCCTGCTGTCTTACAAAGCGGAGCAGAGCAAGACCGGCGCGTTTGTAACGGAAATCAACGGCACGGCCCCCGAATCGCCCAACGGCTGGATGTTTACCATCAACGACAAGGCTTCCAGCGTTGGGATGGGGGCGGCCCAGGTGATGCCGGGGGACAAGATCCTTTGGTATGAGGGAACGACCTCGAACCACTTTGCGGCCCCGTCCTGGGCGGAGATGACAACGCCGGAGGAAGCAGCATACGAGGAGATCTACACCAAAGAGCAGCTGCTGGCCCTGGCAAACAGCGACAGCCCGGCGGAGGACTGGGCGAAAAACTACCGCCTGATGGCGGATATAGACCTGAGCGGGATAGATTTTTCCCCCATCGGCAGCGAGGAGGTCCCCTTCTCCGGCCGGTTTGACGGCAACGGGAAGACGCTGTCCAACCTGACGATAGAGCGCGGCGCGGGCAGCCAAAACCTCGGCCTGTTCGGGGTCATTCAAGGCGCTGTCATTGTGGACCTGACGCTGGAAAACGCGCAGGTCACAGGCGGCAGCCGCATCGGCACGCTGGTCGGCGCGGCGCTGGCGGATGCAGCCGGCGGCAAAGCCAACCTCATCGGCAACTGCCATGCCACGGGCACGGTGACGGCCACGGGCACCGCTGTCATCAAACAGACGGATGCAGGCGGGCTGGTCGGCGTAAACGACGGCGATACGGACAGCCAGAGCGGGCAGAGCATTTACAGCGCCATCGACGGCTGCTCGGCGCAGGTAACGGTGGTCGCCGATACCGGCTCGGCGGACCAGACGGAATCCGGCCATGTCGGCGGCTTTGTGGGCTGGAACAAAGGCATGATCACCGATTGCTTTGCAGAAGGCAATGTGAACGGCGGCAATACCACCGGCGGGTTTGCCGGCAGCAACTATGGCAGCATTTACGATTCGCACGCCACAGGCGCGGTGACGGCGGGCTATACCGCAGGCGGCTTTGTGGGCAGCAGCGGCATTGGCAGCGAATTGAAAAACTGCTATGCCACGGGCAACGTCATTGCCATCAGCCCGCACAGCGGCGCATATTTCGGCGGGTTTGCCGGCTCTATCACCGGCAAGGCGGAAAACTGCATCAGCACCGGCACGCTGACGCCGGGCTGGAGCTATAACGGCGGGTTTGCCGGTTATTTTGAAGGCACGCTTGCTTCCTTTAACGAGGATTTTGTGACGCTGAAACATTGCTTTGCCAACTGCGAGACCAGCCTGGGGACAACGGTAAAGCCGCTGGGCAACTACCTCACAGGGCAGGATGAAAGCAGCGACAAGGCGGCGGCCGCCATCGGTGTGTCCCAGGCGGAATCGTTTGTAAAGCTCAAGGAGATGCTGGACGCTGTAGCCCAGCAGCAGGCCACGGCCGAAGCGCTGGTTTTGGAGGCGGATAAATACCAGGATGAGGTGACGATCCCCCATACCGTGGCGGAACAGACGGATGTGACCGGTCTGGTGGCGCAGCTAAAGCCCGGGCAAACGGCGGACAGCGCCATCGCTGTGCAGTATCGTGAACGGGAAGAAAACGAGTACGTCGTAAGCCGCGCGCCGGACAACCGCTATACGCTGGCCCAGCGCAATACACAGCCCGGCCTGGTCACGGAATCCGTGGTGCTGCTGTTCGTGCAAAACGGGCAGGCATACAGCAAGACGGTCAAGGTACATATACAGGGCGCGCAGACGCAGGTTTCGCTGGAGGATCTGCTGCAAAGCCTGCGCCGGCATTATGCCGACCCGGCCTATGAGGATTCGCAGTCCGATTGGGTGGCATTTGACCTGGCAGCGTATGTGGGCAAGGACGATGTGTTTGCCTCCCCCGGCACGAAAAACCGGTTCATCGCCAAGGCGATGGAGAATATTCGCCCGGGCAACGCCACCGACCATGAGCGCGTGGCGCTGATGATGACGGCGCTGGGCGTAGACGCTTCGGAGCTGATAGACGCCATCGCGCAGCTGCCCAGTGAAAAGATGGACAGCGTGAACGCCCAAGCCTTTGCCTTGCTGGCCTACGATGCAGGGCAGTATGATTTGCCGGAAAACGCGGCCAATACCAGGGAGACGGCCATCGCGTATCTGCTGTCGTACCAGAACGCGGACGGCGGCTGGGCGTACTACGGCGACGTATCCGAAGCAAGCATGACGGCGATGGTGCTGAGCGCGCTGGCGCCGTACCGCGACGACCCGGCGGTAGAAGCAGCGGTGCAGGAGGGAATCGAGTGCCTGTCCGCCCTGCAGACGGCGGGCGGCGGCTACGGGTATGACGGCGTGGAAAACAGCAACGATGCGGCGACGGTGGTCGTTGCGCTAACGTCGCTGGGCATCGACGCAGGCTCGGACGCCCGGTTCGTGAAAAACGGCAACAGCGTGCTGTCCAGCCTGCTGAGCTTTGCAACGGCGGATCTGCAGTTTGGCTATGACAGCAACGCAGAGGCCAATGCCTATGCAACGGAACAGGGCTTCCGTGCGCTCATCGCGTACAGCCGGTACCAGGCGAGCGGGTATAACATATACCAGTTTGAAGGGCCGCTGGCGGCGTATGTGCAGCCGGGCCGGGTGACGATTACAGTGCAGCAGGATGAAACGCTGCCTACGATGCAGGGGCCGGAGGAGGAAGAGGCTGTCCTGCAGGCGGTGCTGACCGAGGAGGAGCTGGAGCGCGTCGGCAACGGCGAGGATGGGGAGATCCTCATCAAGCTGACGGCGGCGGAGCAAGCATCGGAGCAAAGCACGCTGCAGCGCTTGCTTTACCAGGAGGAAACGATGGCCGCGGCCTGGCGGATGGAGGTACAAACCACCATCGGCGGCCAAAGCCGGGCGGTAGAGAGCTTCCGGCAGCCGCTGGCCTTTACGCTGTTGCTGCCGCAGGCTTGGCAGGGCTATGCGCAGTATGCCGTGGTGTCCGCCGGCCAGGGCAGGACGGACCGCACGGACAGCGAGGCTGCGGAGGCAGTATCCTTTGAGGCGCAGTACAGCGGGCTGTATGCGCTGGCGTATGCACAGACGGATACGCTGACGCAGGCGCCCCAAACGATGGACAACAGCCAGCCGCTCTTCTTCTGCCTGCTGCTGGCCATTTCCGGCCTGGGCCTAGCCGTTTGCAGGAAGCAGAGACGGGTGTAAGGCGCAGCGCATAAAAAAAAGAAAAAGAGGACGTTTTTTACGCCCTCTTTTTTTGTATAGAAAAAACGAAAAAAGACGAAAAAGCCTTGGGCCTTCCCGGGAAAATACCGGTTTAGAGCGGAAAACCACGGGGCGGGCCATCGCAAAGCCGGATAAAATAAGGGCGGAAAAGCAGGCCAAGCGCATTGACGCATACTACCAGATATGCTATTATACTTTTGCGAAGGATACTATATATAGGTTGAACTGGGGCGCGGACCTGGGGAAGACGGGAAGGATAGAGCAATGAAAATCATCAAACGCAACGGATCGGAAGTGGCCTTTGATATCGACAAGATCATCATCGCCATCAGCAAAGCCAACAAGACGGTGGGCGAAAACGAACGCATGACCCCCATGCAGATACAGCGCATTGCGGAAAGCGTTGTATTGTCCTGCGAGAAGCTAGGAAGATCGCCCAGCGTAGAAGAGGTGCAGGATATGGTGGAAAAGCAGATCATGGCGCACGGCGCGTTTGAGGTGGCAAAGTCTTATATCACCTACCGGTATACCCGTACGCTGGTCCGCCAGTCCAACACGACGGACGACAAGATCCTAAGCCTGATCGAATGCAACAACGAGGAGGCCAAGCAGGAAAACGCCAACAAAAACCCCGTGGTAAACTCCACCCAGCGGGACTATATGGCGGGCGAGGTGTCCCGCGACATCACAAACCGCCTGCTGCTGCCGCAGGAGATCGTGGAGGCGCATAACGAGGGCATCATCCATTTCCATGACGCGGACTATTATGCCCAGCACATGCACAACTGCGATTTGGTAGACCTGGAGGATATGCTGCAAAACGGCACCGTCATCACCGGCACGCTCATCGAGCGCCCGCACAGTTTTTCCACGGCCTGCAACATCGCCACCCAGATCATCGCGCAGGTGGCGAGCAACCAGTACGGCGGGCAGTCCATCTCGCTGGCGCATTTGGCGCCGTTTGTGCAGGTGAGCCGCGACAAGATCCGCCAGCAGGTCTTGCAGGAAAGCAAAACCATCGGCGTGGACTTGTCGGTGGATAAGATCCATGCGCTGGTGGAGCAGCGGCTGCGCGAGGAGGTGCGCCGCGGCGTGCAGACCATCCAATACCAGGTGGTCACGCTGATGACGACCAACGGCCAGGCGCCGTTTGTGACGGTCTTTATGTATTTGAACGAGGCCAAAAGCGAGCAGGAAAAGCGCGATTTGGCGATGGTCATCGAAGAGGTGCTTTCTCAGCGCTGCCAGGGCGTGAAAAACGAAAAGGGCGTCTGGGTGACCCCGGCGTTCCCCAAGCTGGTGTATGTGCTGGAAGAGGACAATGTCCGCCCGGACGCGCCTTACTATTATTTAACGGAGCTGGCGGCCAAGTGCACGGCCAAGCGCATGGTGCCGGATTATATCTCCGAAAAGATCATGAAGCAGCTCAAGGTGGATCAAAACGGCGACGGGCAATGCTATACCTGTATGGGGTGCCGCAGCTTTTTGACGCCCTATGTGGATGAAAACGGCAAGCCGAAGTACTACGGCCGCTTCAACCAGGGGGTCGTCACGATCAACCTGGTGGACATCGGCCTGTCCGCCGGCAAGGATATGGATAAATTCTGGGAGATTTTTGACGAGCGGATGGAGCTTTGCCACCGCGCGCTGCAATGCAGGCATGAGCGCCTGACCGGCACGGTATCGGATGTGGCGCCGATCTTATGGCAGTACGGCGCGCTGGCCCGCCTGAAAAAGGGCGAGAAGATCGACAAATTGCTGCATGGCGGGTATTCCACCATTTCCCTGGGCTATGCGGGCCTGTGGGAATGCGTATACAGCATGATCGGCAAAAAGCTGACCGAGCCGGAGGGCGAGGCCTTCGGGCTGGAAATTATGCGCAAGCTCAACGAATACACCGCCAAATGGAAAAAGGCGGAGAATATCGATTACAGCCTGTACGGCACGCCGCTGGAAAGCACAACGTATAAATTTGCCAAGTGCCTGCAAAAGCGGTTCGGCATCGTAAAGGGCGTAACGGACAAGGGGTACATTACAAACAGCTATCATGTGCATGTGACAGAGCCCATCAACGCGTTTGATAAGCTGGCGCTGGAGGCCAAGTTCCAGGCGCTGTCGCCGGGCGGGGCCATCAGCTATATCGAGGTGCCGAATATGCAGCAAAACCTGGCGGCTGTGATGAATGTGATGCAGTTTATCTATGACAACATCATGTACGCCGAGCTCAATACCAAGAGCGACTACTGCCAGGTGTGCGGCTGGGACGGCGAAATCCAGATCATTGAAAAGGACGGCAAGCTGGTCTGGCACTGTCCGCAGTGCGGCAACGAGGACCAGGACAAGATGAATGTGGCGCGGCGCACCTGCGGCTATATCGGCACACAGTTCTGGAACCAGGGGCGTACGCAGGAGATCAAAGAGCGCGTGCTGCACCTGTAAGCACAAGACAAGCAGCAGACAGGGCGTCTATCCGGGGCGCCCTGTTTTTGCAGAAAGGAGACGCGGATGTATTATGGGGAGATCAAAAACTGCGACATTGCCAACGGCATAGGCGTGCGCGTGTCGCTGTTTGTTTCGGGCTGCACCAACCATTGTGAGCAGTGCTTCCAGCCCGAAACCTGGGATTTTTCCTATGGGGAGCCGTTTACCCGGCAGACGGAGGAAACGCTGCTTTCGCTGCTGGCCCCTTCCTATATCGACGGGCTGACGCTGCTGGGCGGCGAGCCGTTCGAGCCGGAGAACCAGCGGGCGCTGCTGCCGTTTTTGCGCCGGGTGCGCGCGCAGTATCCGCAAAAGACCATTTGGTGCTTTTCCGGCTTTACGCTGGAGGAGCTGACGACGCCGGGCGGCTATGCGCACTGCGAAGCGACGGAGGAGATGCTGTCCTTGCTGGATGTGCTGGTGGACGGCCGGTTCATCCTCGCGCAAAAGGACATTTCGCTGCGCTTTCGCGGCTCGAAGAACCAGCGCCTGATCGATTTGAACCGGACCAGGGCAGAGGGCCGCGTAGTGCTTTGGGAGGACTGACCCCATTGGGCATATAACCAAAAAGAGCCGTAGGGCTCTTTTTTTATCTCCGTTTACGCTGGCGCAAGAGGGAAAAGAGGCGGTCCATACAGGCGGCTGTTTCGTCCTTGACAGGGCTTCCCCTGTCCAAAGGCTTTTGGCTGTCAAAGGGGGAAAGGGGGAGGGCCTCCCGGGAGGCGCTTTGGCCGGAAAACAGGAGGATAGGGCAGCCGCGGCGCCAACCTGCATCGCCGCCCTGGTGAAAAATGATGCTGTAAGCATAGGCGGCAGAGCCGGGCAGCCCGGTAGCACGGGAGGCAAGCGCCAGAGCAGAGCCGTCCTCGGCAAGGGAGATTTCGTACAGAGGGATGGCCAGAGCGCCTTTTGTCTGCCTCTGGTTTGTCAAGGGCTGCGTTTCAGCGGCGGCGAAGGGCCAAGCTTCCTGAGCAGATTTTTCAATGGAATGGATTTGCAATTCGTCAGCGGCATGGCAGGTACGGCGAAAGGCGCGGCCCTGCCGTACCCGCACACAGGGGCGGAAACGCATAGCAAGCCAAGATAGCTTAACAATGGTTTTTTCATACGATTTCTCCTTCATGCTTAGAGGCGTCTTTATGCCTAGCCTTGCCATGCCGTAAGGAAAAGAGCCTGTCAATTTCATTTTTTCGATGCATCCGATGCGCTACACCGCCTTGGGGATGCTGGCATAGTGTATGGATAGGGAACAATGTCGTTCCTCACCCTACGGATGAAAAGGAGCATGAAAAGATGGCTACAAAAGAGATGGCCCTGTCCCAGGTGCGGCAGGGGATGACGGTAACGGTACACAGGCTTTTATCCAACGGAAGCATCCGGCGCAGGCTTTTAGACATGGGGCTGATCGAGGGCACGGAGATCCGCTGCTTATACAGCAGCCCTTCCGGAGACCCCACGGCCTTTTTGGTGCGCGGCACGGTGGTTGCGCTCAGGCGGCGGGATGCGGAGCGGGTGCGTGTGCTGGCGGCGTCAAAAGAGCAGGCAGCGCTGCCGGCCATGGCAGCCACGGCTGCAACGATATAAACGAAAAAGGAGAAACCTGATGGGACTTACATCTGATTCGACCGGGCGCAGGGCAGCGGACAGCGGCCTGGTCATTGAAAAACAGAGCCCGGAGGAAAAGGTGGTGGCGCTGGCGGGCAATCCCAACGTGGGCAAGAGCACGGTTTTCAACGAGCTGACGGGCCTGAACCAGCATACCGGCAACTGGCCCGGCAAGACCGTGACAAATGCCCAGGGGCGCACGCAGCACAACGGCGCTTCCTATGTGCTGGTGGATATTCCGGGCACCTATTCGCTGATGGCGCATTCGGCGGAAGAAGAGGTGGCGCGTGATTTTCTATGCTTTGGCGGGCCGGATGCCGTGGTCGTTGTCTGCGACGCCACCTGCCTGGAGCGCAATATCAATCTGGTGCTGCAAACGATAGAGATCACGCCAAAGGCGGTGGTCTGCGTCAATCTGCTGGATGAGGCGGAAAAGAAGAAAATCCACATTGACATCTCTGCGCTGGAAAAAAATCTGGGGGTGCCGGTGGTGGGCGCCAGCGCGCGAAGCGGGCACGGCCTTTCCGCCTTGATGGACCGTGTGGCGCAGGTGACAAAAGCAGAGGGCACTGGCGCCGCAGTGCCTGCCCGGGTGCTGTACAGCGACGCCATAGAGCAGGCCATTGCCATGGTAGAGCCTGTGCTAACGCCGTATCTGGCAGGGCGGTTTCCGGCCAGGTGGATGGCGCTGCGGCTCATCGACTACGATGCCTCCTTGATGGAGACGCTGCAAGGCGTGCTGGGACAGGATCTGATGCAGGAGGAGACAGTTTCACAGGCAGTTTTGCAGGCCAGGGCGCATCTGGCAGCGCAGGGGCTTTCGGAAGGGCCGCTGAGGGACGCCATCGTTTCCTGCCTGTATAAAAAGGCGGAGGCAGTCTGCCGCGGCGTGGTGCGGGCAGAGGAGCCAAAGTACAGCGAAAAACAACTGAAGATAGACCGCATCCTCACCAGCAAATGGACGGGGATTCCCATCATGCTGGCGCTGCTGGCCGCTGTATTTTGGATCACCATCACAGGGGCCAACTACCCGTCCGAGCTGCTGAGCCGCGGCCTGTTTTGGGTGCAGGACCGCCTGACGGACCTGTTCATGTACCTCCACGCGCCGGCCTGGCTGCATGGGGCGCTGGTGCTGGGGGTATACCGGGTGCTGGCCTGGGTGGTATCGGTGATGCTGCCGCCCATGGCGATCTTTTTCCCGCTTTTTACCCTGCTGGAGGATCTGGGGTATCTGCCCAGGGTGGCATTCAATCTGGATAAGCAGTTTCAAAAATGCCGGGCCTGCGGCAAGCAGGCGCTGACCATGTGCATGGGGTTCGGCTGCAACGCAGCCGGCATCGTAGGGTGCCGTATCATCGATTCCCCGCGGGAACGGCTCATCGCGATTTTGACCAACAACTTTGTGCCCTGTAACGGCCGTTTCCCGACGTTTTGCAAAGGGGCAATGTAGGGAAAAGAACTTTTTCTTGCCAAATGATGTTCAGGATAGTATACTTTTATGAGTATGTAGAACAAAAAAGAAAAATGGGGAGAATTGTGGTAAAAACGGGAAAGCATATTGGCTATATGGGGAACTTTGCGAAAAAATAAAAAAGTATACTTTCTGAATTTGGACCGATGATTTGTATAAATAACAAAAGAGAAGCAGCGTGTTTGAAACAAGGCATGCGAAAACAAAAATATGAACAATGGGGAGGAAACCAATGAAGCGGTTGATAGCGATGATATTGTGTGCTTGCATGATGCTCGGCCTGGTAGGCTGCGGCGGCGGGGATACGGCGGCCGACAACAAGGTGGTCATTTACTCCAGCAGCGAAGAATTCCGCAATGAATATTATCTTTCCCGGCTTAAAGAGCAATTCCCTGATTACGATATTACGATTCAGTATATTGCAACGGGAAACAGTGCCTCCAAACTGAAAAGCGAGGGTGCGGAAACAGAGGCAGATATTGTCATGGGCTTGGAGTCGGGCTATCTGATTTCGTTAAAGGATATGCTGGAGGATCTTTCAACCTATGACACGTCGCGGTATCTGCCGGAAATGGTGGATCCGAACCATGTCTATATGACGGTGGATAGGGAGAGCAATGCGATCATCATCAACCCCAAGCTGTTACAGGAAAAGCAGCTGCCGGTACCGAAGAGCTACCAGGATCTGTTAAACCCCCAGTACAAGGGGCTGATTTCCATGCCAAATCCCAAAACGTCGAGCACGGGCTATGCGTTTTTGCTGAGCCTGGTCAATACGATGGGCCAAGAAGAGGCGCTTTCGTATTTTGACAAGCTGTCGGAAAATATATTGCAGTTCACCACCTCCGGATCCGGTCCGGTCAACGCCCTGGTGCAGGGCGAGGCTGCCATTGGGCTGGGGATGACGTTCCAGGCCGTACAGGAAATCAACAAGGGCGCAGAGTTGGAAATTCTTTACTTTGAGGAGGGGGCTCCATACTCTACTTACGGTGTTTCCGTGGTGAAGGGAAAGATGCAAAGGCAGGCTGTAAAGGAGGTCTTTGGTTTTATTGTGGATACGCTGATCCTGGAAGATAAGGAAAAATTTGTACCGGAGAAAATCTATACCGAACAGGATACAAGCATTGAAAACTATCCGAAGGACATCCAATATGCCGATATGACAGGCATTGACGATTTGAACAAAAAGGAAGAATTGCTTTCGCTATGGCAGTATTGAACCAAACGGAAAAAATCAAGGTAGAGGGCCTGTACAAGGCCTACGGGAAAAAGACGATTTTGGATCATATCGGGTTTGCCGTGCATGAGGGAGAGTTCCTGTCGGTGCTGGGCTCTTCCGGCTGCGGCAAAACCACGCTTTTGCGCATCCTCATCGGCATTACCGAGCAGGATGGCGGGCGCATTTTCAAAGACGGCGTGGATATTTCCGCCTTTGAGCCCGCCAAGCGCGGCATGGGCATCGTCTTTCAGAATTATGCGCTGTTCCCCAATATGACGGCGCTGCAAAATGTGGAATATGCCCTCAAGCTGCATCCTGTTTTCAAGGCGTCCTCGCGCCAAAGGGCGCTGGAGGTCTTGGCGCAGGTGGGGATGGAGGAGCACGCCGGCAAAAAGCCGGACAAGCTCTCCGGCGGCCAGCAGCAGCGCGTAGCCATTGCGCGCACGCTGGCGCTGCAGCCCGATGTGCTGCTGTTTGACGAGCCGCTGTCCGCCCTGGATGCCAGCAACCGGCTTTCGCTGCGCCGCGTCATCAAGGAGGTGCAGCAAAGCACACAGGCCACAGTGATTTATATCACCCATGACCAGGAAGAGGCGTTTACCATGTCAGACCGCATCATGGTGATGAGCGAGGGCGCCATCGAACAGATCGGCACGCCGCAGGAGATTTTCCACCATCCGGCAAACGCATTTGTCGAAGGGTTTGTGGTAGCGCAGCTAAAGCAGAAGATGTCAGACCTAAAGCGCTGTTTGGAGTAGAGGCATGCAGAAGAGAAGAACATGGAAGGCCAGGGCGGTGGTCAAGGCATCGCTGCTGGTATTTTTGGTGCTCACGGTGCTTGTGCCGCTGGGCAGCCTGCTGCTGTCCATGGGCAGCGTGGACGTGGGCAGCGTCATCGCGTCCAAACAATTTTTGGAATCCTTGAGGAACTCTGTGCTGGTCACGCTGACGGCGACCCTGCTCTCCTTGGCGCTGGCCCTGCTGCTGGCCTGGTGCGTCGCGCGCTCCGGCTTAAGGAAAAAGGGGCTTTTCTCCTCCTTGCTGTCGCTGCCGATGCTGATCCCCTCCATCTCTCACGGCATGGGGCTCATCGTGCTGTTTGGCGCCAACGGCGTTTTGACCAACCTTTTGGGGCTCAATACCAGCATTTATGGGTTTTGGGGCATTGTCATAGGCTCGGTGATGTATTCGTTCCCGGTGGCGTTTTTGATGCTGCTCGATGTCTTTCAGTATGAGGACTATACGGTATACGAGTCTGCCCAGGTGCTGGGCATCCCGAAATTCAGGCAGTTCCTTTCCATCACGCTGCCCTACCTGAGAAAGCCGCTGATTTCAGTGCTGTTTGCCACCTTTACCCTGATCTTTACCGACTATGGGGTGCCGCTGATGGTGGGGGGCAAGTTTATGACGTTGCCCGTGTATATGTACAACGAGGTCATCGGGCTGATGAACTTCGGAAAGGGCGCCGTGGTCGGGCTGTTCCTGCTGGTGCCGGCGGTCGTGGCCTTTTTGTTTGACCTATTCAATAAAGACAACGGCAGCGCTTCGTTTACAGCCAGGGCATATGAGATAAAAAAGAGCCGGAAGCGGGATGCTGTCTGCGGCCTAACGGTGGGGCTGGGCGTGGTGCTGGTGCTGCTGCCCATCGTGGCGTTTGGGCTTTTGACCTTTGTAGAAAAATATCCCATCGACCTGTCGCTGAGCCTGCACAATATCACGCAGGCCATGGATATGGGGGCTGGCCGCTATCTGGCCAATTCCTTGATCATTGCGGCGCTTACAGCCGGCATCGGCACGGCAGTGGCGTATCTGATGGCCTACTTTGCCGGGCGAAGCCGGGGCGTGCTGTCACGTTCGCTGCACCTGGGGTCCATCACAACGCTGGCGGTGCCGGGCATCGTGCTGGGCCTGTCGTATGTGCTGTGCTTTAAGGGTTCCTTTTTTTACGGCACGCTGGCGATCCTTGTGTTGGTGAATACCATACACTTTTTCGCCTCCCCTTACCTGATGGCCTACAATGCCATGCACAAGCTCAACCCGAATTTGGAGGCGGTGGCGCAAACGGTGGGAATCCCGATATGGCGGCTGGTCAAGGATGTTTTTCTGCCGCAGACAAGGGATACGATCCTGGAGATGTTTTCCTATTTCTTTGTCAACTCGATGATCACGATTTCGGCAGTCTCTTTTTTGAGCACGGTCAAGACCATGCCGGTCTCCATGATGATTCCGCAGTTTGAAGGGCAGATGCTGCTGGAGTGCTCGGCGTATGTGTCCCTGCTGATCCTGGCGGTCAATTTGGTGATGAAGGGCATCGTCCATGGCTTGAAAAAGCGCAGGGGCATTCGTCGGAAGGGAGAGGAAGAAAATGGCCTTGAACCACAGGCAATTTGATGCATTGGTCTGCCTGGAGATGGCGGGCAGGCCGATGACGCAGCGGGAGCTGGCCAAGCAAACAGGCGCTTCGCTGGGCACTACCAACAAGACAGTGGCGAGCTTGGAATCGCTGGGCTATATGGATGAGGCGGGCCTTACGCAAAAGGGACGGGAGGCTTTAGAGCCATACCGCGTGAAGCGCGCGGTATTTCTGGCGGCCGGGTTCGGGTCCAGGCTGGTGCCTGTTACGCTGAATACACCGAAGCCGTTGGTGCGTGTCAAAGGCGTGCGCATGATTGATACGCTGCTGGATGCCGTCTATGCAGCCGGGATCGAGGAGGTTATCATCGTGCGGGGCTATTTGGGCGAACAATTTGACCAGCTGCTGTATAAATACCCGGGCATCCGTTTTGTGGAAAACCCGCTGTACAATGAAGCAAACAATATTTCTTCGGCCTTTTGTGCGCGCGAGCTGCTGCAAAACGCCTATGTGCTGGAGGCCGACCTGGTGCTGTATAACCCGTCGCTGATTACAAAATACCAGTATGCTTCCAATTATCTGGGCGTGCCGGTGGAGCGGACGGACGACTGGTGCTTTGAGGTAAAGCAGGGGGTCATTACGCATCTGGGCATCGGCGGGCAGCATTGCTATCACATGTTCGGCATCTCCTATTGGACAAAGGAGGACGGCGCAAAGCTGGCCGGGCACATCAAGCAGGTCTATGAAATGCCGGGCGGCCGGGAGCGGTACTGGGACCAGGTGGCGCTGGAATACCACCTAAAGGAGTACCAGGTGCAGGTACGCCCCTGCACGTTTGACGATATTATAGAGATCGATAATTACAGCGATTTGAAAAAGCTGGACAGCCTGTACATTTGACAGGCTGTTTTTATGCTGTTTTGACATGGTTTTGGACAGATGATATAATGCAACAAACCGCATCTTTGGACAAGGTGCGGCCTATTTTCATGCGGAAAATCCCTGAAGCGGCCCTGCGGGGCAGCGTTCCGGGGGCATAGCGCAAAGCAGCGGGGGAGGCAAAAGATTGTTGTACCAAACCTACGAGCCGGAGGTGCTCAAACGGGTACAGGAAACAGAACTGGAGATCTTAAGCGATTTTATCGATCTCTGCGAGCGGCACGGTATCGATTATTTCGGCGTAGGGGGCACGGCCATCGGCGCGGTCAGGCACCAGGGCTTTATCCCGTGGGACGACGATATCGACATCGGCTTCCTGCGCAAGGATTACGACCGTTTTCTGGCCTTGGCCAAGGAGGAGCTTTCGGATAAATATGAGGTGCTCAACGCCATGGAGGACCGCAATTATCCGTTGCCGACCACGCGGCTGGTAAAAAAAGGAACGGTGTTCCATGAGGAGCCGCTGAAAAACTGCAAGTGCAATTTTGGGATTTTTTTGGATCTGTATTCGTTTGACAACGCCGCCGACGATGAAAAGGCGATGCGCAAGCAGGGCCGGACGGCGTGGTTTTGGGGCAAGCTGCTGATTTTGCGCCATGTCGGCAACCCGACGCTGTATTTTGGCGGATGGAAGGCGGCGCTGGTGCGCGCAGCCTGCCAGGCAGCGCATTTTTTCCTGTGGCTGTTCCGCATTTCGCCGCGCTGGCTGTACGATCAGGCGATGAAGGCAAGCCGGCGGTATGAAAACGTGGAAACCAAACGCGTCGCATGGTTTTTTGACCCGCAGCCCTTTACCAGCATCATGGAGAAGGAGCAAATATTCCCGACGAAAAAAATGCCGTTCAACGGGCTGATGATGCGCCTCCCGGGCGGCGTAGAGCGCTACCTGGCAAACCGGTACGGCGATTATATGAAGCTGCCGCCGGAGGACAAGCGCCATAACCACCCGCCGTACCGGCTGGATTTCGGCGATGAAAAATAAATCCGTATGCAAATGAGCGAAAAGAGGGGGAAACGCTGTGCAGTATGCGTACAAGCCAGGAGAACTGGAGCGATTGAAGAAAACGGAATTGGAGATTTTTGCCGCATTCGTCGCGATTTGCGAAAAATATGATTTGCCGTATTTTCTCAACGGCGGCACGGCCATCGGCGCGGTCAGGCACCAGGGCTTTATCCCGTGGGACGACGATATGGACGTGGGGCTGCTGCGGGAGGATTATGAGACCTTTCTCCGGGTGGCGCCCGGGGAAATCGCGGGAAAATATGAGCTGATGAATGCGGAAATCAACAAAAACTGCCCGGGGTATACGCTGCGGATGTGCAAGATAGGCACCAAGCACATCACCGATGAGCATGATAAATACCCGGTAAACTTCGGCATCCGCCTGGATATTTTCCCGTATGACAACGTGCCGGAGGATCCGAAGCTGCGCAGAAAGCAGCTCCGGGACATCAACCTATACAACCGCATGTATATCCTGCGTACCATCCGCAACCCGGAGGTGCCGCTCAAGGGCATCGCGGGCAAGGTGATGGCGGCGGGGTGCTTTGTGGCGCATTACCTGCTCAAGGCCTTTGTATCGGTGGATTTTATCAACCGGAAATACAGGGAAACCTCGCTGCGGTACCATAACAAGACAAGCCTGGTGACCTCTTTGTGCGACTTAAAGCCGGAGGATTGGATGGTAAAAAAGGAGGATATATTCCCGCTTCAGGACGTCATATTTGAGGGGATGACGGTCAAAGTCATGGCATGCAACCACGAGATGCTTACGCGCGGATTCGGCGATTATATGCAGCTGCCCCCGGAAAGCCAGAGGTATAACCATGGGGCCAAGGTGCTGGATTTCGGAGACGGGCAGGAGGGAAAAGAGACGCTTTAGGGGGGAATAGGCAGTGTGTTTTTACGGATACAAGCAAGAGGAATTAAAACGCATGCAGCAGACGGTGCTGGATATTTTCGATGTCTTTGCTGCAATTTGCGAAAAATATGAAATTCCGTACTTTGCAAACGGCGGTACGGCCATCGGTGCGGTCAGGCACCAGGGCTATATCCCGTGGGACGATGATATCGACGTGGGCATGCTGCGGGAGGATTACGAGCGGTTTTTGCAGGTGGCGCCCGGGGAATTGGCGCCGGCGTATGAGATCATCGACGGCTACCATGATGAGAACTGCCCGGATTATATTACGAGGATTTCCAAGATAGGCACCAAGCAGGTAAGCAAGGAGCATACCAAATATAAGGTGGACAACCTGGGCATCAGCATGGATATTTTCCCATACGATTATGTGCCGGAGGACCCGAAGCTGCGCAAAAAGCAGGTCCGTGCCAGGGATTGGTACAACCGGCTGCATATTCTGTGGTGTATTCCGAACCCCGGTGTGCCTGGCAAGGGCGTGAAGGGAAAGATCCTGAAAGCGGGCTGCTTTGCCGCGCATTATTTTCTTCGCCTGTTTGTTTCCGGCAGCGGCATCGGCAGAAAACATAAACAAGCGCTGATGCGGTATCATAATAAGACGGAGCTGGTGACCTCCATGTGCGATATACAGCCGGAGGACTGGATCGTGCGCTTGGATGAAATCTTCCCTTTGCAGGAGCTTGATTTTGAAGGGCGGAAGATGAAAGTTATGAGATGCAACCATGCAATGCTAACGCGTGGGTTTGGGAATTATATGGAGTATCCGCCTGTGAGCGAGCGGACGAACCATAGGCCGGAGATCCTGGATTTCGGCACGGAAACGATCCATTGGGAGAAGACGATTGAAAGAAAATCTACGGCCCCTGATTCTAGGCAACGGGAAAAATTTGGGGCGTAAAACCTATCTGTGGACGGTGATGTCCGGGCTGATGTATGCGGGCAGCAGCGTGATTATGCTGTGGGCCGTTACACATATACTCGGCCCGGCCGAAGGCGGCGTCTACACCATCTGCTTTGCGGTATCCCAGCAGCTTTTGACGCTGGGCTGGTACTGCATGCGCACATTCCAGGCCTCGGATGTGCAGAATATGTATGCGTTCAAGGATTATTTTGCCTCGCGGGTGATTACCGTCGGCTTAATGCTGCTGGCATGCACGGCCTGGGTGCTGCTCAGCAGGTTTACGCTGGAAAAGGCGGCGCTTACCCTGGTTTTTTGCCTATACCGCGGAGGAGAATCCTTTTCCGATGTATTCGAGGGCCTGTACCAGCAAAAGGGCCGGTATGATATATCGGCCAAGGGGGTCTTTATCAAATACCTGGTTTCCACCGGCTGCTTTATCGCGGTGCTGTATATCAGCAAAAACCTGATGACGGCGGCCTGCTGCCTGGCGCTGTCCTATCTGCTGGTGTTTTTGGCGTACGATTCCGCGGCCGTGGGCGCGTTTGAACGCTTTACCGTCCAGTTTCGGGCGGGCCATCTGCGCAGGCTGCTGCTGGCGTGCCTGCCGCTGTTCATCGGGTCCTTTTTATCCGGCTATATCAACAATTCCGCCAAGTATGCCATCGACGCCTACCTGGCTTCGGAGATTCAAACGTATTTCAATATCCTGTTTATGCCTGCGTTTGTCATCAACCTGTTTGCCGGCTTTATCCTAAAGCCGCAGCTGTCCGTGCTGGCGGAGCAATTCAGCCAGGGCCAGGTGAAAAAATTTTTGCTGACGATGGGCAAGCAGGTCATGTATATTCTGCTCATCACGCTGGTATGTATGGCAGGGGGGTATGCGCTGGGCATCCCGGTGCTGTCCTGGTTTTACGGCGTGGAGCTGGAGGGGTACAGGGGCGTCCTGCTGGTGCTGCTGGCGGCCGGCGGGGTTTCGGCGCTGTACAATGTGTTTTATTACTGCATTACCATTATGCGCCGGCAGTATATGGTGCTGGTGGGATACGGCGTCGTTTTCCTCTTGTCGCTGGTGTGGATGCCCTTTGCGGTGCGCACGGCGGGGATTTGGGGGGCGGCCTGGGGCTATTTGGGCTTGATGGTCGTTATGAACGGAGCCTTTGCCTTGATTTTGGCCTACTATCTATACCGGCTGAAAAAATATGGGCACTTAAGGAGAGCGCCGAAGCAGGGCGCTTGAAGAGGCGGAGGTATTGGCACGGTGGAAGAGCTTTTGGTAGAGATGGCCCTGGGGCTATTGGTGGCGTATTTGGCCTATCGGACGGGCTGGCGGGGCGAATTGGGATGGCTGCACCGGTACCATTATTGCAACGTGACGCCGGACCACAAGCCGTTGTTTGCCCGGCGCATGGGCCAGGGGCTGATGGCTGTCGGCATCGGCTGCATGGCTATACAGCCGGCTAACCTGCTGCTGGGCGGAGAGATCGGCTACGCTTTGGGGCTTGCGCTGATGGCGGGCGGCGTAGTCTTTTGCATCGGTGTGCTGTACCGTTATAACGGCAGCATATTCGGCATGAGGAAACCCAAATAAGCATGCAAGCGGGCGGCGCCTAGGGGCGCTGCTTTTTTTGTATGGCTGGCAAGGGGGATGGCAGCGCCTTCAAAATCTGCTGTGCGGCGCGCTGCGCCTGGGCTGGGGTAAGGTGAAGAATCACGGGGTAAACATCCGGCCGGGACATGGAACAGCTCCTTTTTTTGCTCCATTGTATGCGCTACCGGCGGCCCGGCATGCATACGCTAGACTGGGGGGTGGCGTGATGCGTGCCGCGATTTACAGCCGAAAATCGGTGAAGAGCGAAACGGGGGACTCGATTGAAAACCAGGTGGCGCTGTGCAGGCAGTATATCGAGCAGCACTGGCCGCAGGCGGACATTGAGGTGTATGAGGACGAAGGCTTTTCCGGCGCTACGCTGCAAAGGCCGCGGTTTGCTGCGCTGATGGAGGCGGTACAGGCCGGGCAGGTGGATATGCTGGTTTGTTACCGGCTGGACAGGGTGAGCCGCAGCGTAACGGATTTTGCAGCCTTGATCGAAACGCTCAACCGCCGCCAGGTCAGCTTTGTCTGCATCCGCGAACAGTTCGACACAGCCACGCCGATGGGCAAGGCCATGCTTTACATCGCCTCCGTATTCGCCCAGCTGGAACGGGAGACCATTGCCGAGCGTGTCAGCGATAATATGCAGATGCTGGCGCGCACCGGCCAGTGGCTGGGCGGCAGGCCGCCCTTGGGCTTTCGCAGCGTGCCGGCCTCCCGACAAACGGCGGCGGGCGTAAAAACGGGGCACAGGCTGCAAACGGCGCCGGAGGAAGCGCAGGCGGTGCAGGCCGCGTTTGCCGCCTTTGAAGCAGCAGGCACAGTGCGGGCCGCGCAAAAGGCGCTGCAGAAAAGAGGGATAGAGTATACGGCGGCAGGGGTAAAATCCCTGCTGCGCAATCCTGTATACTGCAAGGCGGATGAACAGGCGTACCGCTACTTTGCCGAGCAGGGCGCGGTCCTGTGCTTTGCCCCGTCGCAGGCCACAGGCGACAAGGGGCTGATGGTATATAACAAGCGGCAGAACCGAAAAAAGCCCGGTGCGTGGCGGCCGCAGGCACAATGGGTGGTGGCGCTGGGCAGGCATGAAGGGATGATAGAGGGCGGGGTATGGCGGCGTGTACAGCAAAAACTGGCCAAGCAGACGAGGGAGCGGCAGCCGCAAAACCGCTATGCTTTATTTTCCGGGCTGCTGCGCTGCGGCGTTTGCGGCGCGCCGATGGAGGCGAAAAAACGCGCCAAGGGGCATGGGTTTGATTATATCTGCCGGCGCAAACGGCGGCAGGGGGCAGAGGCATGCCGCGGCCCCAATTTGGCGGGGGAAAAGGCGGATGCCAGCCTGGAGCAGGCTGTCTGGCAGGCAGTAGGCCCGTATCTGCAAAGGGAGGCAGCGGAAAAGGGAGCCTCCGCAGCGCAGACAGCGGCCCAGCGGCAGCTCGAACAAGCAATCCGGCTGCTTTCAGAATTGCCGGAAACCGAGCCGCTCATCCAGCAGCTGCGGGCGCGCAGGCAACCGCAGCAGGCACCTGCCGCTGTGACGATGCATACGCTTTCCTTGGCGCAAAAGCAGACGGTATACCGAAGCATACTGGCCAAGATCGTATGGCAGGAGGGGGTGCTGCATCTGTACTTTTCATAATTTCCCCTTTTGCAAAACGTCGCTTTCCCGACGCTCATCGCAATCATCTCGATGTTTTTTGTAGGTGGCGCGGCACAAAACGGATGGCTGTCCTCTTTGGGCTCTACGCTGATCCTCACGGCGGTGATCGTATTGGGGATCGTGATGACGTTTTGCGTGTCCGGCCTGCTGAGCAAAACGGTGCTAAAGGGCGTGCCCTCCTCCTTTACGCTGGAGCTGCCCCCTTACCGGCGGCCGCAGATCGGCAAGGTCATCGTGCGGTCCATCTGCGACCGGACGCTGTTCGTGCTGGGCCGGGCGGTGGCGGTGGCCGCGCCTGCGGGGCTGCTGATCTGGGTCTTGGCCAATGTGAACATCGGGGGCCTGACGATCCTGGCGCACTGCACGCAGTTTTTAGACCCCTTTGCGCATCTCATCGGCCTGGACGGCGTGATTTTGATGGCGTTTATCCTGGGCTTTCCTGCCAATGAGATCGTATTTCCCATCATCCTCATGGCCTATATGGCAACGGGCAGCTTAACGGACCTGCCTTCTTTGACGGCGCTCAAGGATATTTTGGTGCAAAACGGATGGACGTGGCTTACGGCCCTATGTACCGTGCTGTTTTCGCTGATGCACTGGCCGTGCTCCACCACATGCCTGACCATCCATAAGGAAACAGGCAGCTGGAAATGGACGGCGGCCGCGATGGCCATTCCGACAGGGATGGGGATGCTGCTCTGCTTTTTACTGACTACGGTCGTCCGGCTGCTGGGCTGGGCGTAAAAAGGCGGCTGCGACGGGCAGCCGTTTTTTTATGCGACTTGGAAAAAAGTGGTTGACAAACCAAACTGTAACCATTAAAATAACAGATGTAGAACTGAAACAATAAAAATTACAGTTTGGGGAGGGATGGGATGACAAGCGAATTTACCGTGGCCATCCACGGCCTGGTATACTTGCACCATCGAGGAGAAACGGCTTCCAGCGAGGTGTTGGCGCAAAACATCTGCACCAACCCGGCCCGGGTGCGCAAGGTGATGGCAAAGCTGAAAAGAGCCGGCCTTGTGGAGACCAAGGAGGGCGCTGTGGGCGGATATCAATTTACAAAGCTGCCGGAAACGGTGTCGCTGGCAGAGATCGCCAAGGCGCTGGGAGAGCGGTTTGTCTGCTCATCCTGGCACAGCGGCGGCAAAGAGCTGCCCTGCCTTGTGGCTTCCGGCATGGCCGAGGTGATGGATGGCCTGTATCAGGAGCTGGATGCCCTGTGCAGACAGCGCTTGGCCGGGATCACGCTGGCGGATGTGGCGTATAGGATCTTTTCAGGCAGGGAAAAACAGCAAACAGGGGCTTAAGCACGCCCTCTGAAAAAAGGAACAAACAGCGAAAGCAAAAAACAAAAAACGCAGGAGGAAACATACAATGGCAATCGTTACATTGACAAAGGACAATTTTCAGCAGGAAGTGATGCAGGCGGCTGAGCCGGTATTGGTGGATTTTTGGGCCAGCTGGTGCGGCCCGTGCCGGATGCTGAGCCCCATCGTGGATGAGTTGGCCGAGGAATTGGGCGGAAAGGTGAAGGTCGGCAAGGTAAACGTGGATGACGAGCAGGCGCTGGCTGAGCAGTTCCGCATCATGACGATCCCCACGCTGATGCTCTTTAAGGGCGGCCAACAGGTGGCAGCATCGGTAGGCGTCAAGAGCAAGGCAGATCTTTTGGATATGGTGAACAGCGCCTTATAAGGCAAAGAAAAAAGCAGGCCTATGGCCTGTTTTTTTCTGCGGTCAGCCGAGAAGGCCCAGGTGATCCAACAGGATCTTCAGCCCGATCAAGATCAATACCAGCCCGCCCAGCAATTCCGCTTTGGCCTTGCATCGATGGCCCAATACATGCCCCAGCTTTACGCCGGCGAAGGAAAACAGGAAGGTGACGCAGCCAATCAGCGGCAGAGCCAGGGCAATATCGACCTGCAAAAATGCAAACGTAACGCCGACGGCCAGCGCGTCGATGCTGGTGGCGACGGCCAGCGGCAGCATAGCACGCGGGCTGAAATCCGCGGTCTCCTGGTTTCCCTCGGAGCGGGATTCCCGAATCATATTGGCTCCGATGAAGCACAGAAGGACAAAGGCGATCCAATGGTCAAAGCTGGTGATCAGCGATTGAAACTGGCGGCCCAGCGCATAGCCCAAAAACGGCATCAGCGCCTGAAATCCGCCAAAATACAGCCCGGCCGCGGCGCAGTGCCTGAGGCTGGCCCGGCCGCTGGAAAGCCCTTTACAGATAGAAACAGCAAAGGCGTCCATGCTCAGCCCCACAGCAATGAGCAATAGCTCCCAAGTCGTCATATTCCATTCAACCCCTACAAAAATTGAAAAACCCGAACCCACACAAAGGGGAGGCATAAAAAAAGACGCATACAGGCCAAACCAAGCCCTGCATGAGTCTCGTTCATTAAGGCAAGCCAGGCAGACGCCAGTATGTTGACTTGCCACGCACATCGTACGCATAACTACTCCCTCACGGGTTTTTCATGTCTGTAAAAAATACCATATTTCCAAAGGCTTGTCAACGCAGGGAAAAACGCTTTGCAGTTTTGCGCATTGTCGTGTAGCATAGAAGAAAAACCATGAGGAGGAAAAAACAATGCAGAAAGTGCCTGTGCATATCAAAAAACTAAGAGAGAACGCCATGCTGCCGCGCTATGGCTCGGCAGAGGCGGCAGGGGCGGACCTGTATGCCTGCCTGGAAGCGCCGGTAGAGATCGCGGCAGGCGGCACGGCGATGGTCCCGACCGGCCTGGCCATGGAGCTGCCGGAGGGCACGGCCGGCCTGGTCTATGCACGCAGCGGGCTTGCCAGCAAAAAAGGGCTGGCGCCTGCCAACAAGGTAGGCGTGATCGACAGCGATTATCGGGGCGAGGTGATGGTGGCGCTGCATAACCACAGCGCACAGGCCGCTGTGGTGGAGCCGGGAGAGCGCATTGCCCAGCTAGTGGTGGCGCCTGTGCTGCGCGCTGTCTTTGACGAGACGGAGACGCTGAGCGATACCGTGCGCGGGGAAGGCGGCTTTGGGTCCACAGGACGAAAATAGCAATGTGCCTGCAGTGCAGGACAAAACCCTATGGACACGAACAAAGAACCGCGCCTGGCTCACAATATAAACCTGTACCGTGCTGCTACGGCATCGAGGGGTTTGATACTGTGCACGTCAAGAAAAACGCCCTGGCGCTATTGGGGGAAGCGCTGCGTACAAAGCGCAAAAAGGGCGTGATCGGTACGGGCGCTATGAGCGATCCGTGTACAACCCGTTAGAACAAAGGCTGAGGATGACACGGCGGGTACTGATACAGCGACACGGGTCCGGTGTGGCCATTGTGACCAAAGGCCCGGGGCACAGGGCGCTGACGGAGGCGTTTTATAGGCTGGCCGGGCGCGGCGCTTGGCCTACCGCATGGAGGCTGCCATCGCATTGACACAGCGTCCGTCTGGCGCCTGCCGGCTGCCCTTTTTGACAGAAACGCCAAAATAATACAAGATGATACTTTTTTGAAAGAAAAAGAAAAAAACATGAGAAGAAAACCGCTTGCGTTCTTTGAAAATTTTTGTTATACTAATAATACCGAATGATACTATATGTACTTCGCTTTGTATGACATCAGATGGATAAGGGGACCAGGCAGGCTCCGGAGGTCTGTTGCATAAAAATTCTTTATCTGGAGGAGATTTACATGCAGGACTTTCTCTATGACAACTACACCCGCCTGCTGTTCGGCAAAGAGGCGGAAGCGCAGCTAGGCACGCAGGCGGCAGAGTTTTCCAAGGCAAAAAAGGCGCTGATCGTATATGGCAGCGACCGCGTAAAAAAGGAGGGGCTTTTGGGCCGCTCAGAGCAAGCCCTCAAGGCCGAAGGCTTTGAAACAAAATGCCTGGGCGGCGTGGTGCCCAACCCCAGGCTGAGCAAGGTGCACGAGGGCATCCGGATGGCGCGCGAGATGGGCGCGGATTTTATCCTGGGGGTCGGCGGCGGCAGCGTGATGGATACGGCCAAGGCCATTGCCGCCGGCGTGCCGTACGAGGGCGATGTGTGGGATTTTGCCATCGGCAAGGCGGAATTGGCCGAGGCGCTGCCGGTAGGCGTGGTGGCTACCATGGCGGCGACGGGCTCGGAATCCAGCGAATGGGCGGTCATCACCAGGGATGAGGATATGTCCAAGCTGGGCATTGGCGGCGGGTGCCTGCGGCCGGCGTTTGCCGTTCTCAATCCGGAGCTGACGATGACGCAGCCGGCCTACCAGACGGCCTGCGGCTGTGTGGACATCATGGCGCATGTGATGGATTCGTTTTTTACCCGCACGCCGGACTGCGTGTTGACGGACAATATGAGCATCGCGCTGCTGAAAACCGTGGTGGAGTTTGCGCCCATCGCGCTGAAGGAGCCGAACAACTACCATGCACGCGCTGAATTGATGCTGACCAGCACGCTGGCGATGAGCGGGCTGGTGGGGATGGACCGCATCACCTGCCTGAACGGCCATACGCTGGGCGAGGATTTTGGCGGCCTGTACGATTTGACGCATGGCGCCACCCTGGCCATCGTGGAGCCGGCGCTGCTGACCTTCAAGGTAGACGAATACCTGCCGCGCCTGGTGCGCTTTGCCAAAGAGGTTTGGGGCGTAACAGGCGAGGATGACAGGGCCGTAGCGCTGGAGGGCATAGAGCGCATGAAGGAGTTTTTCCGCTCCATGGGCGTGCCGGTGACATTCCGCGAGGTCGGCATCGACATCGACAAGGACGGCAGGATGCTGGCCCAGCGCATTGAAGCGTTTGAGGGCGGCCCCGTGTATGTAGATCTTTCCCATGAGGATGTATATCAAGTGTATTCCTTGGCAAAATAAAGAAGGGCAGAGGCCCTTCTTTTTTTCATTGACTTTTTTCCAGTTTCAGGCAATGATACAAAGGAGAAGCAAGCATTGGGAGGTGCGTACTATGGATGAGAGCGTATTGTGGCAGCTAAGCTATGGCATGTATGCCATCGGCGCAAAGCAGGGCGCAGAGGATAAGGGGTGCATCGTCAACACGGTGGTGCAGATCACGGCGGAAAACCCCATCATCGCGGTGAGCATGAATAAGGACAACTATACCTATGAGGTCATTCGGGAGAGCGGGCAGTTTGCCGTTTCCATCCTGGGCGAAGAGGTGGATAACAACGTCATCGCAGAGCTGGGCTTTGCATCAGGGCGTACGAAGGAAAAATTCAAGCTCTTTGCAGCGGGGCATACCAAGGAGGGCCTGCCGATCGTAAAACAGGGCGCTGTGGGCTATTTGACCTGCAAGGTGCTGGAAATGATAGATGCCGAAACACATGCGGTGATTTTGGCGCGCGTTACAGACACAGCCAAGGGCGATGCCAAAGCGCCGATGACGTATGCGTATTACCATGCGGTGCGTAAGGGCAAGGCGCCGAAAAACGCGCCGACCTACCGAAAGGAGGAAGCGCCCGCGGCAGAGGGGAAAAAGACCTGTGTATGTACGGTGTGCGGGTATGTCTATGAGGGCGGCCTGGACAGCATGCCGGAAGACTATCAATGCCCTATCTGCAAAAACGGGAAATCCTTTTTCAAAGAGCAATAGCAAAAGAGGGCCGAAGGGCCCTTTTTTTGCGTTCCGTTGCATTCGGCTAACAAAATCCATATAATAAAAAGACCACTTTATAGACCATGGGGAGGAGAGGCCGATGACGAATTTTTTGGTCAAGCATTTTGTAACGCACGACCTGAGCAGCCCAAAAGCCCGCCGGCAGGTAGGCCGCCTGGGCGGCCTCGTCGGCATGTTCCTAAACCTTGTCCTGTTTGCTGCCAAGTTTACCGCAGGCTCGCTGACGGGCTCCATCGCGGTCACGGCCGATGCGTTCAACAACCTATCCGACGCAGGCTCCTCCGTCGTTACGCTGGTCGGGTTCAAAATGGCGGGTGCGCCGGCCGACCCAGAGCATCCCTTCGGCCACGGCCGGATCGAATATATCGCAGGGCTCATTGTTTCGCTGATCATCATTATGATGGGGTTTGAGCTGCTCAAGGGCTCGGCGGAAAAGATTTTTCGGCCCGAGGCGGTGTCTTTCAGCTGGCTGTCCTTCGGCATTTTGCTGCTTTCCATCGCGGTGAAGGGCTGGATGGGCCTATTCAACCGCAGGTTGGGCAAAATGATCGGCTCTGCCGCCATGCAGGCCACGGCCATGGACAGCCTCAGCGACGCTGCGGCCACCTCGGCCGTGCTGATCGGCACCGTGATCGCCGCGGCCACAGGCGTTGTTTTGGATGGCTACCTGGGTGTGGTGGTGGCGCTGTTCATCATGTATACCGGCTTTAGCACGGCCAACGATACGCTGAAGCCGCTTTTGGGCAAAGCGCCGGATAAGGAGCTTGTCGGCCAAATCGAAAGGACGGTGCTGGCGCATGAGCAGATCGTGGGCATCCATGACCTCATCGTACACGATTATGGCCCCGGGCGGTGCATGGTTTCGCTGCATGCCGAGGTGCCGAGCGACAGCGACATCCTGGAGATGCACGACCTAATCGACATGGCGGAGCACGAGCTGCACGAAACATTTCATTGCGACGCCGTGATCCATATGGACCCCATCGTCACCAACGATGCGGTGACAAACCGTATGCACGATGAGGTGGTATCGCTGGTCAAGGGCATAGACCCGGCGCTGTCCATTCACGATTTCCGCATGGTACAAGGCCCCACGCATACCAATTTGATTTTTGATGTCGTCATGCCGTTTGGCTTCAAGATGACGGAAAAGGAGCTGGTGCAGGCCATCAGCGACCGTGTACGCGAGATGGAGGATCATGTATACTATGCGGTGGTCAATGTAGACCGATCCTATATTTCTTAAAAAGTGAGGCGAAACGGTAGACAGCGCTTTGCCTGTATGATATAATAGCAAAAATTGCAAAGAATGCCCTTTAAATCGGTCCCGTGAGGCCGGCAAGGAGACAAGCAAAACCAAAGCAGTGCAATGGGGTTGTTTTGTTGCGCCTTGCCACCCTTTCGGCAGGGCGTTTTTTTGAGTCATGGAAAGGAAGACCTTTATGCAGACGATGATGCGTGCCAAAACCGCTTTGTATGCTTTTGATCCGCAGACGCTGTGCAAAACGCCTGTGTGGCTTGGTGTTTCCTTTTACAACCGGCGTGTTTAGGCCCGGTTGTTTTTTTATGCAAAGGCATTGTGTGAAAATACAGAGGAAAAGAGGATGGAGAGAGATGAAACAGGATATGTTGGGCCTGCGCAACGTGCCGAAGGAAACGATTGGACGGATCCTTTCCACAGCAGCAGAGATGAAGCAAAAGCTGGTGCGCGGGGAGAAAAAGCTGCCGTATCTGGCGGGCAAAAGCGTGGTGACGCTGTTTTACGAAAACAGCACCCGCACCCGCATGAGCTTTGAACTGGCCAGCAAATACATGTCCGCCTCGGCGGCAAATATCTCTGCCGGCGCCAGCTCGGTGCAAAAGGGGGAAACGCTCATCGATACCGGCTGTACACTGGACCAGATGGGCACGGATGTAATCATCATCCGCCATCCGATGAGCGGCGCGGCCAAGCTGCTGGCGGCGCATACAAACGCCAGCGTCATCAACGCCGGCGACGGGATGAACGAGCACCCCACCCAGGCGCTTTTGGACATGCTGACCATGCAGCAGGTGTTTGGCCGCCTGGAAGGGCTGAAGGTGGCCATCATCGGCGACGTGCAGCACAGCCGCGTGGCGCGCAGCAATTTTTGGGGGCTGACCACCATGGGCGCCCAGGTAAAAATG
Source organism: uncultured Bacillota bacterium (assembly GCA_905208455.1). Classification (GTDB taxonomy): domain Bacteria; phylum Bacillota; class Clostridia; order Christensenellales; family QAND01; genus UMGS1975. The sequence goes on from CAJLPK010000010.1 coordinate 27,663, forward strand.
GCGGCGCCGGAAACGCTGATTCCCAAGGATATGCAGGCGCTGGGGGTGGATATTTGTTCGGATGTGGAATATGCGCTGCGCGATGCGGACGTGGTCATGGGCCTTCGCATGCAGCGCGAGCGCCAGGAGGCGGGGCTGGTGCCGAGCTACCGGGAATACAGCCGTTATTTCGGCATCGACCGTGAACGCATGAAGCTGGCAAAGCCCAATGCCATCGTCCTGCACCCCGGCCCGCTGAACCGCGGGGTGGAAATGACCAGCGAGGTGGCGGACGGCCCGCAGTCGTATATCAGAGAGCAGGTCACCAATGGCGTGGCAGTGCGCATGGCGCTGCTGTACCTGCTGACACGGGAAGGAGAAAAATGATGAAAACACTGATTCAAAACGGAACTGTGGTAAATCCCAGGGGCGCGCAGGGGCGTTTGGATATTTTGATAGAAAACGGCGTCATCGTACAGATGGCCGAGAGCCTGCCGGCGGATGGCGCCGTGGTGGTGGAGGCTGCGGGCAAAACGGTGTGCCCCGGCTTTTGCGATATGCACGTGCATTTCCGCGAACCAGGCCAGGAACACAAGGAAACCATCCGCACCGGCGCGATGGCGGCGGCGGCGGGCGGATTTACCAGCGTGGCCTGCATGCCGAATACCAGCCCCGTGGTGGACAACCAGGCGTTGGTGCGCTATATCCTGGAAAAGGCGAGGGAAGCAAGCTTGACAAAGGTGTATCCCATCGCCTGTATCACCAAGGGCATGCAGGGGAAGGAGCTGACCGAAATGGGCCTTTTGCAGGAGGCCGGGGCCATCGCGTTTTCCGACGACGGGCGGCCGGTGGAAAACAGCCGCATGATGAAGCTGGCCCTGCAGTATGCCAAGCAGTTTGATGCGCTGCTCATTTCCCACTGCGAGGATTTGGCCTTGGCGGAGCACGGCGTGATGAATCTGGGCAAGACCAGTACCCTGCTCGGCCTGCCTGGCATCCCCAGCGCGTGTGAGGATGTGATGATCGCCCGGGAGATCATCTTGGCGGAAATGCTGGATACCAAGGTGCACATCGCCCATGTATCCACCAAAACAGGCTGCCAGCTCATCCGCGAGGCCAAGGCGCGCGGCGTAAAGGTCACGGCGGAGACGGCGCCGCATTACCTGGTAGCCACCGATGCGCTGGTAGAGAGCATGGATACGGCCACAAAGGTAAACCCGCCGCTTCGGGAGGAGGCGGATCGGCAGGCCATCATACAGGGCGTGATGGACGGCACGCTGGATGTCATCATCACCGACCACGCGCCGCACCATGCCGACGACAAGGAGGTAGAATATAACAGCGCGGCCAACGGCATCGTCGGCCTGGAAACCTCCTTTGCCTTGAGCTATACGGAGCTTGTCGCAAAGCACGGCATGCCGATGGGGCAGCTGGTGGAGAAAATGAGCGTGCGCCCGCACGAGATCCTAGGCATAGAGGGCGGCGTGCTGGCGGAAGGAAAGCCCGCCGACATCACCCTCCTGGATCTGGGCTGGCGGGGCAGGATCGATAAAAACAGCTTTTATTCCAAAGGGCGCAATACCCCGTTTGACGGCTGGGAGGTACAGGGCCGCGTCACGGACACGTTTGTGGACGGGCGGCATGTATACAAAAACGGTGCAATCGTAAAGGAGTAAGCCATGATATTTGATACGCTGGCCCAGGCCATTGGGCAAAAGAAAAACCCCACCTGCGTGGGGCTGGATACGCAGAAAACGCATGTGCCGGAGGAAATCGCACAGCGATACGATATGAACACGGCTGCCGGCGCAGCAGACGCCGTTACCGCCTACAACGCCGCGCTCATCGAAGCGCTGCAGGGCCTTGTGCCGGCTGTTAAGGTGCAGGTAGCCTACTATGAGGCGTTGGGCGTGCCCGGGATGCAGGCCTTTGTCAAGACATTGCAGATGGCAAAGCAGGCAGGGCTCATCACCATTGCGGACTGCAAGCGCAACGACATCGCCTCCACGGCAGGGGCGTATGCCGCCGCGTATTTGGCGGACAACGCGCCGATGGAAACGGATATTTTGACCATCAACCCCTATTTGGGGGAGGACGGCGTGCTGCCGTTTTTGCAGGCCAACAGCGAAAGGGCAGTGTTCGCGCTGGTCAAGACCAGCAACCCTTCCTCGGTGGATGTGCAGGATCTGCGCCTTGCGGACGGGCGTACCGTGTTTGAGGCCGTAGGCGACCTGGTGGAGGCCTGGGGGCAGGCCAACATCGGCAGCTGCGGCTACTCCAACTGCGGCGCGGTCGTAGGGGCCACGCACCCCACCCAGGGCGCGCTGCTGAGAAAGCGCATGCCGCACACGTTTTTCCTGCTGCCCGGCTACGGCGCGCAGGGCGCTTCTGCCAAGGACATCGTGGGTATGTTTGATGAAAAGGGCGGCGGCGCCATCGTAAACAACTCGCGCGGCATTTTGGCGGCCTGGCAGAAAACGGGCAAGCCGGCGGTAGAGGCGGCGGTGGAGGCTGCCCAGCGCATGCAGGAGGACCTGGCAGCGCATCTGCCACTGTAAAGGGAGCAAAATGAACATGGCAACAGCATATTTGGCATTGGAAGACAAAAGCGTATACCAGGGCCAGGCCTTTGGCACACTGCGCCAGGCCGAAGGCGAGGTGGTATTCAATACAGGCATGACCGGGTATCAGGAGGTGCTGACAGACCCCTCCTACTGCGGGCAGATCGTGACCATGACCTATCCGCTCATCGGCAATTACGGCGTAAACGACAGCGACCCGGAGTCCGCCCGCCCGCAGGTGCGGGGCTTCATCGTGCGTGAATACAGCCAGCTGCCCAGCAACTGGAAATGCCAGCAGGATCTGGATACCTACCTAAAGCAGGCAGGCGTTATGGCGCTGTGCGGCATTGATACCCGCATGCTGACAAAGCGCCTGCGCAATCACGGCACCCTGCGCGGCAGGCTGTGCCTATCGCCGCCGACGGAGGAGGATTTTGCGCAGATCCGCCGCATCCGCATCGACCATCCCGTGCAGCAGGTGACCTGCCAAGCGGCGTATGAGCTGCCGGGCACGGGCAAGCGCGTGGCTGTGCTGGATTTTGGCCTGAAAAAATCCATTTTGACCTCTTTGCAAAAGCGGGGCTGTGCGCTTCGCGTATTTCCCGCCGGTACAAGGGCAGAGGAGGTCTTGGCCTGGAACCCGGACGGCATCATGCTCACCAACGGGCCGGGCGACCCAAAGGATAACGGCGGCATCATCGAAGAGGTGAAAAAGCTCATCGGCCGGCGGCCGATTTTCGGCATCTGCCTGGGGCATCAGCTCATGGCGCTGGCAAACGGCGCGGATACGGAAAAGCTGAAATACGGCCACCGCGGGGCCAACCACCCGGTCAAGGATTTAGACAGCGGGCGGGTGTGCATCACCAGCCAGAACCACGGCTATACCGTCAGCGCGGAGTCGCTGAAGGACAATATGCGCATCAGCCATGTCAACTGGAACGATCAGACCATTGAAGGCCTGGTCTATACCGACCATCCGAGCTTTACGGTGCAGTTCCATCCCGAGGCTGCGCCGGGGCCGCAGGATACCGCTTACCTGTTCGACAGGTTTGTGGCAATGATGTAAGGAGGCGTACCATGCCAAAACGCGAGGATATCAAAAAAGTATTGGTCATCGGCAGCGGCCCCATCATCATCGGGCAGGCTGCGGAGTTTGACTATGCGGGCACACAGGCCTGCCGGGCGCTGAAGGAAGAGGGCATCGAGGTGGTGCTCATCAATTCCAATCCGGCGACCATCATGACGGATACCGACATTGCGGACAAGGTATACTTGGAGCCGCTGCATGCCGAGGTCGTCAAAAACATCATCCGCAAGGAAAAGCCGGACAGCATCCTGCCCACCCTGGGCGGGCAGACGGGGCTGAATCTTGCCATGGAGCTGGCGGAATGTGGCTTTTTGGAGGAGCAGGGCGTACGCCTGCTGGGCACCAACGTGGATTCCATCCGCAAGGCGGAGGACCGCGAGGCGTTCAAGGAAACGATGGAAAAAATCGGAGAGCCCTGCATAGAAAGCGAGATCGTAACGCAGGTGGATCAGGCCCTGGCCTTTGCGGAAAAGGTGGGGTATCCTGTCATTGTGCGGCCTGCTTATACATTGGGCGGCACGGGCGGCGGCATCGCGGACAACGCAGGCCAGCTTGCGGAGATCTGTGCCGACGGCCTGCACCTGTCCCGCGTGCACCAATGCCTCATCGAAAAGAGCATTGCGGGCTGGAAGGAGATCGAATACGAGGTGATGCGGGATAAAAACGGCACCTGCATCATCGTATGTAATATGGAAAATGTAGACCCTGTGGGCGTGCATACCGGCGACAGCATCGTCGTGGCGCCGTCGCAGACCCTGCGCGACGCCGAGTACCAGATGCTGCGCACGGCTTCCATCAACATCATCAGCGCACTGGGCATCGAGGGTGGCTGCAATGTGCAGTACGCCTTGAACCCGGACAGCATGCAGTATGCCGTCATCGAGGTAAACCCGCGCGTGAGCCGCTCGTCGGCTTTGGCCAGCAAGGCCACCGGCTACCCCATTGCCAAGGTATCCGCCAAGATCGCCATCGGCTATGGCCTGGATGAGATTCCCAACGCCGTGACGGGCAAGACCTTTGCCTGCTTTGAGCCGACGCTGGATTATGTCGTTGTCAAGTTCCCGCGCTGGCCGTTTGATAAATTCACCAAGGCGGACAGGACGCTGGGCACCAAGATGAAGGCCACCGGCGAGGTGATGAGCATTGGCGGCAGCTTTGAAGCCGCCCTGCAAAAGGCGGTGCGCTCGCTGGAGCTCAACATACATTCCATGGAATGGCGCAGGGGGCCGGCTTTGACGGATGAGCAGGTCGTCCAGGCGCTGCATACCCAGGATGATGAGCGCATCTTCTGCGTGGCGGAGGCGCTGCGCCGCGGCGTATCGTACGATACCATCCACGACATTACAAAAATAGACCGATGGTTTTTGGATAAGCTGCATCACATCGTGGCACAGGAGGAAGCCGTCAAGCAGCAGGGCTTCGGCTATTTAACGCCGGAGACGATGAAGCAGCTCAAACGCCTGGGCATGGCGGACAAGGCCATCGCCGGCTGGGTGGGAAAAACAGAGCCGGAGATCCGCGCGCTGCGCAAGCAATGGGGCGTTTTGCCTGCCTATAAGATGGTGGATACCTGCGGGGCGGAGTTTGACGCCGTCAGCCCGTACTACTATTCCACCTATGAGGAAGAGAACGAAGCGCATAAAAGCGAACATAAAACCGTAGTGGTGCTGGGCAGCGGCCCCATCCGCATCGGCCAGGGCGTGGAGTTTGACTATTGCTCGGTACACTGCATCTGGGCGCTGAAAAAGGCGGGGTATGATACCGTCATCATCAACAACAACCCGGAAACGGTATCCACTGACTTTGATACCTCCGACCGCCTGTATTTTGAGCCGCTGACCACCGAGGAAATGCTCAATGTCCTGGATGTGGAGCAGCCTGTGGGCGTGGTGGTGCAGTTCGGCGGGCAGACCGCCATCAAGCTGGCCAAGGATGTGGAGGCGGCCGGCGTGCCCATCCTGGGCACGCAGCTCAAGGACATCGACGCTGCCGAGGACAGGGAAGAGTTTGATGCGCTGCTGGAGCGTCTGCACATGGCGCGCCCGGCAGGCCATACGGTGTTTACCACCGAAGAAGCGCTCAAGGCCGCCAGCCAGCTGGGCTACCCCGTGCTGGTGCGTCCCTCGTATGTGCTGGGCGGCCAGGGGATGGAAATCGCCTGGAACGATGCGGACATCCGCGAGTATATGGCCATCATCCAGATCAACGAGCAGGAGCATCCCATTTTGGTGGATAAATACCTCTATGGCAAGGAATTTGAAGTGGACGCCATCTGCGATGGCAAGGATGTGCTGATTCCCGGCATCATGGAGCATATCGAGCGGGCCGGCATCCATTCCGGCGACTCCATTTCGGTGTACCCGGCCGTATCGCTGAGCCCCCGGCTTCAGCAAAAGATGATCGATACCACCATCAAGCTGGCACATGAGCTGCATGTGGTGGGCATGATCAACATCCAGTATATCGTCTACGCCAACGAGCTATACCTCATCGAGGTAAACCCGCGTTCCTCGCGCACCGTGCCGTATATCAGCAAGGTCACGGGCGTGCCGCTGATCCAGTTGGCCACCAATGCGGTATTGGGCCAGTCGCTTCAAAGCCAAGGCTACCAAACCGGCTTGGCGCCATGGGGCGGGTCGTATGCCGTCAAGGTGCCGGTATTTTCGTTTGAAAAGCTGCCGCAGCTGGAGGTCAGCCTGGGGCCGGAGATGAAGTCCACCGGCGAGGTGCTGGGCGTGGACAAGGACTATACCCGCGCCGTGTTAAAGGGCCTGATGGGCGCGGGGATGACCATCCCGCAGAAGGGGTCTGTGCTATTGTCCATCGCGGACAACGACAAGCAGGATGTGCTGCCCATTGCCGAGGACTTGGCAGCCCTGGGATATAAGCTTTACGCTACGGCAGGCACAACACAGCTGTTGAATAAGAGCTTTGTGCCGGCCAATATGGTGCGGCGCATCAAGGAGCCTTCGCCCAATATGATGGATCTGATCCATTCCGGCGAGGTCTGCCTGATTTTGAATACGCCGACCAAGGGCCGCCACAGCGAGCGCGACGGGTTCCGCCTGCGCCGCGCGGCTACCGAGTATAAAATCACATGCCTGACAAGCCTGGATACTGCCGCGGCGCTGGTGGCCGGGCTCAAGCTGGGGCTCACGGAAAAGGACGTGACCCCGGTGGGCTTGCATGAAATACAGGGGGGAGAGCAATGAAACAGCCTATGGCCAGGGTGGTCAGCCACGAGCAGATCGCCCACGGCATTTATGAACTGACGCTGTTTACGCCGATTGCGGATAGCGCGGAGCCGGGCCAGTTTGTCCATGTAAAGATCCCCAACAGCGGGGATACGCTGCTGCGGAGGCCCATCAGCATCGCGCGCAGCGAAGAAAGTACGCTGACGCTGGTTTACCAGGTAAAGGGCAAGGGCACGCAGCGGCTCACGCATGTAGGCGCCGGCGATTTTTTGGATGTGCTGGGGCCGCTGGGCAATGAATTTCCGACCAAGGATGTCCGCCGTGCCTTGGCAGTGGGCGGCGGCATGGGCGCGGCGCCGCTGGAAAACCTGCTGCTGCACAACCGCGATATCGAATTTGACACCGTGCTTGGCTTTCGGAGCCAGAAGGTCAGCTACCGGCTTTGGTATTTTCAGCACCTATCGCATGATTTCAACGTATTGACAGAGGATGGCAGCATCGGGGAAAAGGGCTTTGTGACACAAAAAGTAGAAGCTTTGCTCAAAGAAAACCACTATGATGCCATCTATGCGTGCGGGCCGTCTGCTATGATGAAGGCGTTGAAAAAAAACGTGGAGCCGTACCCCGTCCCCTGCTTTGTCTCGCTGGAGGAGCGCATGGGCTGCGGCATCGGCGCCTGTTTGGTATGCAACTGCAAAATCAGACGGCAGGACGGCAGCTTTACGTATAAACGGGCCTGTAAGGACGGCCCGGTATTTTTGCTGCGGGAGGTGATGCTGGATGAATAAGCCGGATTTGTCTGTAAACATCTGCGGCGTGCCGTTCCAAAACCCCGTCATTGCGGCCTCCGGCTGCTTTGGCTTTGGGCAGGAAATGGCGGATTATGTGGACCTAAACGCCCTGGGCGGCATCAGCATCAAGGGCCTGACCCCCAAGCCCAGGCTGGGCAACCCGGCCCCCCGCATCGCGGAAACGCCCAGCGGCATGCTCAACAGCGTGGGCCTGCAAAACCCCGGCATCGATGCGTTTCTGACCGAGGAGCTGCCGCGCCTATCCAAGCTGAACTGCCGCATTTTGGCGAATGTGGCGGGCAGCAGCGTGGAAGACTATGCCTATATGGCAGAAAAATTGGCCAATCAGCCGGTGGATATGGTAGAATTAAACATCTCCTGTCCCAATGTGAAGGAGGGCGGCGTGGCCTTCGGCGTATATCCGGACAAGGTATACGAGGTGGTCAGCGCTGCCAAGGCGCACTGCACCCAGCCGCTGGTGGTCAAGCTGACGCCCAATACCGCGGACATCACAGCGACGGCCCTGGCGGCGGAAAAGGCGGGGGCGGACGCCATTTCGCTCATCAACACGCTGACAGGCATGGCGGTGGATTTCCATACCCGGCGGCCTGTTTTGGCGAATGTGACGGGCGGCCTGTCCGGCCCGGCGG
>CAJLPK010000011.1 GCA_905208455.1 uncultured Bacillota bacterium
GAAGTCATCGAATAAGAGACGAGAGTGAGGGACTGCAAAGCAGTCCCTTTTTTCACAGGAAGAAGGAATATAACATGGGACAGGTATGTTTTGAAAAGGTAGTGGAAAAAAAGCAAATACAGATGGTGGCCGCCTTAGCAGAGGAAATATGGAACGAGCACTATGGCACGCTGCTGGGAGAAGAACAGATCGCCTATATGCTGGAAAAGTTTCAATCCGTCTCCGCCATTGAAGAGCAGCAAAAGCATGGTTATCAGTATTATTTGATTTCATACGAAGGGGATGTGCATGGCTATATCGGGCTGCAGCCGCAGGGAAATACCTTATTTCTGAGCAAGCTGTATGTACAAAAACAAGCAAGAGGCAAAGGGATTGCCCGAAAAGCACTGGAAATGATGCGACAAGTATGCATGGAAAAGAAACTAAATTCCATCTACTTGACAGTAAATAAGCATAACAGATCTAAACAAGTATACGAAGCGTTGGGATTTCAGACGGTACGGGAAGAGGTAACGGACATCGGGCATGGATTTGTGATGGATGATTATATTATGGAGATCCCGGCAAATATCTGAAAATATCCTAAAAAAATAACTTGCAATTCTTATGCTGTTACGCTATAATCTATAAGTCTCTGTGTGCACATGTATACAGAACAGGGAAGAAGCGGAAGGTTGCCGGCATCGGCAAAGCCGGGTAATTTCCGTGGACCAAGCCTGACAATCGGGCGGCGAGTCCCACTCGCCGCGTATGTCTATTAAAAATGGACACACGCGGGAACGTGTAAATGGGACATCGAAAAAAGGAGGAACAAAATGCCGAGCCAAAAAATTCGTATCAAGCTCAAAGCTTACGATCACAATTTGATCGACCAAAGCGCAGAGAGGATTGTAGAGACCGCAAAGCGGTCCGGTGCCAAGATCTCTGGCCCGATCCCCCTGCCGACGGACAAGGAAATCATCACCGTTTTGCGTGCAACGCACAAGTATAAGGACGCACGGGAACAATTTGAAATCAAAACGCACAAACGCATTATCGATATCCTGGATCCCACGTCCAAAACAGTCGATTCCCTGATGAGACTGGATCTTCCGGCTGGTGTGGATATCGAGATCAAGCTTTGATGCAGTGCTGGAGGTGACGGACGTGAAAAAAGCAATATTGGCAAAGAAACTGGGTATGACTCAGGTGTATGCACAAGATGGCACAGTCGTCCCTGTGACGGTGCTGCAGGCGGGCCCCTGCTACGTTGTGCAAAAGAAAACAGTGGACAAGGATGGCTATGAAGCAGTGCAAGTTGGCTTTGAGCCCATTCGTGAAAAGCTGGTAAATAAGCCTGCCAAGGGCCATTTGGACAAGGCTGGCGTTGGGCTGGTGCGCAATCTGCGCGAGTTCAAGCTGGAGGATGCCGCCTCTTATGAGGTAGGCCAGGAAATCAAGGCGGATGTGTTTGCAGAGGGCGACAAGGTAGACGTAAGTGCCATTTCCAAGGGAAAAGGATACGCTGGCGTCATCAAGCGCCACAACCAACACAGGGGCCGTATGACGCATGGTTCCGGGTTCCATAGGGCGCCGGGCTCCATGGGCGGAGCATCCAGCCCGTCCCGCGTATTCAAAAGCAAAAACCTGCCGGGCCACATGGGTGCGGTGAAGGTAACCACGCAGAATCTGACGATCGTATCGGTAAACGCCGAAAAGAACGTGATACTTGTCAAGGGCGCAGTGCCCGGACCGAACGGCGCGCTGGTAAGCGTGGTCGATTCGGTGAAGAACTGAGCCAAGGAGGGAATTCCAAATGCCGAAGGTTGATATCCTCAACATGGAAGGCAGCGTTGTGGATTCGTTGGAGCTGAACGATGCCGTATTCGGGATCGAGCCCAACCACAGCGCGCTGCACCAGGTTGTGAAAGCACAGCTGGCCAACAAACGCCAGGGAACACAGAGCGCGTTGACCAGATCAGAAGTAAGCGGCGGCGGCATCAAGCCGTGGCGTCAAAAAGGCACTGGCCGTGCCCGCCAAGGTTCTACCCGCAGCCCGCAGTGGCGTCATGGCGGCGTTGTATTTGCGCCAAAACCGCGCAGCTATCGCCAGGACGTAAACAAGAAGGTTCGCAAGCTGGCTATGTGCAGCGCATTGTCCAGCAAGGTGGCGGACGGTAACATGATTGTTTTGGATCAGGTTGGCTTTGAAAAGCCGTCCACCAAGGCAATGGTAAAGATGCTGAATGCTTTGAAGGTAGACGGGAAAGCGTTGGTTGTTCTGCCGGAAGGAAATGCAGAGGTAGAGCTGTCCAGCCGCAACATTCCCGGCATCAAAACGACAGTGACCGGTACGCTGAATGTATATGACATTATGAAATATGATCGCTTCATCATCACCAAGGATGCGGCCATCAAGGTGCAGGAGGTATATGCAAAATGAGCAATGCGCATGACATCGTCCTCCGCCCGGTGCTGACGGAAAAAACGTATCAGGATATGAGCGAAAAGCGCTACGCGTTTATCGTGCATCCCGATGCAAACCGTACAGCGGTAAAGCAGGCAATTGAAGAAATTTTCAACGTAGAAGTGGCGAAGGTCAACATCGTCAATACCCTCGGAAAAATCAAACGCCAGGGACTGACCAAGGGCCGCAGGGCTTCTCTGAAAAAGGCGTATGTGGTTTTGAAAGAGACCAGCGCGCCCATTGAATTCTTTGAAGGCATGGCGCAGTAAGCGCAAGCATTAACGGGAGGAAACGGAGTATGGCAATCAAAAAATACAAGCCGACATCGCCGGGCCGCCGTTTTATGACGGTCACTGATTACAGCGGCTTGAGCAAGACAGCGCCTGAACGCTCGCTGCTGGTGGATTTGAAAAAATCCGGCGGCCGTAACGCTCATGGCCGTATCACCGTTCGCCATAGAGGCGGCGGAAACAAGAGAAAATACCGCATTATTGATTTCAAGCGTACCAAAGACGGGGTTCCCGCCAAGGTGGCTACGATTGAATATGATCCGAACCGCACATGCTTTATCGCCCTGATCCACTATGCCGACGGTGAAAAGAGTTATATCTTGGCTCCGATCGGCCTGAAGGTCGGCGATACGGTAATGAGCGGGGAGAATGCGGACATCATGCCGGGCAACTGCCTGCCGATCCGCAGCATTCCGCTGGGTACTGTGATTCATAACATTGAATTGCGCGTAGGCGTCGGCGGCCAGATGTGCCGTACGGCTGGGTGCGCAGCGCAGTTGATGGCAAAGGAAGGCAAGTATGCGCAGGTACGCCTGCCCTCCGGCGAAGTGCGCATGGTTCCAATGGATGCGAGGGCCTCGATTGGCCAGGTTTCCAACGAGGATCATGAGAATGTAAACTTGGGGAAAGCGGGCCGTAAGCGTGCGCGCGGCATTCGCCCGACGGTACGCGGTTCTGTCATGAACCCGGTAGACCACCCACATGGCGGCGGCGAAGGCAAGGCGCCGGTAGGCCGTCCCGGACCAATGACCCCCTGGGGGAAACCGGCTTTGGGCCACAAGACTCGTAAGAAGAATGCTCCGACGGATAAGTACATTGTGCGTCGCAGAGGCAGCAAGTAAGGAAGGAGGATGGCAAAATGTCCCGTTCAGTAAAAAAAGGACCTTTCGTACAAGAGAGATTGCTGGCACGTGTGCAGCAAATGAATGAAAAGAACGAGAAGAAGGTGTTAAAGTCCTGGTCTCGTTCCTCCACCATCTTCCCTGACATGGTAGGCCATACGATCGCCGTACACGACGGCCGCAAACATGTGCCTGTCTACATCATTGAGGACATGGTCGGCCATAAGCTTGGCGAATTTGCACCGACCCGGACCTATCGCGGCCATGCGGGCAGCGAAAAGTCCTCCTCGTCTAGATAAGGGAAGGAGATTGACATGGCAACGCGTCAAAAAGAAAAAGCGGCTCGCAGAGCTGAAAATCGTGACAGACGGCCCAAAGCCGTGCTGCGTTATGCTAGGATTGCGCCGAGAAAAGCGCGCGCAGTGATTGATCAGATTCGTGGCAAGTCGCTGGCAGAGGCAGAGGGGATCCTGATGCTTTCTCCCAGAGGCGCCAGCGAGATCGTATATAAACTGGTAGAATCCGCCGCAGCCAATGCGGAAAACAACCTCGACATGGCACGCGATACGCTGTATGTCGCAGAGATCTATGCGGACGGCGGCCCGACGCTAAAACGCTATCGTCCCCGCGCCCAAGGGCGTGCGGCCAGCATTTTGAAGCGCACGAGCCACATCACCGTCATCTTGGATCAGGTTAAGTAGGAGGATATAGTATGGGCCAGAAAGTTAATCCGCACGGTTTCCGTGTCGGTGTCATCAAGGATTGGGATACGCGCTGGTTCGCTAATGGCAAAACCTTCGCAGACAACCTGATCTCGGATTACGAAATCCGGAAGTTTTTGAAAAAGAAACTGTATGCTGCCGGTATTGCAAAGATTGAGATCGAGCGTGCCGCCGGCAAGATCACAGTGAATATCCATACCGCGAAGCCCGGCGTGGTCATCGGCCGCGGCGGCGCAGGTGTGGAAGCGCTGAAAAAGGAACTGAATAAGGTTGCCGGCACTGCCTGCAACATCAACATCATCGAAGTGAAACGCGCTGAGACCAACGCACAGCTGGTTGCTGAGAACGTAGCGCAGCAGTTGGAGCGCCGCATTTCCTTCCGCCGCGCGATGAAGCAAAGCATCGGGCGCAGCATGAAGGCGGGTGCAAAGGGCATTAAGATCACCTGCGGCGGCCGTTTGGGCGGTGCGGAGATTGCCCGCAGCGAGAGCTACCACGAGGGGAGCATTCCGCTGCAGACGCTGCGTGCGGATATCGACTATGGGTTTGCGGAAGCACACACGACCTATGGCCGTATCGGCGTAAAGGTTTGGATTTACAAAGGCGAAGTGCTGAATGCGCGCAAAGCGCGTCCGGCTGCCGCTAAGGAAGGAGGCAGATAAGCCATGTTGATGCCTAAACGTGTGAAGCGTAGAAGGGTGCACCGTGGACGCCTGAAGGGCACGGAAACCCGCGGTACAAAAGTAACGTACGGTGAATATGGCTTACAGGCCCTGGATCCGTGCTGGATTACTTCCAATCAAATTGAAGCTGCCCGTATCGCCATGACGCGTTATATCAAGCGCGGCGGGCAGGTATGGATCAAGATTTTCCCCCATAAGCCCGTAACGGAAAAACCGGCGGAAACCCGCATGGGTTCTGGTAAGGGATCTCCGGAATACTGGGTCGCTGTGGTACGCCCCGGCCGTGTGATGTTTGAAATCGCAGGTGTGCCGGAAGAAACCGCCCGCGAAGCGCTGCGTCTGGCCATGCACAAGCTGCCCTGCCGCTGCAAATTCGTGAAGAAGGGCGAAGATACTGCCGTAGGTGGTGAAACGAAATGAAAGCGAAACAACTGCATGAAATGACGACCGAAGAGCTGACCGGTAAAGTGGCGGAACTCAAAGGGGAACTGTTTAACCTTCGTTTTCAACTCGCCACCGGACAGTTGCAGAACCCGATGAGCATCAAACAGACAAAACGCGACATTGCAAAAGCACAGACCATTTTGCGTGAGCGTGAAATCAAAGCCGCCGCCGGCGGCCAAGCGTAAGGAGGGCTGAAAAGTGGAAGAAAGAGGCCATCGCAAAACAAGAACCGGTATCGTCGTATCCGATAAGATGGATAAGACGGTCGTGGTAGCCATCGCAACCCACGAAAAGCACCGTCTTTACGGCAAAACCTATAAAAAGACCACGCGCTTGAAGGCACATGATGAAACCAATGCATGTGGCGTAGGCGACAAGGTTTCCGTTATGGAAACCCGTCATCTGTCCAAAGACAAGAACTGGCGCGTTGTGGAAATCATCGAAAAGGCCAAGTAAGAGCCAGAAAGGGAGGACAACGCCATGATTCAACCGCAAACCAGGTTGAAAGTTGCCGACAACAGCGGCGCTAAAGAAATCATGTGTATCAAAGTGCTGGGCGGTTCGTTCCGCAAGACCGGCAACATCGGCGACGTAATCATCGCCTCTGTGAAAAGTGCTGCGCCGGGCGGGGTCGTCAAGAAAAAGGATGTTGTACGCGCGGTCATCGTTCGCTCCTCAAAAGGGGTTAACAGACCTGACGGTTCCTACATCCGCTTTGACGATAATGCCGCGGTCATCATAAACGACCAGAAACAGCCTCGTGGAACCCGTATTTTCGGGCCAGTGGCCAGGGAACTCCGTGAAAGAGACTATATGAAGATCGTCTCTCTTGCGCCCGAAGTGCTTTAAGGAGGGTGGAAGATATGGTCAAAAAGCTGCATGTGCGGAAGGACGACATGGTGGTCGTCGTATCCGGCAAAGATAAAGGAAAACAGGGCAAGGTGCTCCGCGCACTGCCCAAAGAAGGAAAAGTCGTTGTAGAGGGCGTGAACATTGTAGCACGCCATACCAAACCGAAAGGGCAGGGGGACCCGGGCGGAATCGTTCGTTCCGAAGCGCCCGTTTATGCTTCTAAGGTGATGCTGGTATGCGATAAGTGCAACAAAGCCACCCGCATTTCCTACAAGGTTCTTCCGGACGGCAAGAAGGTTCGCGTATGCAAGAAATGCGCGGCTGAACTTGGCTGAGTGCCACAAGGAGGGTAAGTAAATGGCCGAACAGGCAATGCCTCGTTTGAGGCAGAAATACCAAGAGGAAATCGTTCCGGCGCTGATGGCTAAGTTCAAGTATACGAACATCAACCAGGTGCCGAAACTGGAAAAAATCGTTTTGAACATGGGCCTAGGCGATGTAAAGGACAACGCCAAAGGGCTGGAAGCGGCCGTCAATGATATGATGATGATCGCAGGCCAGCGGCCCGTAGTGACCAAGGCTCGTAAATCCGTTGCGAATTTCCGTCTTCGTGAAGGCATGAACGTCGGCGCAAAGGTGACGCTGCGCAGCAATCGCATGTATGAGTTTGCAGATCGTCTGCTCAACATTGCATTGCCCCGCGTACGCGACTTCCGCGGCGTTTCGGATAAGTCTTTTGACGGAAGAGGCAACTATGCGCTGGGCATCAAGGAACAGCTGATCTTTCCGGAAATCGAGTATGATAAGGTGGACAAAGTACGCGGTATGGATATCGTCTTTGTGACCACGGCAAAAACCGATGAGGAAGCGCGTGAGCTGATGGCACTCCTTGGAATGCCGTTTGCCCAGAACTAAAAGGAGGAACAACCTTGGCTAAAAAAAGCATGATCAATAAGCAACAGCGCGAGCCAAAGTTCTCTTCTAGGGCGTACACCCGCTGCCGCATCTGCGGCCGCCCGCACAGTGTGCTCCGCAAATATGGCGTCTGCCGTATCTGCTTTAGAGAACTGGCCTACAAAGGACAGATTCCAGGCGTGCGCAAGGCAAGCTGGTAATCGCGGAGAGGAGGATACAACATGATCGTAACGGATCCCATTGCCGATATGCTGACCCGCATCCGCAACGCGTTGGTCGCCCGGCACGAAAGCGTAGAAGTCCCCGCGTCCAATATGAAGAAAGCCATCGCGCAGATTCTGCTGGATGAAGGATATATCAAAACCGTAGAGGTCGATGAGGAAGGCCCGCAGGGCAAGATCAAGATCGGCCTGAAGTATGGTCCGAACAACGAAAGCGTCGTTACGGGATTGCGCCGTATCAGCAAGCCTGGCTTGCGCGTATACGCCCGCAAAGAAGAAGTTCCTAAGGTGTTGGGTGGCCTTGGTATTGCCATCATCTCCACCAGCAAAGGCGTAATGACCGATAAAAAGGCCCGCCAGAACAACATCGGCGGAGAGGTATTGGCGTACATCTGGTAAGATGGCGCCCACGGAGGTGTGGTTATGTCCAGAATTGGCAAAAAGCCGATCAGCCTGCCCAATGGGGTAAGCGTCACGGTGGAGCAGGGCAACACCGTACACGTGAAAGGTCCCAAGGGCGAGCTTTCGCAGAAAATCCACGATGATATGAAAGTATCCGTGGCAGACAATGTAGTGACGGTAGAACGTCCTACGGATGAAGCAAATCACCGTGCACTGCACGGTTTATCCCGTTCCCTGATTCAAAACATGGTAACAGGCGTATCCGAAGGCTACAAAAAAGAGCTGGAAATCGTCGGTGTTGGTTATCGTGCGCAAAAACAGGGGAAAAAGCTGGTGCTGAATATGGGCTTTTCCCATCCGGTAGAGATGGAAGAGCCGCAGGGGATTACCTTTGATGTGCCGAGCCCGACGCAGATCGTGGTCAATGGCATTGACAAGCAGCTGGTAGGCGAAACAGCGGCCAATGTGCGCAAGGTGCGCCCGCCGGAACCCTACAAAGGCAAAGGCATCAAGTATGTGGATGAGTACATTCGCCGCAAGGTCGGCAAAGCAGGTAAGTAAGGAGGGACGTGCAGCATGATTAATAAACCGGATAAAAACAAGATTCGCATTGCGCGTCACCGCCGTACTCGCAAGAATATCATGGGGACGGCTGAGTGCCCGCGGATGGATGTTTTCCGCAGCAACAGCCATATCTATGTGCAATTGATTGACGATGCAGCAGGCAGAACGCTGGTAGCCAGCTCTACGCTGGATCCTGCGATCCGCGACCAAGTCAAGGAAATGTCCAAGCTGGAGGCCGCCAAGTTGGTAGGCTCCCAGGCGGGCAAAAAAGCCTTGGAAGCTGGCATCAAGCAAGTCGTGTTCGATCGCGGAGGCTATCTCTACACTGGCCGTGTGGCCAATGTGGCAGAAGGGGCCCGCGAAGCCGGACTGGACTTCTAAAACGGAGGGATACAACAGTGCGCATTGACACAACAGGCTTAGAACTGAAAGAAAAACTTGTTGCCGTAAACCGCGTAGCTAAGGTAGTAAAGGGCGGACGCAATTTCCGCTTTACTGCCCTGATCGTTGTCGGTGATGAAAACGGTCTAGTCGGTATTGGCAGCGGCAAAGCAGCTGAGATCCCGGAGGCGATCCGCAAAGGCACAGAGGATGCAAAGCGCAACCTCGTTCGCGTGCCGATCGTAGGCACCAGCATTCCGCACGAGGTCAAGGGGAAATTTGGCAAAGGGTTGGTTCTCTTGCTTCCGGCCCCGGAAGGTACCGGCGTTATTGCGGGCGGTCCTGTCCGTGCGGTATTGGAGCTGGCCGGCATCAAGGACATTCGTACGAAGAGCTATGGTTCCAACAACCCGGCAAACTGTGCAAAAGCGACGCTGGAGGGGCTGAAAATGCTTCAGACGGCAGAGCAGGTTGCCAAACTGCGTGGCAAATCCGTAGCTGAAATTTTGGGTTGAGGGGGGCAATGATCAGATGAAACAGCTGAAAGTGACCCTGAAAAAGAGTACCATTGGCAGCAATCAATCCATGAAAGACACGGTTCGTTCGCTGGGCTTAAAGAAGATCAATTCTTCTGCGGTCCACGTCGATAATCCTTCCATTCGCGGGATGATTTTTAAGGTCAAACATCTGGTGAGTGTAGAAGAAGTGGAAGCATAAGGAGGAAACCCTATGAAGCTGCATGAAATTACGCCTGCACAGGGCGCAACCCGTGCGCAAAAACGCGTGGGCAGAGGCCCGGGTAGCGGCCGCGGAAAAACCTCCACAAGAGGCCATAAAGGGCAATGGGCCCGCAGCGGCGGCGGCGTACGCCCTGGATTTGAGGGCGGCCAGATGCCACTGACCCGGCGCTTGCCCAAACGTGGTTTTACCAACATCTTTGCCAAGGAGTATGCTACGGTGAATGTCCGTGACTTGAACTGCTTGGAGGATGGATTTGTAGTTACGGCCGAATCGCTGAAAGAGCGCGGCCTTATCAATCAGATTGGCGATGGCCTGAAGGTATTGGGCCATGGCGAATTGAACAAAAAGCTTACTGTGAAAGCAACCAAGCTTACGAAAACAGCCCAAGACAAGATCAGCGCTGCCGGCGGTAGCGTAGAGGTGATTGGATAATGCTTGAAACTTTCAAAAATGCATGGCGTATAGAGGATTTGCGAAAGAAAATCCTCTATACGTTACTCATGCTTTTGGTATACCGAATTGGCACGTCGTTCATTCCGATTGCCGGGATGGATGTTGCCGCCATCAAACAAACGGTAGAAGGTTCTGATATTTTAGGATTTTTGAACATGATTACCGGGGGTTCGCTGGCTGGCTTTACGATTTTTGCCGTCGGTATTTCGCCGTATATTACCGCAAGCATCGTGATGCAGTTGCTGACGTTTGCCATTCCTGCATTGGAACGCTTGAGCAAAGAGGGCGGCGAAGAAGGACGCGAAAAGCTCAAACGCATCACCCGCTACGTGGGAATTGGGTTGGCGTTGATTATGAGCATTGGTATGGTGATGAGCCTGCGCAGCTATATGCTTACAACGGATCTGCTTTCTAAGATTACGATGATCCTGACTTTAACGGCCGGCGCGTGTATTGTCATGTGGATGGGTGAAAAGATCACCGAAAAAGGCATCGGAAACGGCGTGTCCCTGCTGATCTTTATTGGCATCGTGGCTCGTTTGCCGGTTACGGTATGGAGCTTTATGCAAAATATTTTTGCCGGAGAAGTCAATGCCTGGGCTTTGCTGCCTATCGTTGTCATCTATGTGGCGATTGTAGCAGGCGTTGTGTTCATTGATTGCGGAGAGCGCCGCATCCCGGTGCAATATGCCAAGCGTGTAGTAGGCCGTAAAATGTATGGTGGACAAAGCACCAACATTCCGATGAAGGTGCACAGCGCAGGGGTTATGCCGATCATCTTTGCAGTGACCTTGCTGCAATTTCCCGGCATGATTGCGAGCTTTTGGCCACAGAGCGGATTTGCGCTTTGGTGGGGCCGTTGGATGAATTCGGCTACCATCCCATACAATCTCATTTTTGCAATTTTGATTGTTGCATTGGGATACTTTTACAATATGGTTACCTTTAATCCTGTGGAAGTGTCCAAAAATATTCAGCAATATGGCGGGTTCATTCCGGGCATCCGTCCTGGGAAACCGACCAGCGATTACTTAGGAAAGATCTCCAGCCGTTTGACCTTGTTTGGCGGGTTATTCCTAGCATTATTGGCAACACTGCCCGGCTTGATTGCTGGCCTGGTGGGTACTAATATTATGGCTTTGACGGCAACGGGGGTATTGATTTCGGTATCGGTAGCCTTGGAGACCTCTAAGCAACTGGAATCACAAATGCTCATGAGGCATTACAAAGGATTTCTGAAATAGGGGAGGCAGCAAGATGAACTTAGTATTTCTTGGCCCTCCCGGTGCAGGGAAAGGCACGCAGGCCGTAGGTGTCTGTGAAAAGTACGCGTTGCCGCATATCTCTACCGGGGACATCCTGAGAGGCGAAATCAAACAACAGACCAAGCTTGGCCTGGAAGCAAAAAAATATATGGATGCAGGCCAGTTGGTGCCGGATGAAGTGGTCATTGGTATCGTAGCCTCCAGACTGACGCAGCCGGACTGCAAAAACGGATTTTTGTTTGATGGCTTTCCGCGCACGCTAAAGCAAGCGGAAGCGCTGGCGGAAAAGGCTGATATCGAGTTGGCCATTGACATTGATGTGCCGGATGAAAGCATCATTCAACGTTTGAGCGGCCGTCGGGTATGCAAGGCCTGCGGGGCAACGTACCATGTAGACAACCATAAGGAATCCACTTGCGATACCTGTGGCGGTGAACTGATCCAGCGCACGGATGATGCGCCGGAAACAGTAGCAAACCGTTTACATGTGTATCATGAGCAGACCAGCCCGCTGATTGACTTCTATCAATCAAAAGGCGTTTTAAGATCGGTGGATGGTACACGCGGTATTGATGATGTGTTTGCAGACATCTGTGCGATCCTGGATAAGGAATTTGGCAAATGATTAAGCTGAAATCGGAACGGGAAATCCATCTTATGCGCCAGGCAGGCGCTGTGGCTGCCGAAGCAATGGAGTTGGTGGGGAAATCCATACGCCCAGGAATGACAACCCAGGAGGTAGATGATATTTTCTGGCATTTTGTCCGTTCCCGTGGCGGGAAGGCTTCTTTCTACCGCTATGGCGGATTTCCCGGGCATATCTGTATTTCTATCAATGACGAAATCGTGCATGGTATTCCGGGCGATCGTGTAATTCAGGAGGGAGACATCGTTTCGGTGGATCTTGGCGTGGAATTGCACGGGTATCAGTCGGATATGGCGAGAACCTTTTTTGCGGGAGACTGCTCCAAAGAAGCACGTCGGTTGGTAGAGGTCACGGAGCAAAGCTTTTTTGAAGCGCTGAAGTTCTGTTATCCGGGCAAACGCCTGGGCGACATCGGTCATGCCGTGCAGACGTTGGCAGAGGAAAATGGGTATTCCGTGGTCCGCGTGCTGACAGGGCATGGGATTGGCAAGCAGCTTCATGAAGATCCGGAAGTGCGCAACTATGGGAAACCCAATACGGGAGAAGTGCTCAAGGAGGGCATGGTCCTAGCCATCGAGCCGATGGTCAATGAGGGGACACACCGTGTCTATGAGTTGGATGACGACTGGACCTGTGTAACAGCGGACGGGAAGCTGTCTGCCCATTATGAAAACACGGTGGCGATTACCAAAGAAGGGCCTGTTATTTTAACCGCTTTGCCGGAGGAAGTCTGATGGAAGTGAAAATTTCTCTGGGAAGTGTTGTAAAAAGCAAACAAGGGCGAGACAAAGGCAAGTATTTTATGGTATACTCATACGATGGTTGCCAATATGTAGACCTTGTGGATGGCGTTTACCGAAAACAGCAGGCGCCAAAGAGAAAGAAGATCAAACATATCGATGTAACAGGGACCATTTTGGAAGGACTTGCAGAAAAGCTGCAGGAAGGCATCCATGTGTTTGATGCTGAGATCCAAAAGGCCTTGAAAGAGGCGGGCTTTTCCAACAAGGCCGCGGAGATGCAAAAGGAGGGCCAACTTGTCCAAGAGTGATGTAATTGAAGTGGAAGGCCGTGTAACGGACGCGTTTCCCAACGCCACGTTTGAAGTAGAGCTTCCCAACGGCCATAAGGTATTGGCGCATATTTCCGGGAAACTGAGGATGCATTACATCCGTATTTTACCGGGAGATAAGGTTACCATTGAACTATCGCCCTACGACCTTTCCCGCGGCAGGATCACCTGGCGCGGCAAGGGCCGCTAAGTTGTAAGGAGGAATCACCATGAAAGTACGTCCTTCGGTCAAACCGATGTGCGAAAAATGCAAGATCATCCGCCGGCACGGCAAGGTGATGGTCATCTGCACGAACCCGAAACATAAGCAAAAGCAAGGCTAAAATCTCTCGCGCGGGCGGCTGAAGTGGGTATATACCCCACCGCGCGTTTGTATACATGAATTTTTCTGGGAGGTGTTCATACACATATGGCACGTATTGCAGGCATCGACTTGCCGAAAGAAAAGCGAGTCGAAATAGGGCTGACATACATCTACGGGATCGGCCGTAAGACAGCTCAAAGGATCCTTGAAGCGACCGGCGTGGATCCGGACATCAGAGTCCGCGACCTGACGGAAGACCAAGAGGCTCTTTTGCGTGATTATATTGACAAAAACATTCAGGTCGAGGGCGATCTGCGCCGTGAGGTTCAGTTGAACATTAAGCGTCTGATCGAGATCGGCTGTTATAGAGGCATTCGCCATCGCCGTGGTTTGCCCGTACGCGGACAGAGCACAAAGCAGAATGCACGTACCCGCAAAGGTCCGAAAAAGACTGTAAGCGGAAGAAAGAAGTAAAGGAGGGAGTATCATGGCAGCAGCGAAGCAAAAGAAACGCACCACGACCCGCAAGCGTCGTGAACGCAAAAATGTGGAGCGAGGACAGGTCCATATCCACTCCTCCTTCAATAATACCATCGTTACCATCACAGACATGGGCGGCAATGCAATCTCCTGGGCCAGTTCCGGCGGCTTAGGGTTCCGCGGCAGCCGTAAGAGCACGCCGTTTGCTGCGCAGACCGCAGCAGAAACGGCCGCCAAGGCCGCCAAAGAGCATGGGCTCCGCACCGTGGAAGTGTACGTAAAAGGGCCGGGTTCCAGCCGTGAGGCTGCGATTCGTTCCCTTCAGGCAGTAGGCCTGGAGGTCACCCTGATCAAGGATACGACACCCATTCCGCACAATGGATGCCGCCCGCCGAAACGCCGCCGCGTCTAAGCAAAGGAGGAGAAAGCAAATATGGCAAGATATACAGATTCCGTTTGCCGGCAATGCCGCCGGGAAGGCGCAAAGCTCTTCCTTAAGGGGGATCGTTGTTTTGGAGCGAAATGTGCGATTGTGAAGCGCCCCACGCCTCCTGGACAACATGGCGTTAGCCGCAAAAAGCAAAGCCAGTATGGCATTCAGCTGCGTGAAAAACAAAAAGCGCGCCGTGCCTATGGCGTATTGGAAGGACAATTCCGCGGATATTTTCAGCAGGCAAGCCGCATGAAGGGCGTAACGGGCGAAAACCTGTTGACGCTGCTGGAACGCCGCTTGGATAATGTAGTGTACCGTTTGGGTATGGGCGATAGCCGTGCGCATGCACGTCAGCTGGTTACCCATGGACATATCCGTGTCAACGGCAAAAAAGTAAACATTCCGTCGTTCCGTGTAAAGCTGAATGACGAAATTACAGTCCGTTCCGGGTCCCAGAGCATGGAGAACCTGAAACAGCTTCGTGAAGAGGGAAACCGTATGGTTCCAAAATGGTTGTCCTTGGATCACGAAAATCTGGTGGGCAAGGTCATTGCGCTGCCGCAGCGTGACGATATCGACCTGACCATTGAGGAGCACCAGATTGTTGAGCTCTACTCCAGATAACACCCTTGACCCATAGGGGGGAAAAAGCAAAGGAGGAGCAACACGTATGATCGAAATCGAAAAGCCGAACCTTGAAAGCGTGATCTTAGAACCTACGTATGGCAAATTTGTCGTGGAACCGCTGGAACGCGGTTTTGGGACGACGCTGGGGAATTCCCTGCGCCGTATCCTGCTCTCTTCGCTTCCGGGCGTAGCGGCTACCAATGTACGTATTGACGGTGTGTTGCACGAATTCAGCACGATTCCGGGCGTAAAGGAAGACGTTACGGATATTGTGCTGAGCTTGAAGCGTATCTCGGTTCTCTTGCATTCAGAGGGCCCGAAAACCCTCCGGATCGAGAAAAAAGGGCCTTGCGAGGTAACAGCGGGAGACTTTGTGGCAGATGCTGAGGTAGAGATTTTGAACCCGGATCTGCACATCGCAACGCTGGGTGAAGATGGCGTGCTGAATATGGAAGTGAACATAGAGCATGGCCGCGGCTATGTATATGCCGACAAAAATAAAAAGCAGGGCCAGCCCATTGGGGTCATTGCCATTGACTCGATCTTCACGCCTGTGACCAAAGTGAACTTTACGGTGGAAAACACGCGTGTAGGGCAAGTCACGGACTATGATAAACTGACGCTGGAAGTTTGGACGGACGGCACGATCTCGCCGGAAGAAGCCGCTTCCTTGGCAGCCAAAATCATGAGTGAGCATCTGATGCTGTTTATCAACCTGACGGACCATGTAGGGGATGTGGAAATCATGGTGCAGAAGGAAGATGAGCGCAGAGACGGTGTTTATGAAAAATCCATCGATGATCTGGATCTTTCCGTACGCAGCTACAACTGCCTGAAACGGGCAGGGATCAGCTCAGTAGAGGAATTGGTCAAGATGACCGAGGAAGAAATGATGAAAGTGCGCAATTTGGGGCGTAAGTCGCTGGAAGAAGTCCAGCAGAAGCTGGAAGAACTCGGGCTTTCCCTCCGCGCAAGCGATGATTAAAGAGGAGGAACGTACACTATGGCATACCGTAAGCTTGGCCGCAGAAGCGACCAAAGGAAAGCCATTTTGCGCAACCTGACGACGGCGCTGCTCTGGAACGGCAAAATCGAGACCACCGAAGCCCGCGCCAAGGAAGTGCGCAGCATTGCAGAAAAGATGATTACTCTTGCAATCAAAGAGTATAACAATACGGAAATCGTAACCAAAAACGGCGAGCAATACACCAACGACGCTCCCAGCAAGCTGGCGGCGAGACGTCAAATGTTGGCGTATCTGTACAACGTACCGGAAGCAAAGGGAGAAAAGGAATCAAAGTCGGATTATAAAGCGCGTACCAGTGACGTAAAAAATCCGGTTGTTGAAAAGCTTTTCCGTGAAATCGCTCCGAAGTATGAGAAGCGTGCACAGGATTTGGGCCAGGGAGGCGGATATACCCGCATCATCAAAACCGGCCCGCGCCGCGGCGATGCGTCTAATATGGCCATCGTAGAATTGGTGTAAACAGACAAGCGAAAGGGAGCCGAGGGGCTCCCTTTGTTTGTATGGAAGGGGAAAGAGCCATGAAGGCAGTAGAGTGCGAGCACCTGCAATTTTATTATGGAGAGCAGCCTGCGCTGCGCGATTTGACCTTTGACATTGAGCAAGGCGAATACGTGGCCGTGGCAGGACGCAACGGATGCGGGAAATCCACACTGGCTCGGCATATCAACGCGCTGTTGCAGCCTACAGAAGGCGTGATGCGCGTATTTGGCATGGATACAAAGGACGAAAGCAAAACCCTGGAAATTCGTAAATGTGCAGGGATGATTTTCCAAAACCCGGACAACCAAATCGTAGCCTCGGTGGTAGAGGAGGATGTGGCATTTGGGCCAGAGAACCTGGGCGTGCCGACCGAAGAAATTCGGAAGCGTGTGGATCAGGCGTTGGCTCAAACGGGGATGACGGCCTTTGCTAAGCGTGCGCCGCATACGTTGTCCGGCGGGCAAAAGCAAAGAGTGGGCATTGCCGGCGTATTGGCCATGCAGCCGCAGCTTATCATTTTGGATGAGCCAACCTCTATGCTGGACCCGAGCGGCCGGGAAGCCGTTATGCAGACGCTGGATGAATTGCATGAAAGCGGCATTACGCTGATCCACATTACCCATTCTATGGATGAGGCGCTTAAGGCACAGCGCATGATCGTGATGGATACAGGCAGGATTGTACTGGACAGCACGCCGGAGGAAATCTTTACAAATCATGCAGACAAGCTGGTGTCTTGGGGCCTGGAGCTGCCGATGCTGATGGAGACAGCGTACGAATGCCGCCAACGGGGTATGGAAGTAGGGGCCGGACTTTCAATGGAAGAGATGGTGGAACAGATATGCCGATTGTGATAGAAAACCTCAGCCATGTTTACGGAAAGGGAACACCGTTTTTGGTAGAGGCATTAAGGGATGTTTCGCTTGAAATCGAGAAAGGACAGCTCACCGGAATCATTGGCCATACCGGAAGCGGAAAATCCACGCTGGCCCAGCATTTGAATGGATTGGAACAGGCGCAAACCGGCCGTGTTGTGGTAGACGGGGTGGAGCTTTTAGGAAAATATGATAAAAAGGCGATCCGTACGAAGGTAGGCATGGTGTTCCAGTACCCCGAACAGCAACTGTTTGAGGAAACGGTGGTCAAGGATATTTGTTTTGGGCCCAAAAATTTAGGACTGCCCGAAAAACAGCAGCTCGAACGAGCCAAATCGGCGATGGCGCTGATGCAAATAGATTATGAAGATTTTGCAGAGCGTTCCCCCTTTGATCTATCCGGCGGGCAAAAACGACGGGTGGCCATCGCGGGTGTTTTGGCAATGGAGCCGGATTACCTCGTGCTGGATGAGCCGACAGCAGGCCTGGACCCGGAAGCACGCAAAAACCTTTTGACAATGATCCGCAAGTTGCCGGAGCAAACCGGGATGGGCGTATTGATGGTGTCCCATTCCATGGAGGACATGGCCATGTATGCGGATAAGCTGGCTGTGATGCACCAGGGGAAATTGATGCGCTTTGGAACACCGGAAGAAATCTTTTCTCATGAGGAGGAGCTAAAGCAAGCCGGCTTGGCGGTTCCGACGCTGAGCAGGCTGACAAAGGCATTGCGGGCCAAGGGGCTGATCGTACCCTTTTCGCGCAATCCTGCGGAGTTTGCAGCTCACTTAAAAAAGACGCTGGAGGAGGGACGAGACCATGGCGATGAGTGATATGACCCTGGGCCAGTACTTCCCGGCAGAGTCTGTGATCCATAGGCTGGATGCACGCATCAAAATCGTGCTGGCGATTGCGTTTATGGTGCTGGCCTTTTTGGTAAATACCATTCAGGGATATGGGATGATACTGGGAATGCTATTGGGCACAATCCTTCTGTCCCGCGTGCCGTTTCGGTTTGTCCTGAAAGGGCTAAAGCCAATTCTTTTTATCTTAATTTTTACTTTTGTCCTGAATATCTTTTTGACGCCGGGACAAACGGTATGGGTGCATTGGTGGATCTTTACCATTACAAAAGAAAGCCTTTTGTTTGCCGTGCAGATGTCTGTGCGTTTGGCGCTGCTGGTGGCCGGTACTTCGATGCTCACACTGACAACGGCGCCTCTGCAGCTGACGGATGGATTAGAATCGCTGCTAAGGCCGCTGAAAGCCATTCGGTTTCCGGTACATGAGATGGCGATGATGATGTCGATCGCGCTGCGTTTTATCCCTACGCTGGCTGAGGAGGCGGACCGCATCCGCAAGGCACAGGCGGCCAGGGGTGCGGACTTTGATACAGGAGGGCTTTTCAAACGGGCCGCCAGCCTGGTCCCCTTGCTGGTACCGCTGTTTGTGGGGGCGTTCCGCCGGGCAGAGGAATTGGCCACAGCGATGGAAGCGCGCTGTTATCATGGAGGAGAAGGAAGAACGAAGCTTACCGTGCTGCACATGGGCGGGCGCGATTATATCGGCCTGCTCATCATGGTGGCGGCTTACCTGCTTGCTACGGTAGGAGGGTTTTGATGCGTATAAAGCTGATCGTTGAGTTTGACGGCACGGAGTATGCTGGCTGGCAGAGGCAGAACAACGCTGTTACCGTGCAGCAAAGGCTGGAAGAAGCGCTGCAGCGGCTTTTCGGCACGCCGATATGCGTACAAGGCGCCAGCCGGACGGATGCCGGCGTGCATGCAGCGGGGATGGTATGTCATTTTGACATAGAAACAAAAATCCCGCCGGAACGCATAGCGTATGCGCTGAATTTTACGCTGCCGAAGGATATACGCATTAAGGAATCAATACGAGTGGCAGAGACGTTTCATGCAAGGTTTGATGCTAAGGCAAAATGGTACCGCTATACCATTTACAATCACAAACATGCCAGCGCGCTCAACCGAAGGACGGTAGCGCACGTGCCGTATGCGCTGGAAGCTGCAAAAATGCAGGAGGCGTTGAATGTGCTTTTGGGAAGGCATGATTTTGCCGCGTTTGCTGCCTCAGGGAGCATTGTAAAGGATACCACGCGGGAGATCTATTTAGCACAGCTGCAAAAAAAAGGCGATCTATTGATTTTAGATGTCATAGGGAGCGGTTTTTTGTATAATATGGTGCGCATTATCGCTGGAACGCTCATTGATATAGGCCGCGGAAAGCTGCAAACAGACGCCTTTGCCAAGATGCTGCTCACAAAGGAGCGCATACAGGGAGGGATGACGGCGCCGCCGCAGGGATTGATCCTGCAGCGTGTATATTACGGCGCGCCGCCGAGCTATGAGCAGTATCTATGCGAAAAAAGTATGCTGGATGGGACTTTTTCCGCATAGAATCGGGCTTTTTTCAAAGTTTTGGTTGACAGAAAACCAGCATTTGGATAAAATATATAAGCGCTGTTTTGCACCATTAGCCCCGGAGTGAAACGCGAAACTAGAATCTTATCATATCCTCTGTGCACGGCCTTGCTCATCCGTGGACAGAGTACAGGAGGAAGCATCCTATGAAAACCTATATGCCTGGGGAAGATGCCCTGGTGCGCAAATGGTACGTAGTAGACGCGGAAGGCAAGACCTTCGGCCGTCTGGCGAGCCGTGTTGCTCACATTTTGAGAGGCAAACATAAACCTGAATTTACGCCGCATGCAGATATGGGCGATTATGTGATCGTCGTCAATGCAGACAAGCTGGTATTTACCGGCAACAAGCTGGATCAAAAAGTATATTACCGCCATACAGGGCATCCGGGTGGCCTCAAAGAAACCACCTATCGCACGCTGATGGAGACCCGTCCCGAATTTGCGCTGGAGCACGCCGTAAAGGGCATGATGCCGAAAAATTCTCTGGGACGCCAAATGATTAAAAAGCTGAAGGTCTATGCGGGCCCGAATCATAACCACGAAGCCCAGCAGCCTGAGACGCTGGAAGTGTAAGGAGGCATAACAGATGGCAGCTAAAGCGCAATACCTGGGAACCGGCAGACGGAAAAAGAGCGTAGCACGTGTACGCTTGGTGCCGGGCAAAGGTGCTTTCATTGTAAACAAACGCGATCTGGAAGAATATTTTGGCCTGGAAACGCTGAAAATGGCAGCGAAATCGCCCTTGGTCGTGACGGGTCTGGAGGATAAGTTCGATGTACACGTCAATGTATGTGGCGGAGGATTTACCGGCCAGGCGGGCGCGATTCGCCATGGTGTGTCCAGGGCATTGCTGCAGGCAGATGAAGATCTGCGCCCTGCGTTGAAGCAGGCAGGGTTCCTGACGCGTGACCCACGCATGAAAGAACGTAAGAAATACGGCTTGAAAGCAGCTCGCAGAGCACCGCAGTTCAGCAAGCGTTAAAAAACATTCTTACTCCGCCAAACTTTTGGCGGAGTTTTCTTTTTGCAGCGGGAAAGCAGAAAATGTTTTCCCTGGGCATTCTCCCTATATTTGGGGTATAATATAAAAAATATAAGAGAGATAAAACACCAATCGAAAGAAAAGGAGAAAGCGATGCAGGATCTATTGATTGTTGGCGCCGGGCCGGCAGGGCTTTCTGCTGCTATTTATGCAGCGCGCGCCGGTATGTCTTTTACCATATTGGAGCAGATGGCGCCGGGAGGCCAGGCTGCGACGACACACCATATTGAAAATTATCCGGGCTTTGCCGACGGGGTTGGCGGTGTGGACCTGGCGATGGCGATGCAGGCGCAGGCGCAGAATCTAGGCGCGGTATTTGCCTATGAGCCTGTGAAAAAGATGGAGTTAGTGGGTAAGGAAAAGAAAATTGTGACATCTCAGCATACATATATGGCCCGCGCGGTGATTCTGGCTATGGGAGCGCAGCCCAGGACGCTGGGCCTGCCGGGAGAGGAAGCGCTGCGCGGCAGGGGCGTAAGCTACTGTGCGACGTGCGACGGCTTCTTTTTCAAAGGCAAGCAGACGGTGATCATTGGAGGAGGAGATACTGCATTCCAGGATGCGCAGTATTTAGCCAATCTTTGCGAAAAGGTGACCATTGTCCACAGAAGGAATGAATTCAGGGCGGCAAAGAGGCTGCAGGAAAAGGCACGGGCACTTTCCAATGTAACGATGATGACCCCTTATGTGCCGGTGTCCATTGAACAAAGCGGAGATGTGGTTTCCGGCTTACTTGTAGAGCATGTGGAAACAAAAGAGAAAATGCGCATTGCTTGTGATGGGATTTTCATTGCTGCTGGCTATTTGCCGCAAAACGAGATGGTAAAAGGCCAAGTGACGCTGACGGAAGCTGGCTATATTCAGACAGATGCGGGAAAGAAAACCAATTTGCCCGGCGTATATGCTGTAGGGGATATCAGCACAACGCCGCTAAGACAAGTCGTTACAGCCTGCGCGGATGGCGCTGTTGCAGTAGCGAGTGCAGAGCAATACTTATCTGAATGATATAAGGTAGAGATAACAAAATATCGGGGGTTATCAAATGGCTAGATTGTTTGGGACAGACGGAGTAAGAGGCCTCGTGGGAGAAGAGCTAACAGAAAAGCTGGCATATCAGCTGGGCTATGCTGGGGCAAAGGTGCTGGCAAAGACACAGGAGCAGCCTCATATTTTAATTGGAATGGATACGCGTGAATCAGGGCCGGTGCTGCAAAATGCCTTGATGCAGGGGATTGCTGCAGCAGGGGGCGTGGCTGTTTCGGCCGGTGTTGTGCCCACGCCGGCAGTCGCTTATTTAGTGCAGAGCGGACATTTTAAGGCAGGAATAGTGATTTCTGCTTCGCATAACCCTGCAAAGTATAACGGGATCAAGTTCTTCGATGAGTTTGGGTATAAGCTGCCGGATGCGCTGGAGGACGAGATTGAGGCGATGTTAAAGGATATCGAGGTGCCCGGCGGCCTGAAAACGCTGACACCGCGCACGATGGAGGATGCGGAGCAGCGCTATATTGATTTTTTAACGGCGCAGACTGATGTGCGGTTATCGGGAAAGACCATTGTATTGGACTGTGCTAATGGAGCTGCCAGCAATTTGGCGCAGCGTATATTTGAAAAGCTGGGGGCAAGGACCATCATACTGCACAATCAGCCAGATGGGAAAAATATCAATGACGGCTGCGGCTCAACACATCCAGAAGCGATGTGCGAAACAGTGCGCCGGAGCGCTGCGGACTTTGGCTTTGCCTTTGACGGAGATGCGGATCGGCTGATTGCTTGCGATGAAACAGGCGCATTGATGGATGGAGATAAGATCATGGGCCTGCTTGCAATTGATATGAAAGAAAACGGGAGGTTGAACCAGGATACACTGGTAGCAACGGTGATGAGCAATATGGGACTGGCGCTTTCGATAAAGCCCTATGGTATAAAGATTGCAACCACGCAGGTAGGGGATCGGTACGTACTGGAAGAGATGAAAAGCAGCGGATACAATTTAGGAGGAGAACAGTCGGGGCATCTATTATTGACGGACCAATCTACCACAGGGGATGGTATGCAGTCTGCGATTCATTTGGCGAGTTTATTGATGCGCAGCGGAGAAAAGGCAAGCCAGTGCGCGAAGAAAATAAATATTTATCCGCAGGTATTGTTGAATGTACCCGTAGCGCCGCAGTATAAAACGGAATACATGAAAAATCCTATTGTTGCGCAGGAGATCAAGAGCTTGGAGGCAGCGTATCAAGGCAGAGGAAGGCTTCTGATCCGCCCAAGCGGTACAGAGCATTTGGTGCGCATCATGATCGAAGGAGAAGATCAGGCGGTGATCGAGGCGGATGCCAGGGCGCTGGCCGAGATTATGGAGAAAGAATTATCGTAAACGATATAAAAGCGAAGAAAAGGCGATAGAATGAAATTCATCGCCTTTTTTTCTTAAAAATGCTTGCATTTTTTGGAAACGATGCTATAATGAAAACATAAATAAGAACTATTACTATTAAGAATATAAGGAGGCACTTAAAATGAAAAAGTTCGTATGTTCCGTTTGTGGTTATGTGGCAGAGGGCAAGGTTCCGGAAGAATGTCCAGTATGCCATGCAAAGGCAGATAAGTTTGTACCGATGCAGGAGGGGGCACGCGAGTGGGCGGACCAGCATGTCATCGGTGTGGCGAAGGATGTAGATCCGGAAGTCGTACAGGGCTTACGTGACAACTTTAACGGCGAATGCAGCGAGGTGGGTATGTATCTTGCGATGAGCCGGCAGGCGGACCGCGAAGGGTTCCCGGAAGTGGCGGAAGCGTACAAACGCATTGCGTTTGAGGAAGCAGAGCATGCCGCAAAATTTGCTGAGCTGCTGGGCGAGGTCGTTGTGGCCGATACCAAGAAAAATCTGCAGATGCGTGTAGATGCGGAGCAGGGCGCTACCCAGGGTAAGAAAGATCTGGCTGTTTTGGCAAAGAAACTGGGATATGATGCCATTCATGATACAGTACATGAAATGTGCAAGGATGAAGCACGGCATGGCTGTGCGTTTGAAGGTTTGCTGAATCGCTATTTCGGCAAATAAGAGCATAGAAAAAGGGACCTCATGGGTCCCTTTTTTGCTTTAATCATAAGCTAAAAGGATTGGGCCTGCGCTCAGAATGATCTTTTTTAGGAAAAATGAGGGACAGCTCCAACGAGGAAAAGGCAAAGGCCTCAACAAAGTCCCTGGAGAAAAACGAAACCATGTGAAACTGCTCCATATCCCGTACATGCTTGCCCAATACGACCGGTACGGCAACATCAAAATACCGGCAGGCCTCAATAAGCCCGTCGGAGAGTGCCTGGTCAGGGGGGCAGGGGAATGCATAGTCGAGAACGATTCGATCCTTTTTCTTGAGCTTGGCCCATAAACGGATTTCCTGATTGTTTTGCAAGAAAATAAACTCCTTTATTGGAAAATCTATTATATTATATAGGGTAGCAAGAGAGAATGTAAAGAAAAGGGAAAGAGGAAGGGAATGGAAAGACAAAAGAAAAGCCTATGGCAGCTATTTATGCGCACATTCAAAATCGGAGCACTGACATGGGGCGGCGGCTATGTCATCATCCCGCTACTGAAAACGGAATTTGCGGATAAGTGCGGCTACATAGAGGAAAGCGAAATCATTGATATGGTAGCTGTGTCCCAGTCCTTACCCGGCGTTATCAGCGTAAATTGTTGTTTGATGGTAGGATACCGGGTACGCGGTGTGCAGGGGGCGTTGGTTTCCGCGGCAGGGGTGATTTTGCCATCCATGATCACGCTCAGCTTTGTGACGTATTTTTATGCTATGTTTCGGGATAACGCCTATGTAGCCGCAGCACTGAATGGTGTGCGGGCGTGCGTTGTGGGCCTGATGCTGGATGCGGTGCTGCGGATGCAAAAACAGTCGGTAAGCGGTATCGTCCCTTGGCTGGTGCTGGGGATCGCTTTTGTTTGCTCTTTTCAGTTTAATATCAATGGCATTCTTTTGATTCTGGTGGCCGGGCTCATCGGCGCGTTCTGGGGAGTGCGGATGATGAGAAAAAGGGAGGCGCAGGAAAATGGCTAAATTGTGGATACTGTTTTTGACATTTTTGAAAATAGGCGCCTTTACCTTCGGCGGAGGATATGCCATGATCCCGCTGATCACCGGCGCCGTAACACAATACCAGTGGCTGGGGGTGCAGGAGATTACGGACATTGTGGCGATCTCACAAATGACGCCGGGGCCGCTGGCCATCAACGCGGCCACATTCACGGGCATTAAGGTGAGCGGGCTGCTCGGCGGCGTGGTGGCTACGGTGGCTGTCTCCTTGCCGTGTATCTGCATTACGATGATGGTCAGCAAATACTTTTTCCAGTTTCAACACAATCAACGTGTGCGCGGCACGCTGTATATGATCCGCCCGGTTGTGGTCGGGATGATACTGGCAGCAACGATAACCATTGCGTTTACAGCCTTTTTTTCTCTGCAGGGCACCACAGGCATTATGGAGCTGGGGCAGATGACCAAGGTGTCATTATCTATCGGTAGGGATCGCGGTGCTGAGCTTCTGGTGGATACACTGTAAGGATAGGTCGCCCATTGTTATGATTGGGATGAGCGCGGTACTAGGCATTGTGGGCATGCTGGTTGGTTTAGAATGATGAACAAAAGGTCTTGTGTTCTGGCCTTGTAATGATATAATGGTTGTGAAAAAACTCTCAACTGAAAATGGAGGAGCTCTTTTGCCGGAAAAGTACGTTTCAGAAACAGTCGTTCGCAGGCTGCCGAAATATTACCGCAAGCTGCTGGAATTGGAAAAAAGGGGGGTAGAGCGCATCTCCTCGCAGGAGCTGAGTCAGGAGATGGGGCTGAATGCCTCCCAGATACGAAGGGATTTCAATTGCTTTGGCGGCTTTGGACAACAGGGGTATGGGTACCAGGTTAAAAAACTTAAGGATGAACTGATTAAGATTTTGGGATTGGATCAGACTTATCGTTGCGCGATCGTGGGCAGTGGGAATATCGGTCGTGCGTTGTTGTTATATAAAGGGTTTGAGATGTTTCAGATGCATGCTATTTTTGATGTAAACCCTGATATCATCGGGACAAAAATGGATGGTGTTGAGGTGCGGAGCATGTTTAATTTTGATGAGTATGTCAAAAATAACGATATCAATGTAGGTATCATCTGTACCCCGGCAAGCGTGGCACAGGAAACCTGCGACCATTTTGCCCAGCTTGGCATCAAAGCCGTGTGGAATTTTGCGCCCATTGAGCTTTCAGGGCCTTCTTGGATGAGCATTGAAAACGTACATTTATCCGACAGCCTATATACTTTATCGTATCGCGTAAAACAGGCAAAATAATACGTGCAAAGATAGGCTGTATGCGCTATAATTGGACCACTTAGAAGGCAAGGACCAAGCGGAGCCTAAAAGGAGTTAAGCATGAAAACATCCACATCACAGCATAAATCGAATAGAGCCTCCAAAGCCAGCAGGATCTTTGTGGCTGTTTTGGCGGTGCTGCTATGCCTTAGCTGCCTATGGCCGCTGCTGGGCGCGGCAGCCGATGCGCAGGCAGACCAGACCTTGATTTTGATCGATGATGGCAAAGTGGCACCTGGGGTTAAGATTGCGGGTGTAGAGGTAGGCGGGCAAACGCCGGACGAGGCGCAGGTAGCGATGGCCCCGACAGCGCAGGAGATGCTCAATGCTACGACGATGACCATTCAGTATCCAGATTATACCGATGTTGTACCAGTGGCTAATTTTGGTGTGCAGGCTGATGTGGATACAGCGCTGAAGAGCATGATGGGCGTAGGCCGCGGCGGCAATATCCAGGATCGGATAAATCAGCGGGCGGCTGCGGCCCAGGGCCAGGTTGATTTGCCGATGGGATATAGCTATGATGAAGCAGTGGTAAGGGAAAAAGCCAAGGCATACATTGACTCGATTTCACGGGAGCCGGTATCAGAGACAGCGAATTTCGACCCCTCTCTGCCTGAACGGTTTACTTTTACCGAAGGCCATATGGGCTTTGAGCCTGAAGAGCAGCCCTTTATTGAAAATATTGTATCTGCAGTACAGACAGGAGCGCTGGCAGGCGTGCAGGCGGTAGGCGCCTCGGTATCCGGCGATGTGCCGGTGGAAAAAGACGTGCGGGAGCACACAAAGCTTGTAGCGAAATATACGACAAAGGTGAAAAAAAATCCGTCGCGTACGCATAATATTGTATTGGCGACAGAACGAATCAACGGCAAGATCGTACAGCCGGGAGAAACCTTTTCCTGCAACGATGCCATCGGGCCGCGTACCGATCCGAATGTTTGGAAGGAAGCGCCTGCTATACAGAACAGAGTATCTGTCATGGAGCTGGGCGGCGGTGTATGCCAGGTATCCAGCACGCTGTTCAATGCGGTGATCCGTGCGGATGCGGAGATGGTGCAATGGGTGCACCACAGCATCCCGTCCGACTATGTGTCCATTGGCTGTGACGCGACGATCAGCACAGGCGGACCGGATTTTAAGTTCAAAAATAACTCGGATTGGCCCATGTATTTGGTAGGCTATTATGATGACGAAAAGCAGGAGCTTACCTTTGAGGTATGGGGTGATCCGTTGCCGGATGGCATGAGCATTGATATCGTAGGCGAGCAGATAGGCACAGTGCCGGCGCCGGCGGGCGTACAGTATGTAAGTGATCCCAAGCTTGTATCCAAGGCAAGAAATGGCAAAAAGTCTCAGACGACGAAGATTTGGTATGATGCAAGCGGAAAAGAGATTAAGCGGGAGATCATCAATAAGAATACGTATCCGGCCGTAGCTGCACGTGTGCTGGCAGGCTCTCAGCCGGCAAAGACGCAAAAACCGACAGCGCAGCCGACAGAAAAACCGACGCAGACGCCTACGCAAGCGCCGACACCAGCGCCTACCCAGGCACCGACGCAGGCACCTACCCAGCAACCGAGCGCTGAATAAAGAGGGGAAAGAGGCGGATGACAAAGAGCCGAACACAGCTACATAGGCCGGCCGGGCCCAGACGGCATGTAAATAAGCGCAAGATGATGATGGCAGCAGCTGTGGTTGTTTTGGCGGTATGCTTGGTGGTTGGCATTGGATTTGCCATGGATTGGCTGGGGACAGACCGATCTGACTATGAAGTGATCTTTGATGGCGGAACCATTACGGGCAACATTACAATCAATGGCATCAGCGTGGCCAATCTTACCCCTGAGCAAGCAAAACTGGCGCTGAGCCAGGAAGCACAGGACCAAGAAGGAGAATTTCTCATTACGCTGACATTTGCAGGCCGGGAAGAAAAAGTAAAGGCCAGTCTATTTGGGGTAAAACCCAATGTGGATGAGACGATTCGCCAGGCAATGCGGCTGACGCGCACAGGAAGCATCAACGACCGCAGAGAGGCGGCGGGCAATGCCGAAGCAACGGCCTTTAATTTAGAGGTATCCTACGATGATGCAACCTTGGAGGAGACCATCCGAAATTCCATTTCACAGATCAATTTTGCGCCCATTGAGCCGCATGTAGAGGTGAATACGGCCGTCAGCGGGTCGTTTGAATTTGTGGAGGGGCAGCCTGGCATTACGGTAAACGAGGATGAGTTTGTTAAGCTGGTAGCAGAGGCTGTGCGTTCCGGCAATTTTACAGGTACCATTGAGGTGCCTGGAGAGATCCTGCAGCCCACCTATACGATGGATCAGATTAAAGCCAATACGGTAAAGATTTCGTCGGCGACAACATCCTTTGCAAGCTCGTCTTCGGATTCCCGCGTATTTAACATCAAAAAGATGTGCGGGCTGCTGTCCGGCAGTACCATTAAGCCCGGAGAAACATATTCAGTGAATGATACGGCGGGGCCCCGCACCGTGGAAAATGGGTGGCAGAAGGCAAAGGGCATAGAAAACGGCGTGTACACGGATCAGGCGGGCGGCGGCATTTGCCAGGTATCCACGACATTATACAATGCTTTGCTGAAAGCAGATGTGGAGATCGTATCCCGCAGGCCCCACAGCATTCCGGCCAGCTATGTAAAGCATGCGTTGGATGCCATGATCACCACCGGCGGGTCCGATCTGAAGTTCAAAAATACGACGGATTGGCCGATGTTTTTGCTGCTGTATGTGGATGAAGAAAAGAAAACTGTAACAGCGGAGGTATACGGGACGCCGCTGGCGGACGGGATGACGATTAAGCTGGAAAGCGTAGACGTGGAAATAACGCCATACGATCCCACGCCTGTTGTGGTGACGGACCCGGACCTGGTACGAAAGGGACGTAACCGTATCGTGGCGGAGGCGTGGAAGGTATATTATGATAAGGATGGAAAGGAAATCAAACGGGTGAAGGCCAATACCAGCACCTATGCAGCGAGCAGGCCTCACGTTTTGCAGTCCTCCATCACGCCCAGCCCTACAAAAACGGCAGAAAGTGAGCCTACGCCAACGATAGAAAAAGAAGATACGGAAGAATAGAAAGAAGGCCTTTGTGCCTTCTTTTTTTATTGTGTTTTCCAAAAGCTTTCTGTTGGTTTCGTTGACGGTCCAGGGGTAGGAATGATATATTTGAAATAGATTTCTTTTGAAAGGTGAGGAGCCGGGTCAAATGAGTGAATTACGGATATCGATTTTGGAGATCTTGGAGAAGGATTCCAGGACGCCGCCCCAGGAAATGGCTATGCAGCTGGGCACAACGGAGAAATCTGTGTGCGATGAGATTGCGGCTATGGAGCAAGAGGGTATCATTCTAAAATACAATACCATCATCAACAGTGAAAAGGTGGATCATGATAAACGCGTATTGGCATTGATCGAGGTGCGCGTAACACCGCAGAGGGATCTGGGGTTTGAAGGGGTCGCGGAGAGGATTTATCGTTTCGAGGAGGTTCACTCTGTTTATTTGATGAGCGGCGGATATGACATCATGGTGCTGATGGAGGGCGAAAGCCTGCGGGAGGTCGCCTTATTTGTGGCGCAGAAGCTTTCCAGCATCGATGGGGTTATTAGCACAGCAACACACTTTGTATTGAAAAAATATAAGGATCAAGGGGTTGTCTTTGGCCAGGCCAAAGAGGATATGAGATTGAAGGTGACACCATGAATGTCGAAGAAAAGGTAGCGTCTCATATTCGTAATATGCCCCCAAGCGGTATCCGAAAGTTTTTTGATATTGTCAGTGAAATGAAGGATGCGATTTCGCTTTCCGTGGGCGAACCGGACTTTACGACCCCATGGCACATTTCAGAAAGCGCTATTTATGCCATTGAGCATGGATATACGCATTATTCCTCCAACGCAGGCGTATCGGAATTAAGAGAGCTGATCTGCCAATATTACCAGACAAGATATGGTGTTGAGTATGGACCGGGGGACTGCATCGTAACGGTGGGCGCCAGCGAAGCCATAGACCTGGCGCTGAGGGCAATTTTGGAGCCAGGCGATGAGGTGATCGTGCCGGCCCCTTCCTATGTGTCCTATTCCCCCGGGGTGTTGATGAGCGGCGGTATACCGATTGCGGCGCCGACAAAGGCGGAGCATGCCTGTAAAATCACGCCGGAGACGATTGAAAGCCTGATTACACCAAAGACTAAGGCCATCATTATTCCATACCCCAATAATCCTACGGGTGCGATTTTAACCAAATCTGAGCTGGAGCATATTGCCCAGGTCTTGGAAAAAACAGAGATTCTTGTCATTTCGGACGAAATATATTCGGAGCTGACGTATGGGCGCCGGCATGTCAGCATTGCCTCCATTCCGAGTATGAAGGAGCGAACCATTGTCATCAATGGCTTTAGCAAGGCGTTTGCGATGACAGGATGGCGGCTGGGCTATGTTTTGGCAGACCGGCGCCTGGTAAAGCAGATGCTAAAAATCCATCAGTATGTGATTATGTGCGCCTCATCCATGAGCCAATATGCAGGGATAGAAGCGCTTAAAAGAGGGCTGTCGGATCATTTTTCTGCGGTAGAAAAGATGGTAAGGGAATATGACCGTCGCAGAAAATATGTTTTATCGCGGCTACGGAGAATGGGGCTGCCGTGTTTTGAGCCGGAGGGCGCATTCTATGCCTTTCCGGAGATAAAGGGAACAGGGCTGACAAGCGAAGAGTTTTGCACCCGTCTATTACGGGAAAAGAGCGTGGCAATGGTGCCGGGGCCTGCATTCGGGGAATCAGGAGAGGGATATGTACGCCTATCCTATGCCACAGCTATGGACCAGATCAGGATTGCGCTGGACCGTATGGAAGAGTTTGTACATTCTATATCATTGTGAGGGGGGATTTGCATGGCACAGATCAAGCTGATTGCAACGGACCTGGATGGTACGTTCCTGAAGGGGGGCCATACGCCGCACCCGGAGAATATCAAGGCTGTGCGGGCCTGCCAGGAGGCAGGGATCAGAGTATGTGCCTGTACAGGACGAAACTGGGCAGAGTGCAGAAGGATTGTGAAAGAGGTTGGATTTGACGACTTCTGTGCTGTGAACAACGGCGCGGCCATCGTGGAGGTGAAAACGGGAGAGCTTCGCTACCGCAATCGGTTTGATCCCGAGGCCATTGCCGGGTTGGTGGATGTGATGCTGTCCTATCCGGATGTAAAATTCGGCCTTACCGGCCTGGAAAGCACGGGGGTGCTGAAAGGTCGTATGGAGGATTGGTTTGAAAGCGAGCCCAAAGAGCTTTTAGAGGAGCTGTACCATCTGACAGAGTACGATACCAAAGAGGAGCTGGTAGAGGCTTGCAAGGAGGATGTGGAGCGCATCAACTGCCGTCTGCCGTTTTTGGAGCATTTTGAACAGGTGCGCGACGCTATGCGCAATTATACGGATTTAGAAATTATGCAGTCCACAGACGGTTATTTGGAGATCGGTGCGAAGGATGGCACAAAGGCCGAGGCATTGACGGTTCTTACGGACATTTACAATGTAAAGCCGGAGAACGTGATGGCGCTAGGGGATAATTACAATGATTTGTATATGCTGGCCTGGGCCGGCACAGGGGTAGCGATGGGCAATGCAGACCAGCGATTAAAGGATCTTGCAGATTATGTCACGGATACCAATACAAACGCCGGCGTGGCAAAAGCCATTTATGAGATTGCGCTGCATCGGGCTTAAGGAAAGGCTATGAAAAAGGAAATCAAACTCATAGTAACGGATCTGGACGGAACGCTGCTTACAAAAAAGGATGAGGTGCATCCCGATAATATCCGAGCGATCAGATGCTGTCAGGAAAAGGGGATCAAGGTATGCCCGGTTACAGCGAGGAACTTTAAGGAGCTGGAGCCCGTCCTGGAGCAAGTGGCCTTTGATGAGGTTGCAGCGCTCAACAATGGGGCGTGTATGATAAACCTTCTGACAGGAAGGATAGAGCGGAGCCTGGCATTTGATAGAGAAAATGTACAGGGCATGGTGAAAACGATCACCAAACTGCCGTTTACGTTTTTGTCGCTGATGGGCTTTGATTATATGCATGTCTTGGAGGCGTCGGGGACAATCTCCTGGTTTAGCAGCTATGATGAGGAAGAACGGCGGAAGATGGGGATCCAGGCATTTTCTGATGCCGGCGCAATGATAAAAAGCAGCCAGGATGTGCAGCGTTTGACATGCGGTATCCAAAAGCAGGGCGAGGCGGAGGCAAAGCAGGTGCTGCGGAATATGCAGGCGCAATATGGATGCAGAACGATGTTTATGGAAGAAGCGGACGGCGATTATATCGAAATTTCTCCAATGCAGGCCGATAAGGCTGATGCGCTGGAGCAGCTTTGTCAGCATTTTGGTATCTGTGCAGAAAATGTGCTGGCATTTGGGGACAACGAAAATGACATAGAGATGCTTAGGCATGCGGGCGTATCCGTTGCCATGGGCAACGCAAGCAGGGAGGTACAGCAAGTGGCTACCATGGTAACGACAAGCAATAGGGAGGGCGGCGTAGCCGCAGCGATACAAGCTTTGATATTTTGAGGGAAGCACCACAATGCGCTTTGGCGTATTGTGGTGTTGTTGTAACAAAAGAAAGGGAACGGGGTGCTGAGCTTTGGCGGAAATTAAATTGATCGCAACAGATCTGGACGGGACTTTTTTGCAGGGCGGTGATAGCCCGCATCCTGAAAATATTCAGGCAGTCAAGGAATGTCAAAGGGCGGGAATCAAGGTATGCGCATGCACAGGCCGCAGCTTTAACCGTGCGAACAAGATCATTGAGCAGGCGGGCTTTGACCAGTTTTGCGTTGTCAACAATGGCGCGTCCATTGTGGATTGGCGTACCGGGAGGCACAGGTACCGCAATCGGTTCGAGCCGGAAAGCATTGGGAAAATCGTGGATGTGATGATGGGGTACCAGGCATCTTTCGGCCTTACGGGCTTTGAAACGCTGTATATGCTGGAGGGCTATGTGGGGGCATGGTATCAGGCATTGGATGAAGAGATGCGGCGGCAAATGAACGGGCATATCTACCACACAAAAGAAGAGCTGATAGAGGCCTGCGCAGAAGACGTGGAGCGTATGAATCTGAATCTGCCCTTTTTGGAGACGTATGAGGATCTGAGAGAAAAGCTGTCGGAGGTGGCGGATGTAGAGATCACGGCGTCCGGCCCGCATTCGCTGGAGATTACGCACATGGACGGGGATAAATCCCAGACATTGATGGTATTGGCGGATATTTATGATGTGAAGCCGGAAAATGTCATGGCGTTTGGCGACAGCTTTAACGATCTGTATATGCTGGCCTGGGCTGGTACGGGCGTAGCGATGGGCAATGCAGACGAGAGATTAAAGGCCGTGGCGGACTATGTGACGGATACCAACAAAAACGCCGGCGTAGCGCAGGCGATTTACAAGATTGCCTTGCATCGGGAACTCAACCAATAGGTTGGAAGGCCTGTCAGAAAGCAGGTAAACGCACGCAATGATAGGGGAGAAAAAAGATGGCAGATATAAAATTGATTGCAACGGATCTGGACGGGACCTTTTTGCAGGAGGGGGACACGCCTCATCCGGAAAGTATCCGGGCGGTGAAGCGGTGCCATGAGGCTGGCATCAAAGTTTGTGCGTTCACAGGCAGAAACTGGTCATGGACAAAGCGTATTTATCAGCAGGCAGGGTTTGACAGGTTTTGTGTACTATGCAACGGATCGGCCATCTATGATGCAGAGGAGCGGGAGATGAGGTACCGCAACCGGTTTGATCCCGCCTCTATTGAAAGGATCATACGTGTGATACAGAAATATCCAAAGGCAGATTATTGGCTTACAGGATTTGACCATATCAGCATGCTGAAAAGCCATGGCGCGCCATGGTATACCCATATGGATGAAGAGGAGCAGAAAAGGAAGGATGTTTATTTTTACCGGGATGCCGATGCGCTGATTGATGCGGTGAAAGAGGATGTTATGCGTATCAACTGGCGTTTGCCATACGATGAG
Source organism: uncultured Bacillota bacterium (assembly GCA_905208455.1). Taxonomy (GTDB): domain Bacteria; phylum Bacillota; class Clostridia; order Christensenellales; family QAND01; genus UMGS1975. The sequence continues at coordinate 34,083 of CAJLPK010000011.1, forward strand.
TATGCTGAGCAGGTCCTTGCAGACATATCGGAATTTACCGATATAGAGATCGTGCCGGCAGAGGAGCACACGCTGGAAATCACCCATAAGGACAGCAATAAATCGGAGGGGCTGATGGTGCTGTCGGATATTTATGAGATCGCGCCGGAAAACATCATGGCCATCGGAGACAGCTGCAATGATGCGATGATGCTG
>CAJLPK010000012.1 GCA_905208455.1 uncultured Bacillota bacterium
CCAGCGGCGCCTGATACTTTGCCGCAAACCGTCCCATCTGCTCCAGCTGTGTCTGCGTGGCAGGCGAAAACACCGTCATATTCGGCATGTTCATCAACATGGCAATGTCAAATACGCCCTGATGGGTATCTCCGTCCTCCCCTACCAGGCCGGCACGGTCGATACACAGCGTAACGCCCAGCTTTTGCAGGCATACGTCGTGGATTAGCTGGTCATAGCTTCTTTGCAAAAAGGTAGAGTACACCGCAAAAAACGGATGTACGCCGCCCCGTGCCAGGCCGGCCGCCATGGTAACAGCATGCTCTTCGGCAATGCCAACATCGAAAAACCGGTTGGGGAATCGCTTGCCAAACGCCTCCAGCCCGGTTCCGCTCGGCATAGCCGCCGTGATCGCAGCCAGATACGGCATCTGCTCGGCCAGGCTTTCCAGCGTCTGCCCTACCAGGGACGAATTGGATGTCTTTTTTCCCGGCGCAGGCGTTTCAATCTGATACGGCGCTACCCCATGATATTTTTCAGGATTCGCCTCTGCCGGCGTATACCCCTTGCCCTTTTGCGTAATGACATGCAGAAAACACGGCTGTTTCAGCGTTTTTGCATGGTCAAATAGATCGCAGAGCTTTTTGATGTCATGCCCGTCTATCGGCCCAATGTAGGTAAAGCCCAGATCTTCAAAGATCACATTGGGCAATACGAAATATTTGATTCTATTTTTTAGCCGTTCCATACCGCGCGCCATCCTCGGGCCGATCTTTGGAATGGCCGTTACCGCTTTTTGTACCCGCTTTTTGAAGCTGCGGTAATGCCTGCCGGTCCTCAGCCTGCTCAAGTATTGGCTTACGCCGCCTACACTGCGCGCAATGGACATGCGATTGTCATTCAAAATAACGATAAAAGGGGTCTGAATCTGCCCCCCATCGTCCAGCGCTTCATAGCACATGCCGCCGGATAGCGCGCCGTCGCCTACCACGGACACCACGTGATGGTGCTGCCCCCTAATGTCGCGGGCGCGGGCCAGCCCCAGCCCTGCGGACAACGAAGTGGAAGCATGGCCTGCATCAAACGCATCATATTCGCTTTCTGCGGTTCTTGGAAACCCTGCAATGCCGTCTTTTTTTCTAAGAGTGGAAAATTGTTTATATCTGCCGGTCAGAATCTTATAGGCATAGCTCTGATGCCCAACATCAAATACGATCTTATCCTCCGGCACGTGAAAGCTGCATAACAAAGCGACCGTCAATTCTACTACCCCTAAATTGCTAGAAAGATGGCCGCCGTTTTTCAGCGTTGTATCAATAATCAGTGTCCTTAGCTCCTGGCAAAGCTGGGCAAGCTGCTGATCTGAAAGAGAGCGGATCTGGTTGACGGATTCTATGGTATCCAAAATTTTCATGGCACGCTCTCCTTTACTTTCTTATGAATACAGCCAATATCCTGCCAATGATCTCCACGATCTGCTTGCTTTGATTAATCGCTACGCCTTTCCCCAGCGCCTTTAAGGATACCGTCAACGCAGAGATGACCGCGCTTGTCGCGACCGACCAAAAGGCGGCCGGCAAAAATCCAAACTGGGCTGTGGCCAGCGCCGCCAGCGCCGCCCCGGCTGTGCCGGATACTACGCCGCAGATATCGCCTACCACATCGTTGCAGAAATTTGAAAACTTCTCTGCATGCTTTAAGACCAGTAGGCTGTTTTTCGCCCCTTTTACCTTTTTGCTCGCCATGGCCACAAACGGCGCTTGGGAGGCGCTTGTCACCGCGACGCCCAGCATATCAAATACCACGCCCAGCAAAATCAGCACGACCAATACAGAAAGCGCTACCCAAAACGTAGCGCCTTCGATCATCGTACTGGAAACGTACGTCATGGCTGCTGATAAAGTCAGTGTCAAACAAAATGTAATCAAGGCCCAGCGTACCGGCAGGCTTGTTTTTTTCTTTTTTGCCGGGGCCTTCTCGTTTTTTAATCTCAATGGATTCCTTCCCATACAATCAGTGCGGTGGTGGTATACCGAATAAACCTTGCGCCATGAGGTCTGGTTGGATTTCCCCGCTTCGTACCTTCCGTCGCCGAGAAGGCGGTTTCCCTTTGAACAAAACGATGTGGCGTTTCCGTTCACACGACCAGATTGCCTGTGAGAGCACACTGTAATCCCCGGTATACCTTGCCAACAGTCTAGGAGCTTTCCTCGGCGGTCGCCCATGGCCCTATCCTCTTTTGCAGCTACGGTTTCAGAAGGCAATCTTCTCATCCATCCGGCCAGACGGATAAGGCGTTCCTATCATCCACCGCGGCCACGCAAGGCAGGCTACACTGTACACAGCTGTTTGGCCGCATGACAGGTTCATACCCCGACAAGTAAGGCGTCTGTATACGCGCCCCACCCGAACGGGCCTCCACGATTGCCGGGTCGGCTCTCGCATGCCGTTGCAAGTCGCCCGACAATCTTAACCCCCAGCATCAGCCCCAATCTGGGCGAAAGAAGCCAACACCAGAGACTTCATCGATGTGCCATTGACGGATTTTTAGCCCCGCCTTCAGGCTCATAGGTAACCGACTAGAATACTGCACCACCGGAATTGTATTATATCAAGCAAAAAGCCCTGCGTGCAAATGCTTTTTTTGCGCAGGGCCCTGTCTCTGTGACCTTAAGGTTACAGCTATGTTTTTAACAGGATAAAACCCATCATTTTCTCCGTTTTACTGCTTTTTGCGCCGTAATACTCAAAAATTCCGCCTTTCTCTTCAGGCCCGCCAAGGCCTGCCGGGCCTGTTCGGCGGCCTGCTCCGCCATCCGCTGCGCCGCTTCCAGCCCATATAAGCTCACATAAGTGAGCTTTTGTTCCTTTTCATCCTTTCCCGGCGTTTTTCCCAATTCCTCTGCCGTGGAGGTAACGTCGAGAATATCATCTGCAATCTGAAAAGCAAGCCCAAGCGCTTTGGCATACCCCGTTATGGCTTCTATTTCCTGCGCCTTTGCACCCGCTATATGCGCCCCTGCCAAACAGGCGGCTAATATCAATGCGCCTGTCTTTTCCGCATGGATCTGCCGCAGCGTTTCGGCAGAAACAGCTCGCCCGGCGGCCTGCATATCCCGTACCTGGCCGGATACCATCCCCATGGTTCCTGCCCCCTGGGCCACAGCGCGCATCGCCCTCCATGCATTTTCGCTGTACGCCCGGCTCAGCATCGTCTCATAGGCCAGGCTTTGAAGCCCGTCTCCTGACAGCACCGCCATCGCTTCGCCAAACACCTTATGATTGGTCGGCTTGCCCCGCCGCAAATCATCATCGTCCATGCACGGCAGGTCATCATGGATTAGTGAATACGCATGGATCATTTCCACCGCAGCGGCAAACGGCGCCGCCTCTTCCACATTGCCTCCCAAAAAATCGCAGCAGGCCAGCGTTAGGACAGGGCGCAGGCGTTTTCCCCCCGCCAGCAGGCTGTATGCCATGCCCTCCTTCAGCGGCTCCAGCCGCCCCTCCAGCGCCTCGGACAAAACGGGCTCTACCAGGGATAGATACGCATCATACTGTGCTTGATATGCCTCAGGCTTCAATTTCTATTTCCTTTCCTTCCTGTATCTTTGCGATTCTAGCCCTATATCCATTGAGCTTTTCCTGGCAAAAGGCCGCCAATTCGCTGCTCTTTTCATAGTATTCCATCATCTTGTCTATGGACAGGCCCGGTGTTTCCATTTCCTGGGCCATAGTTTCCAGTTCCGTCATTGCCTGTTCCAGTGTTAATTGCCTTTTTGCGGGCATTGGCTTTCCTCCTTTGTGTCTTTCCAAACAGCCTGTGCAGTGCCGTCTGCAAATATTACGGTAAACATTTCATTTTTTTTGCTCTGTTGTTTGCTTGTCAAAAGCGCGCCTGCCTGATCCCGCAGGATCACATATCCTTTCTTCAGTGCGTGCTGCGGACTCAGCGCTTCTGTACGCGCTGTCAACGCCTTCCATGCCTGTTCTTGCCTGTCCAAGGCTTGCAGCGCATGCAGCTCTGCTTGCTTTTTCATCTGCTGCACCTGCTGCGTCCATTGGTCCATCCGCATTTCCATCTGAACCATCGGCCCGCTCCGCCGCAGAAGGCTGAGCCGGCTCTCGCTTGTATGCAGCGCCTGCTCTATCCTCTTTGCCATGGACTCCCTGAGAAAATCAATGGTCTGCCGCCAGCCGTCCACATGGGGCACCGCCAGCTCCGCCGCGGCTGAGGGTGTAGGGGCACGCAGATCCGCTGCATAGTCCACCATGGTCGTATCGGTTTCATGCCCTACACAGCTTACCACCGGGATTTTGCATGCATATACGGCCCTGGCCAGGCACTCTTCGTTAAACGCCCATAGATCCTCCAGGCTGCCACCGCCCCTGCCTATGAGGATCACATCGATCCCCTCTATACGCTGCAGGGTCTCCAACGCCTCTACCATTTCCTCTGCAGCGCCGTCTCCTTGTACCCGGCAAGGCGCCAATAGAATATCCACACCCGGATTACGCCGCGTAGAAACATTGATAATGTCCCGGATGACCGCTCCTGTTGGCGAGGTAATAACGCCGACCCTTCGAGGAAATCTGGCTAACGGCTTTTTATGGCTGGCGTCAAACAGTCCCTCTGCAGCCAGCTTTGCCTTCAGCGCTTCGTATTTTTCATACAGCATCCCTAAGCCCGCATTGGCCATGGTCTGCGCATAGAGCTGAAAAGCGCCGTCCCGCAAATATAGGTTGGCGCCCCCGCCGATGATCACCTTCATCCCATCTGCCGGACGGAAGCTTAAGTTGCGGTTGTATTGCCGGAACATCACACAGCGCACAGAGGACTGCGCATCCTTCAGCGTGAAATACCAGTGCCCGGAGGAATGTGCCTTAAAATTGGAAAGCTCTCCTTCCACCAGCAGGCCCTGCAGCATTTCATCCCCCGCAATCAGTCGGCCCGCATACTCGTTAAGCTGCGTTACGCTGATCGTCATCATATTCAGCAATTCTTTTAGCATCTTGCCTCCTTTGCCAAAAACGCTGTTCCCACCGCGTTGTCTCCTGCGTACAGCGGGTCGGCAAACGCCACGCTCAATCGCTTCGCCGCTTTGGCGCAGCGCTCCGTAACCACCGTCTTTACCAGTTGATTGGCCGATACGCCGCCTGCTACCAATACATACTCCAATCCCGTTTCTTGATAGGCCCGCACGATGGCCTTGGACAATGCAAGGCCCAGCGATACAAACACGCCCCTTGCGATTTCCTCCTTGGAAACGCCCTTTTCGATGGCCTGCTTTGTCTGTGTCTCGGCGCCGGAAAAGAATAGATCCATGCCCTTTACCGTCACGGTAAAGGGGGCCGCTGTTTCCGTCTGCGCTGCCAACATTTCCAACGCTCGGCCCGCCGGAAAATCCAAGCTGAGTTTGACCCCGGTACGGTCTATCCATTGGCCGGCTGCAATGTCCTGCGTGGCCCCCAAAATTTCTGCCGTATAGCCCTGTCGGCAAATCCTCAAAAGCTCTGTGGTTCCGCCGGACAGGTGTACGCCTATGTATTCTTCCGGCATCTGCAGGCCGATTTCAGCCGCCCGAATATGTCCCTGCTGATGTGAAAAATATCCGATCGGCACGCCCACAGCGCTGGCTATGCTGTCCGCAACCGCCTTTCCTGCCAAAAAAACGGGCATATAGGACCCCTCCGCCTTCCGGGGCTGCGTGCTGACGCCAACACCTGCCAGCATGCTCCCTTCGGCAGCCTCAAACGCGCGGCGCATCAATTCCGGAATTTGCCGTATATGACAAAACACAGCGTCGCTCTGCCGAAGGCCCAGCGCACCGTGTTCTACTGGCAATGGTTGTCGACCATGATACAGCACCTGCCCATTCTCCCCGACAAGCGCCGCGCTCGTTACATAATTACTGGTATCTATCCCCAGCCAAGCTCTCATTGGCCCTTTTCTTCCTCTTCTTTTTTCTTCGCTCTGGAAATGCTTCCCAAAATCCCATTGATAAACTGCTTGCTCTTTGGTTCGCTGTATTTTTTCGCCAACTCCACCGCCTCATTGATGGCAACGGATTCCGGCACGTCCTCCCTGCACAGCATCTCATAGATGGCCAGCCTTAAAATGGAAAGATCCACCTTTCCTATCCTGGATAAACGCCAGCCCACAGCATTCTGCTCAATCAGCGTATCCAAGGAGGCCCTCTGTTCCACAGCGCCTTCCGTCACCTGCCTTAGGTATTGCATATCCTCCGCATCCAGCGCGGCCGGCTCTATGGTTTCCTGGATCATATCATGGTTCAGTTCTCCGGTCAGCTCATACGCATACAGCATACGCATAGCAGCATCCCGGGCTATCTTACGCGACATACTATCCCTCTACCTCAACATTTATTTGTTATGGGAAAACAGTTCCTGCACCAATCTGGAAAATTTTTCTCGATTTTCCTTTTTGGAGCCGAAGTACACACCAACCCCCACACAGGCCGCGATGAAAATGGTTCGCAAAATCCCAAATTCCAGCACGACCAGCGCCAGGATAAGGCCGATCAATCCCCCTATCCATTTGTCTGCATTTCCTCCGAAAAATGAGGAGAAACGGTTGTTATCCATACTTGCTCCCTTTCCTTGATCAGGCTTTTTTCTCGAAAAGTATCTCCACAGCAGCATCCGTGATGCCGCAGGAAGCCTCCAGCATTTGCTTGATTCTGCCTTGCACAGCGGCGGCAAGATCCACCAGGTTGCTCTCCACACCGGCCAGCAAGGTCATCAATATCGTAATGCCGACTTCCTTTTGCATCAGTTTGCATTGTGCGCTCTGCACGCCCTCTACCTGCTTTGCCGTCTGTACACAAAAATCTGCAATGGCCTCCTGGGCAATGCGCACATCCCCCGTCGGCGATACCGATAGGGTCGCCATCTGCTGCGGCTTTCCGCCATTGTCTCCCAGGCCGATCCACATACAGCGAATGGCCAGCAAACACACACACAGCGCCACCAAAACGACCGCGATCTGTACCCAGAGCATACGCAGCGCAGCCACGACCTCCACCATGGAGACCGCGCCGCATGCCACCAATGCCACGCCTACGCTCAGGCAAATTAAGATCAGCATTGCGAGAATCAGCAGTAGTCTTTCGCTTGCTTTCATACTTTTTGTTCCTTCCTAAGGGCTTGTCCTCTTCTGTGATAAACAACAGCTCCCTTGCCGCAATACGTCGTAAGGGAGCCGCCGATACCTGATTACCGTACGCGCGGCGTCTGCTCAGCCGCAGCCTCCGCGACAGCTTCCTCTTTCTTTTCCAACTCAACGCCCTGCACATGGATGTTGATTTCCACTACACGCAGGCCCGTCATCGTTTCGATCCCCTTTTTCACTTCCTTATGGATGTTGTCGCAAACCTCCGGGATCTTTGCGCCGTATTTTACGATGATGTTCAGGTCCACCGCACATTCCTCTGTGCCAACCTCGACCTTTACGCCCTTTGTCATATTTTTACGGCCCAGCAGTTCTGCCACGCCCGAGGTAAAGCCGCCGCTCATTCCTGCAACGCCTTCTACCTCTACCGTGGACAGCCCTGCAATGGTAGCAATCACATCATTATTAAACGTAATCTTTCCGTTCTTTTCGTTTCTGATTTGAACTTCCTGCATATTTTCCTCTGCCATGGAAGCCACCTCCCAACTAAGATTGCTTTATTATACCAGGTTTGAGTGAATAGTACAACTTTGCCCTCGCTGGCTTACTTCCTTGGCATGATTTTGATATTCTCGCTCTTGACTCCCGTCTGCTCGCGCACAATATCCATGATCTGGGCGGCCTGGGCGCTTGTCAGCGCTTCGGTATTTTCCACGACAACATTTGCCGTATCATCCTGTATCGTCACAATGCATTCGCTGAACCCCTTCGCCTTGATCAGGCCTTCGGTATTTGCCTCTGTTTCCATCGTGTTGATCAGTGCCAGCTTCTTTTCATTGGCTTCTTTGATGGAATCCTCGTCGGATTTTTCATCCTTTATGATGGAATCCAGCCACGCGATCTGCTGCTCACGGTTTGTTTTCCTTTCGTTTCTGAAATCCGTATAATAGGTGAGCGCGCTGGCATTGGCCTGCGCAGCGTCCCCCGTTTGGGAGGCGGTAGGCTGCGCCTGTTCTCCGGTTTGGGCCGCCTCGTCGCTCTGCGGAGAAGCGGACGGCTCTTGCATCGCCACCTGCGGGCTGTCTCCCATGTTTTCGTTGAACTTATAGTTCAAAAATCCCGTAAAGCACAACAGTGCGACCAGGCCGAGTAAGATCCAGTTCTTCTTTTCAACTTTCATTGCATTGTCCCCCTTTAAGGCTGTTGTTTCATTTCAAATACTTCTACTTTGGAAGCTTCTACCCCCAGTGCTGTCTGCGCAGCCCTGGAAAGCTCCATTTGTACTGTTAGGTCCTTGGCCCCCTCCGCTACGATCACTACACCCAGCACCTTCGGACGCTTTTCCGTAATCACAACCAGGTCCTCTGAGCCTGAGACCGGCTTTGTGGAGATGGATTGGTTGGTCGTGCTCCTGTTCTGCGCGTCTACGGTGGAGGAGGTTGTAGAATCGTTGTCATAGGCCGGCACCTTTTCCGCCTCCCCCTCATAGGTAATCATGACTTCCACAGCGCCCGCTCCCTTGATGGAGGATAAAATATTGGCCAGCCTCTGTTTTTCCGTCTCCGCATCAAAGGTCGAAGAGGAAGACGCTTGCGCCTGTGCCTGTTCCTTTTCCTCAGAAGCAAATAGCTGTGGCCAGCAAAGCAGCAGCAGCGCCACCATCAGCACCCCGCACAGCACATACTGAAGGCTCTTGGCATTGAGTTTCGGCAGCTTTACATCCCTCCAGTGCATGTGTATCATCACCCCTTGTTATTGATATGTATATGTTGTCCTCGTCCTGTTATGCCCATTGCAAAATCCATTGCACCAATGGCTGGGCCATGGCCAGCGTCATGACCAGCCCCAGGCCTACCCGGCCAAAGCGCTTGAGCCCGCCGCTGGGCAGCAGGATTTCAAACAGCGCTGTCAGCACCCCTGCACACGCAATGGTCATGGCCCAGCTGTATAGCGTGACTTTCATAGATCTCATCCCCCCATATTCAGCGTACCTGCCCGGATCAGCAGCGTTAGGCTGATAAACATCATGATGCCGACGCTCAATACAGCAATGTACAACAGTGTTGTCACCTGAGAAAGATCCTGCAGGCACCCTGCCAAGCGTTTCTCCTCAAAGGGCTGCATCAGCGCCGCGGTGAGCTTCAGCGTCAGCGTGACCGCCACAATCTGCATCACGGGTGACGCCATCTTGCACGCGATGAGGATCAGGCCCATGACGCCCACACCGTTTTTTACAACAAGTGAGCAGCCAATCAGGGTATCCATCGTCCCGGAGAACATCCCCCCTACCACCGGTACAAATTTATCCATTGCAAACTTGGCGGTCCGCAGCGTAACACCGTCATACGTAGAGCCCGTCAGCCCCTGAATGGCCATTGTCCCTAAAAAAATGACGAATACCAACCCTGTCAGCCATGTAGCGCATTTCATCACCAGCTTTGTCATGCGCGAAATGCGGATCTTATCCGAAAGGTTTTGTACGACAGTCAGTACGCCGCTGACCAAAATCGCCGGCAGCGAAAACTTATGCACCATCGTCACGATAGCGCCTGTCAGCATGCTCATAGCCGGCTGAAAAATGCCTGCGCTGGCCAAGCCCCCGACTGCTGTCAGCAGCGTGATGAGCACGGGAAACATCGCCTGCATCAGTTGTGTCATCTCTACAATGGCCGTTGAGCCAACCACAAACGCCTGTACCAAGGCCCGCACTACCACAGATACCGCCAATGCATACGATAGAAACCCGCATACCTCCGCCACCTCGCCGGACAGCACGCGCGGCCCGACGGCCCCCAGCAGCGACATCACGCAGCAGAGCAGGATTAGCTGTACCATCATCTGCATATTTTCGCGCAGTGCCGCCACAAACCCTTGGCCGAAAACCGAGAGGATCTGCATGGCATCCAGCTTGTTTTCCCCTTTTCCTAAGGCAATGATATAATCGTTAAAGCTGCCTCCGTCCAGGAGCTGCTGGGCCATTTCATTGTCCTCCCAGCCCTGCTGCAAATCGGATAGGTCCAGTCCATTGAGCGTGTTTTGCAGCTCTGTTTCAAACTCCTCTTCGCTCTGCTCCTGGGTTTGCTGCGGCTGTTGTTCCCCACCCTCTTCCTCTGCCTGCGCTGCCATAGGGCAAAGACAGAGCAGCAATAGGCAAACCAGAGCCCAGCGCTTCATGGCAGTATGGAGCTGAGCAGCTCCAGCAGGTTTATGACAACTGGTACGCATAGCCCCAGCATGATTACCTTCCCTCCCAGCTCCACCTTGGAAGCAATGGCATTTTCTCCGGCATCCTTGCAGGCCTGTACGCCAAACTCCGCAATGTAAGCAACGCCTGTGATCTTCAGCATCGTCGTAAAGATCGTAGCGTCCATCTGAAATTTCGCGCCGATCTCCGCCAGCCTGGAAAGCAGCAGCGCCGCCTGGTCTATCACGGAAAAAACCACCAGCGCGCCGGTAGCCAACGCGCATAGCATAGCCAGCTCCGGCCTCATAGGGCGAAGCACCAGCGTTAGCAGCGCGCCAATGATGCCAATGGATACAATCTTTATCATGCTCTGCCTCCTAATAGAGGTTGAATACGTTTTTTACACTCTCAAACAGATCGCTGATTACACCAATCACCATCACCAGCACAATGACCAAGCCGGCAATCGCCACCATGGTAGCCATATCGTCCCGTCCGGATTTGCTTAGCAGTTGGCTCAATACCGCTACCACGATCCCGATTGCAGCGATACGAAATATCAAATCTACACTCAATCCAATCCCCGCCTTTTATAAAAATAAAATCAGCCATACGGCGCCGCCCAGCACACCCATCATGCGGTACAAGCGCCCTTTTTTCTGCCATTCCTGCTGCGCATCCGCCATCTGCTGCGTCAGTCTTTGCGCGCATAATGCGAAGGCTGCTTCCTGGTCCTCCCTATGGCTTCCAATCCGTTCAAACAGCTCTTCCAGGCTTTGTTTTTCCTCTTTCCCCAAGCTCTCCTGAAAGGTTGTCGCCTGGGTTTTCTCTGCCAAGGCGCCCTTCAGAGCTTCCGCTGCGCTGTCTCCCTTGCCGAGTTTTTGCGCCAGCATGGAAAGGAATGCCTGTGCATCGCCCTCTGTGCTCTGCGCTGTGCGCTGCACCGCCTGCGACAGCGGCTCTTGGTAATACCGCAGCCGTACGCTCAAGGTATCCAAGATCCCCTGTAAGGTCTCTATCGCCTTGCAGCGCTGCCTTAGCCTATCCGCCGCTACAAACCCCAGTGCAGACGAGCATGCGAACAAGACGATACACAATACCAGCTTCATCGTATGCCTGCCATCGGGCACAGCTTTTGATCCAAGCGCTTGATGATCCGGCCTGGTGCTTGGCCCAATACCAAATATCTTTCAAATACACGCTCCTGGATCAATAGGCGCATGCCCTGCCGCTGCATCAGGTCGTTTTCATCCTTTCCATGTACCGTCGCCAAGACCTTGACCCCCGCAAACGCCGCCTCCATCACCGCTTTTGCATCCTCCTCCCCGCCCAGCTCATCTGTCACCAGTACTTGCGGCGATAAGCTTCTTAACGCCATCATCATGCCTGCCGCCTTGGGACAGCCGTCCAAAACATCCGTTCTCAGCCCTACATCCAACTGAGGCACGCCCGCTACACAGCCTGCAAGCTCTGCCCGTTCATCCACCAAGCATACCCGTTTGCCCCCAACGCCAAATATGCCGTCGGAAATCTGCCTTGTCATGTCCCGCAGCAGGGTGGTTTTCCCCATCATCGGCGGGGATATGATCAGCGTAGAATACACACTGCCCTGCGGCCGCGCCACACGCATCGCTTCATCTGCACAGCCTTTGAGCTCCCTCATAATGCGCACACATGCGCCTGCACAGTGGGATAACGCCGCCACCTTGCCGTCCTTGACGGTAATACGCCCCGCCAGTCCTAGGCGATAGCCGCCCTTAAGCGTCAAAAACCCTTGGCGGATTTCTTCTTCATAGGCATATACCGAGTGCTGGCAGGCCGCTTGAAACAGGTATTTTATCTCCTCCTGCGTCATCCTCAGGCTGCCGTCCGGTGTTTTGGAGGTTTGTCCGTTGCTTTTGATAAATACATCGCCTGTCCCACAGGAAATCATCAGCGGGCGTCCGCATCGCATCCGCACTTCATCTACCGCCGCCATCGTTTCCATTGGCAATGCCAAAAGCGCCTTGGCCACAGTTGGCGGCCATAGTTCCTGCAGATCCGTCATCCATTTCGGTTTCTTTTGCATGAAAGGTTTCCTCCTTTTGTGAAATGTATATGTATAGGCTCACCATCATAGTCCAGGTTTGTCCGCACAAAAAAGAAGGATTCCTGTCATAAAAAAAAGAGCAGGGATTCCCTGCTCTTTTTAGCTCTGCCCAGCAAAAGAGCCGCATCACGTATGCGGCTCTGTGTTTTATTCTGTCGGTTCTTCCTTTTCTTCAAACAGTATTTGATGGCATTCCGGGCATACCAGTTCTTCCTTGCCCAGCATATCCTGGTCAAAATACACCGTCTCATGGCAATGGGGACATTCTATTTCCAAAAAATCATCGTCCTCGTCCTCCAGGATGCCGCCCTCAAACAGCTCGTCCTCCAGGTCGCTCAGGTCCTCGTCGATGGCCTCTACATATTCGTTGAGCTCATCCACATCGTCCTGCACCTCATCCACTGCATCCGAAATATCCTGCAATACGTCGATGATCTTCAAGATCAGCTTGTCCTCTGCCGACTCCTCCTTGATGCCGAGCCCATCGGACAATCCCCTCAAGTATGCCACACGTTCTGATAAATAAGCGCTCATCATTTCTCCTTTTGTATTGTTATACGCGGCTCATGTATTCCCCGGAGCGGGTATCTACACGGATCACATCCCCTTCGTTGACAAACAAAGGAACATTGACCACAGCCCCGGTCTCCAAGGTTGCGGGCTTTGTGCCGCCCGTGGCCGTATCGCCTTTGATGCCGGGATCGGTCTGCGTGATGGCCAGTTCCACAAAGTTCGGGGCCTCTACGGAGAAGGCCTGTCCCTTAAAGAATTTTACATCTACCGAGGTATTCTCCTTTACATACTGCATCGCATCCTCGACCAGTTCACGATTCAGCGGCAGCTGCTCATAGGTCTCGTTGTCCATAAAATAATACAGATCCCCATCATTGTAGAGGTATTCCATGCTCTTTGTCTCTACATGCGCCCTGGGGTACCGCTCTGTCGGGCTGAAAGTGCGCTCTAATACGTTGCCATTGACCACATTTTTGATCTTGGTGCGCACAAACGCCGCGCCCTTGCCCGGCTTTACATGCTGAAAGTCTACAATGACCCAGACGGCCCCATCGATCTCCACGGTTTGGCCTTTACGAAATTCGCCAGCAGATAACATTTGTTAAGTCCTCCTCAAAATCACAGTATAATCAGTTCCTTCGGCGAGGCGGTGAAGTTTTCAAACCCGTCCTCTGTAATACAGATGGTATCCTCGATGCGGACGCCGAATTTCCCCGGCAGATAAATGCCCGGCTCTACAGACAAGCACATGCCTGGCTGCAAGACATCCTCACACGACGGAGAAAACCGCGGATCCTCGTGGATCATCAGCCCAAAGCTATGGCCCAGGCCATGCTCAAAGCAATCGCCGTATCCCATCTCATCGATATAGCCCCGCGCAATATAGTCCACATTATTGCATATCATGCCGGGGTGGATTTTGTCAAGGGTACGCTTTTGCGCCTCCCATACGATTTGATATATTTTTTTCATTTCATGGCTTGCACTGCCCAGCGCGACCGTACGCGTCATATCTGAGCAGTATCCGTCGTATTTACAGCCGAAATCCATGGTAATAAAGTCTCCGCAACTCACCTGTCTATGGGAAGGCTGGGCATGCGGCATCGAGGAGTTCGGCCCCGAGGCAACGATGGTGCCAAACGAATTTTCACAGCCTTTCTTTGCCATGAAATACTCTAACTCCGCCTTGATCTCCAGCTCCTCCATCCCCGGACGGATGAACGAAAGCATATACGAAAACGCCTCATCCGTCACGCGCTGTGCCCGGCGGATATTCTCGATTTCCCCCGCATCCTTGATCTGCCTTTGGCGGTTCAGCGTCTGTCCCAGATCCAAAAACTCCACCTGTGGCAGCTGCGCACAAATCTCATGATACCAGCTTACCGTTTGCTTATCCGCCTCAAACCCAATCCGTAAGCAGCGCCCTTCCTCGTTTCTTTTTTTCAGTTCTGTGGCCAGGCTCACGCCGTGCCCCGTCTTTATCACGGTAAAATCAGGGCATTGCCTTTCCGCCTGCTCGGAATAGCGGGAATCCGTCAATAGCCATTGTTCCTTGGCATCCAGCACCAATAGCGTCTCGGTATTGGTAAACCCGCTCAAATACCGCACGTTTTCATAGCTGGATACCAACGCCGCATCTATGCCCAATGCACCAAACTGCTGCATAAATCTTTCACATCTTTGATTCATTCTGCCAAGCCTCCCGTGCCCTTAGATATATGTTTCGGTATGTGGCCGCATCCTCTGCCATCATGCCGCTGGATTCGCAAATCACCACCGCCGCATACTCCCTTTGCGCGAACAGCGCGGCCAAAGGATCAAAATTCGGCCCGTATTGTATATCCTGATAGTTCCAATGCCGTTTTTCCCCGCCCTTGGTAAATTCAATGCGGGAAAAGTGTACATGGATCTGTCCGGCTCTTTCTTTTCCCAAGCTTGCTTCTATGCTATCCAGCACAGCGGCAAAGCTTTGCCTATCGCCGAACTGCCCCAAACGCCTGGCATAGATATGCCCGAAATCCACACATGGAATCAGCCTCTTATCCAGCGCGCAAAGGCGCAGTATCTCTTCTATATCGCCAATCTGCCCTATCTTTCCCATCGTCTCCGGGCAAAGCGTGATCCCGTTTAGCAGGCCCTGGGCCTCCAGCTTTTCCAGGATCTCAGGAAACAACGCCAAAATATTTTCTACCGCTTGTTCCCGTTCCAGCTTTCCCTGGGCGCCGGGATGAAAAATCACCCGTTTTGCGCCCATCCACTGCGCGGCACGGCAGGCTTGCTCAAAATATTTCAGGCAGTTTTCCTTTTTTTGCTCCTCTTCCGTAGCCAGGTTGATAAAATAGGGCGCGTGTACGCTTTTTTGTATCCCATAGATGTCAAACGCCTCTCCGATCTGCCTGGCGCTTTTTTCCGTGATGCGCACACCCCTGCCAAAGCTGTACTCAAACGCATCCAGCCCGAAGTTATCATGCAGCCACTTCGGCTGCTCTACCGTTGCTTTATGCCCCTCTGCAAAAAAGCGTTCCGAGTTTCCAGAGGGGCCGAATCTCATGTGCATACTCTGCTTCTCCTTATATTTTTTATTGTAGTACAAGACTCGGATGTATGCAATGACTTCCCTTTATTCCTCCAGCGCATCTCGGAGCAGGCGCAGCGCCTTTTTTTCAATCCTGGAAACATACGACCGGGAAATCCCCAGCAGATCTGCAATCTCTCTTTGCGTCTTGCAGCGCCCGGCCACTAGCCCAAAGCGCAATTCTATGATCACCCTTTCCCGTTCTCCCAATACCTTTTCAATGGCTCCCTTCAAGCGCTGCACATCCATATTGGTTTCTGCCTGCTGCTCCGTACAATCGGAAGAAATGCCCATCACGTCCATCAGGCGTACCTGGTTTCCGTCCTTATCCGTGCCAATGACCTCGTCAATGCCGATCTCTCCCTTTGTTTTTTTCTCTTGCCGCAGGCTCATCAAGATCTCATTTTCAATGCACCGCGCCGCATAGCTGCCAATCGGCCGTCCGCGCTCCGGGTCAAAGGTATTGACCGCTTTGATCAACCCTATGCTGCCAATGGAAATCAAATCGTCTAAATCCCTGCCATTGACGGCATATTTTTTGCAGATATGCGCCACCAAGCGCAGGTTGTGGGTAATCAGGCTGTGTTTTGCTTCCTGGTCCCCTTCCATCATGCGCACAATGGTTTCCTTTTCCTCCTCCTTGGACAGCGGAGATGGAAAGGTAGGCCCATAGGAAACGCTGCCGACCAAAAGCACAAGCTGACTTAAGCACAGTAATGCCATACTAAACATCAAACGATCCCTCCTTGCTTTGAAAGGATACGCCCAACAGCTTGTAAGAAAGAACAAGACCGCCAAATTGGCGGCCTGGTCTCCTATGCTCTCTTTGCTTCTGCTTCGGTCTTTTTTCGCCGGGGATAAGGAAGGATCGAAAGTAAAAATCCCATCGGTATAAATAAAACGCAGATATAAATGTACCTTAAGCTAAAGGCTATCGGCGTACCGATCAGCGTGCCTGCCCACATAAACAGCGGGATCAGAAACACCCATAGGAACCGGTACTTTTTCCGTGAAATTACAATCGTTGCATTGCATAATGCCAGCCACGCAAAAAACGCCGCGCTGATATAGTGCTTGGGAGACACGAGTTCATCAAAGGAAAATCCAAATATTTTCTCAAAGTAATCTACGCTTACCAGCCCCTGTCCCTCAAACCAAACATCCTTTTGGATATACGCTGTGCTTTTTCCCCTCGTAATGTCCCAAAAGCCCAATGTTTCCAGCAGATGCGCCTTTACCACGCTTCCCGGGTTTCTCATGGCAATGCTGGCCCATACCCTGATAAACTCGTCCTTATGCTCATTGAGATACTCATTATCAAAGGAGGAATCCCATTTGATCTGATCCACAATGCACGGCGCGTACATTTCCTTCATCTTATCAATGGGCATGATATGGTCAAGAAACCGCATCTGATCCTCGCTCACATCGCCTTCCGTGCTTATAACATAGGCAATATGCTGCAGTATCGGGCCATAGCTTTCCACCGTTTTGATTGCATTGTATCCCAATTTGTCGTACAGCGGCCCTTGTATCCCAAAAATAGCGACCATCGTACCGATCGACAGCAGCACAAATTTTTTCAACGGTCCGCGAAGCCTTTTTCTATACGCAATGAAGAGGATAAGGGTAATGATCAGCACCAACGGCAGAGTATTATTGCGCAAAAATGCAACCAGCAATCCCAATACGCAGTACTTGACAGCGCCTTTCCAGGTAAACAGCACTTTTCCGTCGGATAAGCAAATGTCTAGCATACAGATCGCAAATAAGAATAACGCCAAAGAAAAGGGCGTATCCTTCCAAACGGCAATGGCATAGTACGGAATCAAAGGGAAAAAGCAAAAGAAAGCGCCCGACAGAGCAATATAAGCCCATGCTACATTGTGTTTGTACATCCAATACAAAAAGTATGCCAGCACCAAGGCCATGGCAGCGCATTGCGCTAGGGTAAACAGGCCGATGGAAAACTGCAGGCCCTGCCCCAGCAACCCGCCGATCCCAATGAACAGCTTAATCATCAGCATGTAAAGGATCGGATGGTTGTTTGTAACCACTTCTTTCCCCGTTGCCTGAGAGATGGAACGAAACGTATCTGAAAACACGCCGCCTGGGAAATAGGACAAATAATAGGGAAGCCAGCATAGCAGCAATATGCCGGCGAAAATCCAAAAATAATATTTTTTATAATTTCTGTTTGCCGCAATGCTGTGACTTTCCGCTTTGCCAAGCAGCCACTCAAACAGACAAACAACTGAATAGGAAAGGAGCAGGTATAGCAAAAAGGTAGCAAGATAGCCTGCCTCAAAGGGCAGAAAATGATTGTCCGCAAGGCTCCCAAAGTTGGAACCGCCGAACACGACCATATGGCTCAGCATCATCATAGCGGCAAACAAACACGCAAAAACGACTTTTGCGATCAGCCCTATTTTATTTTGCCTGCCGCAGAATATCTCCCAATATTCTATTCCATATAAACGGATCCTCTCGTTCATTTCCGCTTTTCCCTCTCCTATTGTTCCAGCACTTTTTTCCTGGTGATGAAATTAAACACCATGACAATCGCTGTGGCCCCGATTTTTACAATCATATAGTGCCAATGCAAACATTCTACGCCTACCCACATGGCCAGTGCGTTGAGGCTCAACCCGAGGAGGCTGAAAATCACAAACAGCACAAAATTCCGTGTCTTGCTGTATTCTTTTTTAACGGCAAAGACCCAACGCACGCTTGCAGCGTAATTAAAAACCGTAGAAATGCCGAAAGACAGCATAGAGCTCAACAAATAGTACAGGCCGGCCCATTCCGTTAACACGAACAGCAGCCCATAATCCAGCAGCGTAGCTAAGATGCCTACAACGCCAAACTTTGCAATTTGCTGTACCAATCGCTCCATTCTGCTCCATTCCCCATAGCATTTATTTCATATAGCTTGGATTGTAGCATACCGCTGCTCTTTCTACAAATCGTACTAGCCGATTTCATAAAAAAGAGCCGGAAGCCCGGCTCTTTTCAAAGGTCTCATTGCCCTGCTGTGTTGTTTTTCTCATCAGCCTCAATCCACAGCGGACGATATTTTTCCACGTTGGCATTGTGCTCCTGCAAGGTCTTAGAGAACACGGTCTCCCCTGTCTCAGGATCGCCTAGGCAGAAATACAGGTAATTTTCATCTAGGTACGTTTCATCCGGATACAAGGCCGCCTCGATGGCCTCCTTGCCGGGATTGCAGATCGGCCCTTCCGGCAAGCCCTTGTTCTTATACGTGTTGTATGGGGAGTCGATGGCCAAATCGTCACTAGTAAGGTTCAACCGCTTGATGCCGATGATATATTGTACAGACGCACAGCTTTGCAGCGGCATCCCCGCTTTCAGGCGGTTGTGAAATACGGCGGATACCTTCTTAAAGTCCGCGCTTTTTGCCTCCTTTTGGATCAGGGATGCCAGGGTGATTACTTCATCCGTTGTCATGTCCAGCTCTTCTGCGCGCTTCTGGTACGTATCAGAGTAAATCTGTGTAAACCGGTACCATAGCTTGTTCGCAATTTCTTCCGGCTTTGCATCGGAATACACCTCATACGTATCCGGGAATAGGTACCCCTCTGCCGGGTTTTTCCGCTTATCCTTTTCCTTGACCGGTTCTTCCAAGAAAGGATATGCCTGCGTATAGGGGGACAGGTCCTTCAGCGCATCGGTAAACTCCTCTGGCTTGTCCACGATGCCTTTCTGCACCAACAAACTGGCGATATCATCGACCGTATACCCTTCTTTTATCAAAAGCTTAGCTACGTTATCCGTGCTTTCGCCGCTGCAAAGGGTATTGATGATATCCTTCAGCTCCATAGAAGGGGACAGCTCGTATGTGCCGCTGCGCAGCTTGCTTCCCTTATCGTACAGGTCCACATAGAGTTTGAAGATGGTTTTATTTCGGATGATCCCATTTTCCTCTAAGATCCTTCCAATGGTATTGATTCCGCTTCCTCTCGGAATCTCCACCTCGATTACTGTCTTATCCGAAGCATTCACCGGCGCCAGATACTTGGCATGGATAAAGCCCCACAGCGCCAGGCCGATCAGCAGCACCAGGCCCAAGCTTACCAAAAAGACCTTGGTGGGCCTGTTGATACGCTGCAGTACGCCATCCATCTGGACACGCGCCTGCGTTTCTCTCAGATCGGATGTAGACGCTGCATGTTTAGATTTACTTGTCTGCTTTTTTCTCATGCTTCCTCCCGGTTTGCTTTAGGCGCCGAAACCCAAGTCCATCTGCACAGCGTCTGCCAGGATCTTGAAAATATCGCTCATCAGCTGATTGAGACGATGCTCCGCCAGCATAAAGCTCGTAAGCTCCGTGTTCAGAGACAGCACGCCCATCAGCTGCTGATACTGCTGCTGCATTTCATCCGTCACGGGCTGCCCCGCCATTTGAGCGCCCATGACCTGGCGCGTCAACTCCGTATACTTATCATACAGATTCTTGTTCAAATCATTGGAAAATGCCTCTTCCTTGGCCTTTAGATAGCTTTGGTATATTTCGCTTTCCTTGATCTCTTTAGCCAATTCATACGCCTTATCATAGTTTTGCATGGTTTAACGCCTCCTGATCTACATCCAAAACAATGGGCAAAATCATCGGATTCCTCTTGGTCTGCTGATACAGAAAATTCCGTACATTGCTGCGAATGCTGTTTTTCAGCGTGGTATAGTCGCCCGCTACACGTTTGTTCTCCAGCTCCTTTACCGTATTGATGACAATCGCCCTCGCTTTGATGAGCAATTCCTCGCTTTCCCGTACATAGACAAACCCGCGGGAAATCAGTTCCGGTCCGGAAATCAGCGCCCCTGTCACGGCATCTACTGCCAGCGTAACGATAAACAGGCCGTCCTCGCTGAGCATTTTGCGGTCTCTCAGCACTACATTGCCGATATCCCCAATGCCGCTTCCGTCCACAAATACCGCTCCAGAGGGCACGTCCTCGCCAAGGCGGATCCCTTTTTTCGTCAGCTCCACTACCTTGCCGATTTGCGGCGTCACCATATTCGCCGCCGGAATGCCCTGCTCCTCTGCCGTGATGGAATGCTGCCGCAGATGATGAAATTCGCCATGGATCGGCATAAAGAATTTAGGCTTTGTCAGCGCCATCATCAGCTTCTGCTCTTCCTGGCAGGCATGCCCGGATACATGCACCTCGCTGATCCTATCGTTGATGACCTTGGCCCCCTTTTGGATCAGGCGATCAATCATATTGGTCACGGCTTTTTCATTCCCCGGAATCGGCGAGCTGGATAGGATCACCATATCGTCTGACCGAATCGAAATCGTCCTATGTTCGTCGTTGGACATGCGCACCAGCCCGCTCAGCGGTTCCCCTTGGCTGCCCGTGGTCAAAATAACGACTTGATCCGGGTCTACAAAATCCAGCTGGCGGTCATCCAAAAGCGTGCCTTTGCGAATTTTCAGATACCCGATCTCCGTAGCAATCTCCGTGATCCTCTGCAGGCTCCGGCCTGCCACATAGATCTTTCTGCCTCTGCTTTCTGCAATTTTTATGATCTGCTGGATTCTGCTTACATTGCTGGCAAAGGTTGCCACAAATATGCGCCCCGTCGCCTGTGCAAACAAATCATCAAACGATTTGGCCACGCGCTGTTCGCTCATGGTATAGCCCGGTCGTTCGGAGTTTGTGCTTTCACTCATCAAAAGCTGTACGCCCTTGCGGCCCAGGTTCGCAAAAGCGGCCAGATCCATCATCTCACCGTCAAGCGGCGTATAATCCACCTTGAAATCGCCCGTATGCAAAATGGTGCCCACCGGCGTTTCGATTGCCAGCGCATACGCATCCGCGATGGAATGGCTCACCTTCAAAAATGTAATGGTAAAGCAGCCCAGCTTTACTTTAGACCCCGGTTTGATGGCATTGCTCCTGATCCCCTTGATGCGGTGCTCTTCCATCTTGTGGTCGATCAGCGCCAGCGTCAGCCGGCCGCCGTAAATCGGCACATTTTTGAAATCCTTGAGGATAAAGGGCGTAGCGCCAATGTGATCCTCATGCCCATGGGTAAACAAAAAGCCGCGGATCTTTTCCTTGTTCTTTGCCAGATAGGATACGTCCGGAATGACATAATCAATGCCCAGCATATCGGATTGCGGAAATGTCATGCCGCAGTCTACAACGATGATATCGTTTTCATATTCGATCACCGTCATATTTTTGCCAACCTCGCCGATGCCTCCCAGCGGGATGATACGTACCGTCGGCTGGTTTTCGTTGGCCTTGCGCCTGCTGCCCTCAGCCTGCTTTGTTGTTCTGCGCCTTACCGGCGTTTTGGCCGCTGCTTTTGCTTTTTTCGCAGCCTTTGTGCCCGTCGTAGCCTTGGCTGCTTCAGCGCCCTTTGCTTTTACAGCAGGCTTTCGTATACGGCGCCTGCTTGTTGTCGTTTTCTTTTCTTCCAAGTGATTCCTCTCTTTTCATTTTATAGGATATATTTCTTGAGCGCTGCCAGGTCCATATGGTGCTTTAATCGTGCTTCCACGTACACCTTGTCGATGACGACCTCTCCCTGCATGGTATCCGCTTCAAAGGAAACCTCCTCTAAAAGCTGTTCTAAAATCCCCTGCAGGCGTCTAGCGCCTAAGTTTTCAGAATTTTCATTGGATTCATACGCAAATTCTGCGATGGCATCTATGCCGTCTTCGGTAAATTTCAGCTCGATCCCTTCTGTGCCCAGCAAAGCGGCATATTGCTTTGTCAGCGCATTTTCAGGCTCTATCAGAATGCGTTTGAAATCCTCTACCGATAAAGAATCCAGCGTTACGCGGATAGGGAAGCGGCCTTGCAATTCGGGAATCAGATCCTCTACCTTTGCCACATGAAACGCGCCGGCCGCAATAAACAGCATATGGTCGGTCTTTACCGGCCCGTACTTGGTATTGACCGTGCTGCCTTCCACAATGGGCAGAATATCACGCTGTACGCCCTCACGGGAAACATCCGGACCGCCGCCCCCTGCCGTCTGTCGGCCAGCGATTTTATCGATCTCATCCAGAAATACGATGCCTTCGGTTTCCGCACGCTTGAGCGCCTCTCCGTTGATATCTTCCCTATCTATGAGCTTGTCGCCCTCCTCCTGCTCCAAAACGCGCCGCGCTTCGGAAACGGAGAGCTTGCGGATCTTTGTCTTTTTCGGCATCATGCCGCCCATGATCTCTCCCAGGTTTATATCCACGCCTGCCTGCGACAAATCCATGTTCGGTTTATCCTCTACCTCTAATTCTACCATCTGATCCTCTAAAAGTCCCGCATCCAGCTGCATTTCTATGGCGCTTCTGGTGGATTCGCGTACGGAAATTTCTTCCGGCGTCTCCGTTTTGGCCGGTTCATTGCCGGAAGCCGTCGGCCCAAACAAGGCTGCAAACGGATATTGCGGTTTGGGCTTTTCTTCCGGCTTATCCTCTTTCGGCATCAGCAGGTCTATCAGCCTTTCCCTTGCAGATGCTTTTGCCTTCTCAGAAACGCCGTTGATGCGTTCCTCTCTCACCATATGGATAGAAGCTTCTACCAGGTCGCGCACGATGGACTCTACATCCCGGCCCACATAGCCGACTTCTGTGAATTTCGTCGCCTCTACCTTCACAAACGGAGCCTTGACCAATTTGGCCAGCCTCCGGGCGATCTCCGTTTTGCCCACACCCGTTGGCCCCATCATCATGATGTTTTTGGGCATAATCTCCTCTGCTACCTCTTCAGGCAGCAGGCTCCTGCGATACCGGTTTCTCAGCGCAATGGCCACAGCGCGCTTTGCCCCTGCCTGGCCAATGATATATTTATCCAGTTCCTCTACGGTTTGCCGCGGTGTCAACTCTGCCATGGTCACGCCTCCTCTACGGTGATATGGTCGTTGGTAAAGATGCAGATTTCCCCTGCAATCTCTATGGCTTTTCTCGCAATCTCTTTAGCGGATAGATCGGTATTGCGCACCAATGCCCTGGCCGCTGCCAGCGCAAAGTTTCCGCCTGAGCCAATGGCCGTGATGCCGTCATCCGCATCAATGACCTCCCCGCCGCCGGAAACCACCAGCAGCTCTTCGCCGTCCGTACAGATCAGCATGGCCTCCAAGCTTCGCATCGCCTTATCGCTGCGCCAGTCCCTGGCCAGCTCCACAGCAGCGCGCATTAAGCTGCCGCTGAACTGCTCCAGCTTGGCTTCAAACTTTTCCGTAAGCGCAAAGGCATCCGCCACACCGCCCGCAAAGCCGATGATCACTCTGTCATGGTAGATACGGCGCACCTTTTTCGCGGTCGCCTTCATTACGACCTGTTCCCCGAGCGTCACCTGTCCATCGCCTGCAATGGCGCATTTTCCATCCTTTTTAACACCCACTATGGTGGTTCCGTGTAGTTCCATTGTCCTAGCCTCCTATCCTTCTATATACGAGATCCAATGTTCAAATGCTTCTTTTGCCTGTTCACTCCGCAGCTTTTGCTTTTGGGCTTTGGGCATACGCTTTGCCTCCAGAGGCGCCATCAGCCCAAAGTTCATATTCATCGGCTGAAAATCCTTGCCGTCGTATTCGCTGATATAGTGAATCAACGCCCCCATGGCCGTCCGCGTATCCGGCGCCGGCGCCTGGCGGCCTTCCATTTGCAGTGCGCAGCACAGCCCTGCCCACAGCCCCATCGCTGCGGATTCCATATAGCCTTCCACGCCTGTGATCTGTCCTGCAAATCGGAGGCTTGGCTGCGTTTTGAGCTGTAATGCTTGGTCAAGCATCTGCTTAGGCAGGTATGTGTTTCTGTGCATCACGCCGTACCGCAGATACTCCGCATTCTTCAGCGCTGGAATCATCCCGAATACACGCCTCTGCTCCGGAAATTTCAAATTCGTCTGGAACCCTACCAAGTTATACATCGTACCAGCTCTATCTTCTCTGCGCAGCTGTACAGCAGCATAAGGCCGTTTCCCTGTATTAGGGTCCGTTAGCCCCTTTGGGCTCATCGGCCCGAACAGCGGCGTCTGATATCCCCTGGCGGCTATCGCCTCAATGGGCATACAGCCTTCAAAATGCTGCACATCAAACGCATGAAGCTCCGCCCGCTCCGCCTGCACCAAGGCTTGGTAAAACGCATCATACTCTTCCCTTGTCATCGGACAATTCAAATAATCCGCGGGCTGGTCGTACCGGCCTTGAAAAAAGGCGCAAGACATATCTATGCTTTCAGACGATACAATCGGCGCTGCCGCATCGTAAAATGAAAGCGGCTCACCGCACAGCGCATTGATTTTTGCCGCCAACGCACCCTCCGTCAGCGGGCCGGTCGCAACGATGACATAAGGATGGTCAGGCAGGCTGTCCGCTTGCTTTTCTACGCGCTCAATGTTTGGATGCGCTGTAATCTTTTCCGTGACCATCCTGGCAAATGCCTCTCTGTCTACCGCGAGAGCGCCGCCTGCCGGCACTGCTGTCTCCTCCGCGCACGAAAGCAGCAATGAGCCCAGCCGGCGCATTTCCCTTTTTAATATGCCCGAGGCGCTGTCCTCCTTAAACGCCTTCAGAGAATTGCTGCAGACCAGCTCTGCCAAGTATGCACTCTTGTGCGCTGGTGAAAAATGCGCCGGCTTCATTTCCCACAACGCCACCTTTTTCCCACGGCAGGCCAACTGCCAGGACGCCTCGCACCCTGCCAGGCCTCCGCCAATGATGATGGCATCAGGTTGTTTCATCTTTTTTCTTTTCCTTTTTGGTATATTGGCGGTGCTTGCATTCAGGATTGGTACACTGATGATAGGGGACACGGTTGCGCCCAAACTTCAGCACCATATCTCCGCCGCAAACTTCGCACTTGTCCAGTACCGGCTGATCCCAGGATACAAAATCGCATTCTGGATATCCCTCACAGCCAAAAAACACCTTTCCTTTTTTGGATTTTTTCTTGATGACCTTTTTCCCGCATTTTGGGCACGGTACGCCAATATCCTCAATCAGAGGCTTCGTATTCTTGCATTCCGGATAGTTCGGACAAGCCAAAAATTTTCCATATCTTCCTGTCTTGATGACCATCATCGCCCCGCACTTTTCACAGGGGATGTCCGTAACCTCTTCCGGCATTTTCACTCGTTCTGTTGTCTCTGCTTTTTGCAGGGTCTCTGAAAATGGGCCGTAAAAATCCTCCAGCATTTTCTGCCAGTTTGCCCCCTCTTCTACCTCATCCAGCTTGGATTCCATATCCGCCGTAAACTTCGTATCGACTATTTTTTGGAAATTATGCTTCATAAAATCCGTCACAATGAATCCCAGCTGCGTTGCATGCAGCGTTCTTCCTTCACGCTCTATGTATTCCCGGTCTATGATGGTAGAAATGATGGTCGCATACGTGCTTGGGCGGCCGATCCCCTGCTCTTCCAACGCTTTGACCAGCGTTGCCTCGCTAAACCGCGCCGGCGGCTGGGTAAAGTGCTGTTTACACTCTGACGCAGTCAGCTGGCAGCCGACGCCTTCCTCCAGTTCCGGCAGCTGGCGGCCGCCTTCCTCCTCTTGCTCATCCCTGCCCTCTACATAGAGCACACGATAGCCCTCAAAGCGCACAATGCTGCCCGTGGTCCGAAACGTATACGGGCCGCCTTCGATATCCGCCGTGAGCGTATCGGAAACTTCGCCCGTCATCTGGCTCGCAACAAAGCGATTGTAGATCAATTCATAGACTCTATACTGCTGCGCATCCAAGCTTCCCCTCAGGCTTTTCGGCGTGCGGAACAACGATGTAGGCCGGATGGCTTCATGCGCATCCTGCGAACGGTTTTTATTGCGGTAAAAGTTTGGTTTTCCCGGCAAATACTTTGGCCCAAAGGTCTTTTCAATATAATCTCTGGCCTGGGCTACCGCTTCTGACGCAATGCGTACGCTATCCGTACGGATATAGGTAATCAAGCCCACGGCGCCCTGTCCTTCCAGGTCGATTCCCTCGTACAGCTGTTGGGCCAGCCGCATCGTATTGGAAGGGCTAAAGCCCAGCTTCCTTGATGCCTCCTGCTGGAGTGTGCTGGTAGTAAACGGCGCAGGCGCCTTGCGTGTGCGTTTCCCTTTTTTTACGCTTACGACCCGATAGCTTTGCTTTTTGGCATCCTCTTGGATGCTTTTCGCCTGCTCCTCATTGGCCAGCTCCGCTTTTTTCTTATGGATCTTTTCCAGGCGCGCCTCAAATTCCTGTCCCTGCTTTTCCTCGGAAAACTTCGCCGACAGGGTCCAGTATTCTTGCGGCACAAACGCCTCGATTTCACGATCCCTGTCACAAATCATGCGCACCGCAACGCTCTGCACCCTGCCCGCGGATAAGCCGGTACGCACTTTTTTCCACAAAATCGGGCTAATCTTATAGCCCACCAGCCGATCCAAAATACGCCTTGCCTGCTGTGCGTATACCCGGTCCACATCAATCGGACGCGCATTCTGAATCGCATTTTTTACTGCTTTTTCCGTAATCTCATTAAACTCGATCCGGCAGTCGCTGTGTTCGTCTATGCCCAGCAGTTGCGCAATATGCCAGCTGATGGCTTCTCCTTCACGGTCGGGGTCGGTGGCAAGCAATACCTTTTTCGCTGCCTTTGCCTCTGTCTTGATCTCCGAAAGGATCGCGCTTTTTCCGGTCATCTGCGTATATTTAGGGGTAAATCCATTTTCTACATCCACACCCAACTGCTTTTTGGGCAAATCGCGTACATGCCCCTGGGAGGCCGTGACATAATATTCTGAACCCAAGAACTTTCCAATGGTATGCGCCTTGGCCGGCGACTCTACAATGACCAGCGTCGCATCCTTTGCATGCGCTTTGCGGCGCTTGGCCGCTGTTTTTTCCCCTTCTTTTTTCTTGGTCGTCTTTTTTCCTGTCGTCTTTTTCGTCGTTTTTTTTGCTGCCGTCTTTTTGGGCGCGGCAGCCGCCTTCTTTTCATTCGTTTCTTTGATGCTTTCTTCCATAGTCCCCTCCGATTTGGAAGTGTCTTTCTTTTTTTATTTCTCTAACGCATAAACTCTACCTGGTAATTGCTTTATTATTCCTCGAATTTCCATCAATGTCAAGCAGGCGGACAATTCTGACGCCCTCAGGCTTGACGCTTGGCACATTGCATCCAGCGTCAGTTCTCCTTGCTCTAATAGGCTGAAAACTGTTTGTTCCATTTCATTCATCGCCTGGAGCGGCGCGTCTTTTTGTCCCTGTTTTTTTCTATCCGGCTGCCATCCCATGGCAAACAATACATCCTCAGCACACGTCACAGGCATTGCTCCCTCGCCAATCAGGCGATTGGTTCCTTTAGAGGCGGGCGAGTCAATATTCCCGGGAACGGCGAACACCTCTCTGCCCTGCTCTTGTGCCATGCGCACTGTGATCATAGAGCCGCCCTTTTCCCTGCTTTCCACCACAATGGTCGCTTGGCTCAGTCCGCTGATGATTCTATTCCTTGCAGGAAAGTTGCCAGGCGATGGCGCCGTGCCGGGATAGTATTCAGAAACCACACACCCGCTTTGCAGGATATTCTCATATATTTTTTGGTTTTCTGCGGGATAGACGACATCCGGGCCGCCGCCCAAGACAGCAATGGTAAATCCTCCGGCCTCCAAGGCGCCTGCATGCGCCGCTGTATCTATCCCTCTTGCCATGCCCGACACAATGGCGCATCCGCTTTGCGCCAATTCCCCAGCCAAATTTTTCGCCGTCCGAACACCATAACGGGTGCAGTGCCTTGTGCCAATCACCGCGATACATTTTTCCATCTGAGGCGTCCTCGCCCCTCTGGCATATAGCACCGGCGGAGGATCATAAATCTCTTCCAGCAAAGCCGGATAACCCGGTTCTCCTTGAAAATATAAGTCTATATCCAATGTTTCCAGCCGCTTTATCACAGACTCCAGCCGCGCTTTGCTTCCCGCCCCTGTAACCAGCGCCGCCGTTTTGGGGCCCCATCCGCTCCAGCGCTGTATCGTTTCAGCCTCTGCATGGTCAAATACCTTCTTGGCTGAGCCGTAGTATGCCATCAGATCCCGGTATTTTTTGGGGCCTATCTGGTGAATGCTGCTCAGCCAAACGATATAGGCTTGTTGCTCCGTCAATGCTATGCCCCCCAATATTTCCTGTCCAGGCTCCGATACTGTACCGCTTCGGCTATATGCTGCACCCGGATGCTTTCGCTGCTTTCCAGATCCGCAATCGTACGCGCTACCTTCAAAATCCTTCCATAAGCCCTCGCTGATAATCCCATCTGCGCAAAGGCATGCTTCATCACCGATTCGCCCTCAGCATCCAATACGCAGTACCGTTTTGTCAGCCTCGTATCCAGCTGCGCATTGCAGTATACCCCCTGGCCGCCGTAGCGCTCCATCTGCATGGCGCGGGCTTTGTCTACCCTTTGCTTGATGCTGGCGCTGGTCTCCTCCTCCGCTGGGGAGGCAATATCCTCATACTGTACAGCACCCATCTCCACCTCCAGGTCCATGCGGTCCAACAGCGGGCCGCTGATGCGGTTCAGATACCTCCGTATCTGAGGCGGTGTGCACCGGCATTCCTCTGTCCCGTACTGCCCGCAGGGGCATGGGTTCATCGAGGCTACCAGCATAAACCGGGCCGGATATGTTGCCGCAGCACTGACACGCGCCACCGTGACCTGATGGTCCTCCAGCGGTTGGCGCAGCGCTTCCAACGCATCCCTGCGAAATTCCGGCAGCTCATCCAAGAATAATACGCCGCCGTGGGCCAAGCTCACCTCGCCCGGCCTTGCCTTGGCACTGCCTCCCGTCAGCGCCGCTGTGGAAATGCTGTGATGCGGCGCGCGGAACGGCCTTTGTGTTACCATGCCGGCTCCCTCTGCCCTAAGCTGTCCTGCTACGGATTGTATCTTCGTAATCTCCAGCGCTTCCTCAAACGTCAAACTCGGCAAAATGCCGTTCAATGCCTTGGCCAGCATGGTCTTGCCTGTTCCAGGCGGCCCGATGAGAAGGATATTATGTCCCCCGGCTGCCGCGATCTCCATCGCCCGCTTGGCGCCCTGCTGTCCTTTGATCTGTGAAAAATCTCCATAGCCGTCGGCTGATCTAGGCAGGCTTTCCCAGGAGGCGGCTACCTGTCTCTGCAGCGTGACTGCCCCTTTTAAGAACTGCGCCGCCTCGCTTAACGACCGGCATCCGTATACCTCCAGCCCCTCTACATAAGATGCCTCCGCTGCATTTTCATAAGGAACCAGCATTTTCCTGCAGCCCTGCTTATATGCTTCGATTGCCATGGCCAGCACGCCGGAGACCGGGCGCAGCGTTCCGTCTAAAGACAATTCTCCCAGTATGCAGAAAGGCTCTATGTTTTCCTTCGGCAACGCTTCCATCGCCGCCAGCATGCCGACGGCCATCGGGAGGTCATACATCGGCCCCTCTTTTTTCATATCTGCCGGCGCCAAATTTACAGTGATGCGCTGGGCCGGATATTCATACCCGCTGTTTTTCAGCGCGCTGCGCACCCGTTCCCTCGCTTCTTTGACAGCGGCATCCGGAAGCCCTACCAGCTCAAAAGCCGGCAGGCCCCCGGAAATATCGACCTCTACCGATACCGGATACCCCGTAATGCCCAGCAACCCAAAGCTATTGATTTTTGACAGCAAAACAAGCTTCCCCCTTACTTGCTTTTAGAAGAACCACCAGGACGGCATCCAGCGCAGCCATTTCAGCGCCCACGCTTTATCGATCATCGCGCCGCTCCATACAGGGTAAAACAGCGCAAACAGCAGCAGCGATACCACTGCCAGCACAATGAACACAGCTTTTGCCCTCGGCCAGCGCTTTACGATCCTTTGTCCCGCCAGGCAGGTGCATAGGATGATGAACGGCACCGACGCAAAATAATGATAGATGAAGGTGGCTCTCGTAATGAATACCCATGGCAGAAACGCCCCTGCTAAACAGATCAGCACATAGATAAGCGCATTTTTCTTATCCGGTTCCTTGCGCCAAGCCTTATTCGCCAGCATGAACAGGCAGGCGATGACTGCTGCAAACCCCGTCCACCAAACAGCCGGATTGCCGAAAGCCGCAATGGAACGCATCATGCCCTCCGGCAGTCCTGCGCCTGCGTAGTAATAAATAGGACGGAGGATCAGCGGCCATTGGTACCATGGGCTCTGGAACGGATGTGTCGCCGTCAGCTGGCTGTGGTAATTGAACATATAGGTCTGCACATCCCATACGTCCGCCAATGTATACGGCTTTTCCGTACACAACAGGTACGGCAGATAGCTCAGCAAATAGATGACTGCCGGAATGATGAGGAAAAACCCTATGCAAAACAGCAGCGTTTGGATCGTATAGCGCGGGAAGGCTTGCACAATATGCGTACAAAATTCCTTCTTTTCTTGCTCCAGCCCTTCCGCTACGAGGCACTGCTTGGCCTCTTTATATTCTTTATACCGCTTGTACAGCGTCGTGAAAAAAGCAACAGCCAGGCCCGCGCCCGCATAAAAACCGATCCATTTGCTGGCAATGGCAAACCCGAACAAAATGCCGCAGGCGCCCAGCGGGCGGAAGGTCCGTTTCAATCCGTCCACATAAAAATTCATCTGCCAGTATTTGAGCATGCATAAGCACATCGCCATGATAAAGAATACACCGTATACGTCGATGGTCGCAATGCGGGTCTGTACAAAGTGCATCCCGTCCACAGCGAATAGAAAGGTCGCCAATCCCGCCCATTTGCTGCTCTTGGTCACCCGCTTTGCCAGCGCAAACATCAGCGGCAGCATCGCAATGCCGAACAGCGTGCCCACAATACGCCAGCCAAAGGGGTTCATGCCGAAAATGGAAATGCCCAGCATGATGAATACCTTGCCAAGCGGCGGATGCGTGTTTTCATACGGGGCCATCCCATGCAGGTGCTCGTAAGCGGTTCTGGCGTGATAGATCTCGTCAAAGTACATCTCATCCATATAGGT
>CAJLPK010000013.1 GCA_905208455.1 uncultured Bacillota bacterium
GAATGGGCGGCGAATGAAAAGGTAGCGGCAGAGGCGGCGCTGGGCTCGGCGGTAACGGGCAAGCGCGCCATGTGCTGCATGAAGCATGTGGGACTCAATGTAGCGGCAGATCTGTTGTTTACGGCGGCGTATACCGGCGTCAATGCCGGGCTGGTGCTGGCTGTGGCGGATGATCCGGGCATGCACAGCAGCCAAAATGAGCAGGATACGCGCATGATCGCGCAGGCGGCGCACGTGCCTGTCTTGGAGCCGGCAGACAGCCAGGAATGCTATGATTATTTCAAATATGCGCCGCAGCTGAGTGAAGAGCTGGATCTGCCGGTGATCGTGCGGCTGACCACGCGCATTTCGCATGCCAGGGGCTTTGTAGCGCTGGGAGACCGGGAGGAGGATGTGGAAAAGGCTTACGAAAAGCAGCCTGCCAAATACATCATGATGCCGGGTTATGCCAGAGGCCGTAAAATAGACTTGCTAAAGCGCATGGAGACAGCCAAAAAACGCAGCGATGCGTCCGAGCTGAACCGTATCGAAAAAGGAGACGGGAAAATCGGCGTTATCTGTGCCGGCGTATGTTACCAGTATGTGAAGGAGGCGCTGCCCCAAGCAAGCATTTTGAAGCTGGGCATGGTGTACCCCCTGCCGGAACAGAAGATCCGTGATTTTGCTGCGTCGGTAGAAAAGCTGTATGTGGTGGAGGAATTGGAGCCGTATATCCAGCGGTATGTGGAGAGCCTGGGCATTGAATGTACTGGAGACCAGGTATTCGGCAAGGCGGGTGAATTGAGCGCGAGCCTGGTAAAGCAGGTCGTAGAGGGCGTAGATGCGCCGGCGTTGCCCGATGTCAAGGATCTGCCTCCCCGTCCGCCGGCACTGTGTGCAGGATGTCCGCACCGCGGGGTATTCTATGTGCTGAAAAAGATGGGGCTGACGGTATTTGGTGATATTGGCTGCTATACGCTGGGCGCTACGCCGCCGCTGGGGGCCATGGATACCACCATTTGCATGGGCGCCAGCATTTCCATGGCGCATGGAGCCGAAAAGGCGAAAGGACGCGATTTTGCGAGAAAGTCGCTCGCCATTATCGGGGATTCGACGTTTTTCCACAGCGGGATGACGGGCCTGGCAACGGCGAGCTATAACAAGAGCAACATCACTGTACTGATCGTGGACAACTCGACCACAGGCATGACAGGCCATCAGGACAACCCGGCAACGGGCAAAACGCTGAAGGGCGAATACACCGAGCCGCTGTCGCTGGAGGGCGTTTGCCGGGCGCTGGGCGCTCAGCATATCCGTGTGGTGGATTCCTTGAATATCGTAGGATTGCAGGCGGAGATCCAGGCCTCGCTGAATGAGGACGGCGTTTCCGTCGTCATTGCAAGAAGGCCATGTGTTATGATCGTGAAGGGACAGAAACATTCGCTGCAAATCGATGCGGAGAAATGCATTGGCTGCGGCGCCTGTTTGAAAACCGGATGCCCGGCTTTACAGCGCAAGGGAAATAAAGTGGCCATTGACGAGACGCTGTGCAACGCGTGCGGTTTATGCGCCGGGCTTTGCCCGAAACAGTGTATGGAAGGGGCGTCGAAATGAAACAGAGCGTTTTGATTGTAGGGGTAGGCGGCCAGGGTACGCTGCTGGCAGGCCGTTTGCTGGGAGAATATGCAAAAGCGAAGGGATTGGATGCCAAGGTAAGCGAGGTGCATGGCATGGCACAGCGCGGCGGCAGCGTGGTGACGCATGTGCGTATCGGGGAAAGCGTAGCTTCGCCGCTGATCGATGTCCAGAGCGCGGATGTGCTGCTGTCGTTTGAGCCGGTAGAAGCCCTGCGGGCGATGGAAATGCTAAAGCCGGGAGGCATGCTGATCTGCGATGAAAGCCAAGTGCCTCCGATTGCAGTGAATATGGGGACGGCAGCATATCCCCAGGATATCGAGGAGCAAGTGGCCGCATACACAGGCCGGTATATGTTTGTGGATGCAACAGGAATCGCCAGAGGCCTGGGCAGCACAAAAGCGGCCAACATCGTGCTGCTGGGCGTATATACCCAGTGCATGGGGATGGATGCCGAGACGATGAAACAGGTGATTCGGGAAGGGGTAAAGCCTGCGTTTGTAGAGCTGAACCTAAAAGCGTTCCAGGCAGGTCTGGAACGGGCAAAGCTTGCATAAGAGAAAGGCAGGGGGCAAAAGATGTTCAATCCTCAAGTAGAGACGATGGCGCGCAGCGAAATACAGGCGCTGCAACTCAAGCGCCTGCAAAAAACGGTGGAAAGATGCTATCATAACAGCCCATTTTACAGGGAAAGGATGGACGCTTTGGGCGTAAAGCCGGAAGATATAAAAACGCTGGATGACCTAAGGCGGCTGCCCTTTACCAACAAAACAGATTTGCGCGACAATTACCCGTTCGGATTGTTTTCTGCGCCGATGGAGGAGATCGTCCGCGTACATGCATCGAGCGGAACGACCGGCAAGCCGACCACGGTAGGGTATACCAAAAATGATATTGATGCCTGGGCGGAATGCACGGCGCGCGCCTTGGGATGCGCAGGAGGCAGGAAAAACGACGTAGTCCAGGTTTCCTACGGATACGGCTTGTTCACCGGCGGCCTGGGGCTGCATTATGGAGCGGAGAGGCTGGGTGCTACTGCGCTGCCCACCTCCTCAGGGAATACCCAGCGGCAGATCATGCTGATGCAGGATTTTGGCACGAGCATTTTGGCCTGTACGCCCTCCTATGCGCTGATGCTGGGCGAGACCATGCGCGATATGGGCATCGATACCAATCAGATGCGGCTCAGGGCAGGCACCTTTGGCGCTGAGCCTTGGACCGAGGGCATGCGCCGGCAAATCGAAGAACTGATGGGCATTGATGCGCTGGATATTTATGGCTTGTCCGAAACGATGGGCCCCGGCGTGGCCATCGAATGCAGAGAGGAAAAGCACGGCCTGCATATCTGGGAAGACCAGTTCCTGGTAGAGATATTGGACCCGGAGACATGCGAGCCAGTGCCGGATGGCGAGGTAGGGGAGCTTGTGATTACCACCATCAACAAAGAAGGCATGCCAACACTTAGATACCGCACGCACGACCTGACCGCCATCATCCCGGAGCCGTGCAGCTGTGGGCGCACACACCGTAAAATCGAACGCTTGAAAGGCCGTACAGATGATATGCTCATCGTACGGGGGGTCAACGTATTCCCCAGCCAGGTGGAAACCGTGCTGACAAAGGTAAAGGGCGTGATGCCGCATTATCTGATCATCGTGGACCGCGTGCATAATTCTGATACAATGGAGGTACAGGTGGAGCTGCATCCGGATGCGGTGAGCGATACGGTGAAAAACATCGAAGAGATCCGCGCGACGCTTTCAAAAGAGCTGCAAAGCTATTTGGGCATCAGCGCTAAGGTGCGCCTATTGCCGCCTAAGGAACTGGAACGCAGCGAGGGAAAGGCAAAGCGCGTGATTGATAAGCGTAAATTTGACAACTAGATATTTGTAGGAGGGCGAGCTTATGACACTGAAACAAATTTCCGTTTTTTTGGAAAACAAGCAGGGAACCTTGGCGGAAGCGACCAAGGTGTTGGGTGAAAACGGCATTGACCTCATTGCGCTGTCCATTGCAGACACAGCGGATTTTGGCATCATGCGCTGCATTGTAAACCAGCCGGACAAGGCGCTGGCGCTGCTGGCGGAGCATGGGTTTGCTGCGTCTACCACGGAGGTGCTGGCCGTAGAGGTGCCGGACCAGCCGGGCGGCCTGTCCGGTGTGCTGGCGCTGCTGGACAAAAATGACTTGAATGTGGAATATCTCTATTCCTTTGTACGGACGCCCAACGAAAATGCGTTGATTATGTTCCGTGTAGAGGATACGGAGAAGTGCGCGGCGCTGTTGCAAGAAAACAGGATCCGGGTGTTTTCTCTGGAGGAGATCTTATCATCCGTGGATTGATGTGAGGGTAATGAAAAGATGAGAGCAACCTATGCGCAGATCGATCTGTCGGCGATTGCGCACAACGTATCGCTGGTAAAGCGGAGCGTAGGACAAACGCAGATGATGGCGGTCGTCAAGGCGGATGCTTATGGGCATGGCGCTGTGCCGGTAGCCAGGACGGCGCTGGAAAACGGCGCGCAATGGCTGGCCGTAGCCACAGCGGAAGAGGCAGAAGAGCTGCGCGATGCAGGGTTTGTTTGCCCATTGCTGGTTTTGGGTGCTTTGGATGAGGAGGACTGCGCGCTGTGCGTGGCGCGCGGTGTTTCTGTTTCCGTTTCCAATGCAGAGCAGCTGCGGTGGATGCATGAAGCGGCGGAGAGAGAAAAGACAAATGCAAAAGCGCATTTGAAGATCGATACGGGCTTTCATAGGCTGGGAGCCCTGCCGGAAGAGATGCCGCTGCTTTTGCAGGCCTTTGCGCATTTCCCCAATGTCAAGATGGAGGGTATGTTCACGCATTTTGCTGCGGCGGATGAGGCGGACGATGCGTTTGTGGATACGCAGGTACAGCGCTTTCAGCAAGCGGAGCGTATGGTGAAGCAGGCAGGGTTTACGCCCATCGTGCATCTTTCAAATAGCGCCGCTACGCTGAGAAGGGCGGAGCTGCGGCGGGATATGGTGCGCGCCGGCATCATCCTGTATGGGTATATGCCGAGCGATGAAATGCCGGAAAAAGCGGATCTATGGCCTGCAATGAGCTGGAAGAGCACAGTGCTGGATATCCATACCATAGGGCCCGGAGAAACGGTGGGATACGGGCGCACCTATACGGCACATGAGCAAAGGCGGGTGGCGACCCTGCCGGTGGGATATGCGGATGGATACAGGCGGGCGCTTTCCAATAAAGGGGAGGTGCTGATCTGCGGGCAGCGCGCTCCGGTGCTGGGCCGAATCTGTATGGACCATTTCATGGCGGACATCACAGAGATCCCCGAAGCGGAGATTGGTTCAGAGGCCGTGCTGCTGGGACGGCAGGGAGCACAGGCCATCTGGGCCGATGAAATGGCTGGCTGGCTGGATACCATTTCCTACGAAATTTTGACGGATCTTTCAAAACGAGTTCCGAGGGTGTATAAATGATGGATAAACAAATACAGCGCAGGAATGCGCGGCAAAAGCGCAGGCTGCTTTCCCCTCAGGCAAGGCAGGAATATTCCGTGATGGCGGCGGAAAACGCCATGATACTGCTGGAGAGCTCCAAGGCAGATGTGGTGATGATTTACGCTTCCACGCCGGAAGAGACCAGCACCTGGCCGCTGATGGATCAGTTGCTCATGCGGGGATACTATCCTGTGTTTCCGCTGGTAAAAGGCGAAGAGATGGTGCCGGTCATGTGGGATGAAAATACGGTGTTTGTATCTAACAGCATGGGGATCCTGGAACCAGCTGGCGGTACGGTGGTGCCGCCGGAGGAGATCCAGTTTGTCATTGTACCGGGGCTGGCCTTTGATGAGGACGGAAACCGTTTGGGGCAGGGCGGCGGATACTATGACCGGTTTTTGCCGCAAACACATGCGCTGCGGGTAGGATATTGTTTCCAGACCCAGATGGCGCGCAGCCTGGAAACAGAACCGCACGATATAAAAATGGATTATATCTGTACAGAGATCTACACCTATGATTGTGCCAAAAAACAAACAAAATAGCGGTAGAATGTGGGATTTTGTTGCATATTCCATGCAATGATAGTAAAATCATACAAAGGAGTACCTAGAAAGTGAAAATCGTAGGCGGCAGCGCGCGCGGACGCATCATAGAAGCGCCCCCGGGACGGAATACCAGGCCGACAAGCGCTGTGCTTCGCGAGGCGTTATTCGGCATTCTTTCCGGAGCGGTGCTGCGGGCACGGGTGCTGGATTTATTTTGCGGAAGCGGAGCCATTGCTTTGGAGGCGATCAGCCGTGGGGCAGAGCAGGCTGTTTTAATAGATGCGGATGCCAAGGCGATACAAACAGCGCACAAAAACTGCAAAGCGCTTCGGATGGAAAAGCAGTGCAGAATTTATCGCAACGATTTTGAAAAGGCGCTTCGGATCTTGCAAAAAAAAGGCGAGCGGTTTGATTTTGTGTATGTAGACCCTCCCTATCAGGGCGGCTTGTACGAAACGGCGCTGCAGGGGCTTTTTCCGTCGCTGGTGGCGGAAGGGGGCATGGTGGTATTGGAGCATGCCGCTGCAGATGAAATGCCGTTGCTGCCGCTGGTTTGCCAAAGGGGCAAAACGCGGACATACGGCACAAGGGCCATTACCTTTTATACAGGAGTATGAAAGCATGAGGATCGGCATTTTTCCAGGAAGCTTTGATCCGCTGACAAGCGGCCATTATGATTTGATTGAGAGAGCGGCGGCACTGGTGGACTGCTTATATGTTGCTGTGCTGAAAAACAGCGATAAAACGCCGCTGTTTACCCTGGAACAGCGCAAAGAGATGATACAAGATGCAACGGCCGCGCTGCACAATGTCAAGGTAGAGGCATTTGAGGGGCTATTGGCGGACTTCGCCAGGCAAAAACAGGCGGAGGTATTGTTTCGGGGCCTGAGGAATCAGCTGGATTATGAGCAGGAAGCGATGCTTGCGACAGTGAACCGGCGATTGGCGCCGGAGATACAGACGGTATGCCTTTTTTCAAAGCCGGAATGGGTCTTTCTTTCCAGCAGCATCGTAAAGGAGATGCTGCGGTATGGACAAGATATCAAGGGGCTGGTACCGGCGCAGATCTATGATAAAATATGTGCTGAGCTGCATCAGTAATTTAGGAGGACGTTCCAAATGGATAGCGAATTGATCAACTGTATGGATATGCTGGAAGAGGAGCTGGAGGAAAGCAAAAAAGCGTTGTTTTCTTCTTCGTTCAAAAAAGTGGATACCGAACGGATGTATGAGATCCTGGAAGATATGCGCGCAGCATATCCGGAGGAGCTGCGGCAGGCAGAACGGATCATTTCCGACAAGATGCGTATCATGGCAGACGCAAAAGCGGATGCGGAGCGCATGATGCGGGATGCTGAGCAGCGGGCCAATCAGCTGGTGGATGAGCATGAGATCGTACTGGCAGCGACGGATAAGGCCAGGCAGATTTTAGCGGCGGCGCAGAAAAACGCACGCGATGTGCGGGAGGGCGCCAAAGGATATGCAGAGGATCTGATGCAGGATGTAGAAGGGTATTTGGAAGAATACATAGAGATGGTACGGAAAAACAGAGAATCTCTTTCCGGAAAAGGAGAAGCGCAAAGGCGTGCGGATTAACTGCACGCCTTTTTTTTGCGCCTTGAAAACGCCAGGGTATACAGGCTCATGGCGCAGCACAGCAGCGCGAGAAAGGCAAGCGCGACGCCGAGTGCGCCTGTGCTGAACAGAAGCCTTTGGCCAAAGGAAAATGCCGGTATAGCAGCAACGGATGTGACGGCAGGGACAGGGAAAGCATGGATACAGGCGCTGCAAAGGGTAAAGGCGAGAATGCCATGCACGGTTTTGAAGAATAAGGATTCAGAAAAGCGGATGCCGCAGGGCGATAAAAACAAAGCCTGCTGAGATTGGATGCAAAGCCCGCCGAAGCTGATAATCAGACATAACAACGGCAACAATGAAAGGGCCGGATATCCTGTGGCGCAGAGGGAGAAACAGCCGTCCGTCATTTCAAACAGGCCGCGGAGAAAGGGGAGGGCCAGCTGCGTTGGGTACCCTAAAAGGAGAAAGAAAGGCCAAAGCAGCTTCGCCAGCAGGGGCAATAGGCCCATGGCCAGCAAAAGATTGGACAGCGTAAAGAAAAACACGATAAAACCGCCGATAGAGAGAAGCGAGGTAACGGATTCCTGCACGGCGGAGATAAAGCAACGGTTCAAAGAAACGGGGGCAACGCTTTTCATGGGCGTTTGCTGCGGCATGCGTTTTTTATCGCCGGGAAGGCAGAACCGTGCGATTTGGCCAGTTAAGAAAGCGGCCAAAAGATGCGGCAGGAACAACAGCCATGCCAAACGAGGCTGGCCAAGCAGAGAGGCGGCAAGGATGGAAAACACAAAGGAGGGGCCGACGGTAGAGGCAAAGGCCATGGTGCGCCGCGCCTGCAGCAAGGTCAGCTGCTTTGCTTCAAAGAGAGAGGCGGTGGCGCGTGCGCCGTTGGGATAGCCGCTGACAAGCGATAGAAAGAGCGGCAGCGCGCTTTGGCCAGGAAGACCGAAGACAGGGCGCATCAAGGGCTGCAGGCGCTTAGAAAGAATGGTGGCGGCGCCCAGCTTGGTAAACAGGCTGGTCGCAACAAAGAAAGGGAAAAGCGCAGGCAGGACGGACTGAGCAAAGGCAGAAAGACCGTTTTTTGCGCCCTGTAAGGCTTGGACAGGATACAGTAAAATGAGTATAATAAGAGCAGCGGATAACAGATAGGGGAATGTGCGTTTGATACGCATGGCGGACTCCTTATCGTAAAGTTGGTTGGTACACCTTATGCAAAGGAGCAGAACAATTATGAGTGAGCAGAAGAAACGGCCTACGGTGGGGCTGGCGCTTGGCGGCGGGTCCGCCAGAGGGTTTGCGCATATCGGGGTCATCCGCGCTCTGCAAGAAAACAAGATCCCTGTGGATGTGGTCAGCGGCTGCTCCATGGGTGCGATCATCGGCGCGATTTTTTGTGCGGGCGGCGATCTGGAGTTGTTGCTGAAGGTTTGTATGCAGATGACGGCCCGTGAGATGATGGACCTCGTGGTGCCCAGGAAAGGGCTTGTCAGGGGCGCAAAGTTTGAAAATTTGATCCAGCTATTTACAAAAAACAGGGATTTTGAACAGATGGATATTCCTTTTGCCTGCGTAGCCTGCGATTTATGGGCGGGCAAGACCAGGATATTCAGTAGCGGAAAGGTATACACTGCTGTGCGCGCTAGTATGAGCATTCCCGGTATTTTTGAACCGAAATGGATCGACGGCGTGATGTATGTGGACGGCGGCATTTTGGACAATGTGCCGGTGGACGCCGCGAAAGAGCTGGGAGCGGATATTGTGATAGGCTCTGATGTTTGCATCCACAAGGCTGAGCCCGCAGAGCCGAGCCAGCGGCTCATTGACATTCTTTACAGAGCGACGGACCTTTTGGAGTACCAGGCAAACAAGCATCAGCTCAGCCAAGCGGATGTATTGATTTCGCCGCAGGTAGGATATATAGAACAATTTGAAGTGGAAAAGAGCGCGGAATGTGCGCAGGTAGGATATGAGACGACGCTGGCAAAGATAGACCAGATCAAGGAATGTATTTACGGGCGCGTAAACAGCGAAGCCGTATAATCCAGGCCGCAGGGTTGGTGAGAAAGCAGGGCATAGAGATCGGTGGCGCGCTGCTCAATGGAAAGCTGCTCGTTTTCCGGCAGGGCTGCGGCGTTGGTGCACACCGGGAGCGCACAGCGCTTTAGGGCGTGCCGTACTGCCTGGGCCTTCGGATTAAGAGAAAGAAGCTGAGCATAAGCAGGGCCTTGGCGATTGGCAGACAGCATATCCTGGTGCGTGATGCCCAAATACGCGCAGCACAAAAGCCGTTTGATACGGGAAAGCGGGTAGCGCCTGGTTTGGCAGAGACTGAGCAATCCATCGAGCGTAGTGGATTGGCGAACAGCCTGATACAGCCTGTTTTCCAGCCCCTCGGTCACAAAGGGCAGCGCATGAAAGCCGGAGAGCTCCATGCTGCGAAGCCTGTACAGAAGGGAGGGTTCCAGAGCATTGAAATCGACCAGAGGATGTGACTCAAGCGCATCTCTGGAATAGGACGGCAGCCCGTCAAAGGCCCCGCCAGACAGATTAGAGCGGCATTTGCTGCTGGAATAGGGCAGCGCGCGGGGCAGGGCGTAAGGCGTAATCGGCAGCTCATAGCGCTGTATGGCTTTCAAATATTCCACGCCGAGAAGAGCATTGGGTAAAAATGCTTCATTGGGGAAAGATGGAAGTATCTGCTGTACGGCCTTTTGGAAGGCAGCTGGATAGCTGATGCCACGGGAGAGGGCGGCAGACAAAGCCTGCTTGAGCGCAGGCGGCTCTTGCAGGGAAAGCTGCGCCAGATGGGAAAGAAGCTGCGTTTGGGCAAGTTCGCTGCCAAAGCAAAGGTGTGTGGCCCCAAGGGCGGCGGCCAGGCGCACGGCGCCGGAAGCAAACCCCTCAGCGGACTGAAGGGAAAAAAGACAGGGCAGCGCAAATACGGCGTCTGCACCAGCTTTCAACGCGCAATGTGCACGGGTAAACTTATCCAGGACGGCGGGCTCGCCGCGCTGGACAAAGGAACCGCTCATAATGCAGATGACGGAGCCGAATCTGTGCTTGGCCTGTTCTATCTGCCAGGCATGGCCTAAATGCAGGGGATTGTATTCACATATGATGGCGCATAGCTGCATGAGGACGCTCCTTTGCCGTAAAATCAACGATACGGGTATTATAGCAGAAAAGAAATGAAAACCCAGGGAAATTCACAGGATTTTCCTTGAAACCAAAGGGACCTGGGTGTACAATACAGCGGGGTTTCCAATAGATCCCAATTGTATAAAAGCTTGTAACCTTGAAGGGAGATACACATCTTGATGACATTTTCAGAAAGAACGATTCAACGTGCTAAAGAGCATAAGCGGCTGATCGTTTTGCCGGAAGGGGACGATCCCCGCGTTGTAAAGGCAGCCGGCATGGCCGTTAGGGAGGGCATCGCGGATGTCATCCTGCTGGGCAAGGAAGAAGAAGTGCGCAAGCTGGCAGGCGGAGAGAGCCTGGAAGGCGTGAAGATCATGGACATCGACAGCGCAGAGAAATACTCTTATTATGCAGAGCAGCTCTTTGAACTGCGCAAAGACAAGGGGATGATGCGTACGCGTGCGCAGGAGGTGATCCGTGACCCGCTGATGTTCGGTTGCATGATGCTGCGCTGCGGTGATGTAGACGGTATGGTGGCGGGTGCTTGCCATACCAGCAGCGATGTGCTGCGCTCTGCGTTACAGATCGTGCGTCCTAAAAAAGGGGTGAAAACGGTTTCGGCGTTTTTTGTAGTAACGGTACCAGACAAGTCCATGGGCCATAACGGCACCTTTCTCTTTGCCGACAGCGGCATCAATATTGCACCCAACACGGAGCAGCTGACAGAAATTGCACTTTCCAGCGCACAGACGGCGGAATACCTGTGCGAAATGGAACCAAAGGTGGCGATGCTTTCCTTCTCTACAAAGGGTAGTGCGCGCCATGCGGATGCGGATAAGATGTATGACGCAGCCCGTATGGCGAAAAAGCAGCGCCCTGACCTTTGCATAGACGGAGAATTGCAGCTGGATGCAGCGCTGGTGCCGGAGGTCACAGAGATCAAAGCGCCGGGCAGTGAGGTGGCCGGCAAGGCAAATGTATTGATTTTTCCGGACCTGGGCGCCGGCAACATCGGCTACAAGCTGGTGCAGCGCTTAGCGCATGCCGAGGCGCTTGGCCCCATCGTGCAGGGTCTGGCAAAGCCGGTCAACGATTTATCCAGAGGATGCAGCGCAGATGACGTGATGAAGGTCATCGCCATTACCGTTGTACAAGCCAACGAAGCGGCAAAGAACTAACTGGGGAGAGGGAAAAATGAACGTACTGGTAATCAATGCAGGCTCTTCCAGCCTGAAATATCAGCTGATCAATATGGCGGATCAGCAGGTGCTGTGCAAAGGGCAGGTAGAAAGGATCGGGATCGAGGGCAGCTTCCTAAAGCAAAAAGGAGGCGCTGAGGAAGCCGAGATCCGGGCAGAGATCAAAAACCACAACGATGCGATCCAAATGGTGCTGGAAGCGCTGACAGACGCCAGGCACGGCGTGGTAACATCGTTGGAGGAGATCGACGCGGTGGGCCATCGTGTGCTGCACGGCGGCGAAAAGTTTGCTGATCCTGTTTTGGTGGATGCACAGGTGATTCGTGAATTGGAGGAGATCGTGGATCTGGGGCCGCTGCATATGCCGGCCAACATCAGCGGGATCAAGGCGTGCCAGCAGGCCATGCCTGTGCCGCAGGTGGCGGTATTTGATACCGGGTTCCACCAGACCATGCCGCCGAAGGCATATTTGTATGGGTTGCCGTACGAAGCATACGAAAAGCATAAGGTGCGCCGCTATGGCTTCCACGGGACGAGCCATTTGTTCG
Organism: uncultured Bacillota bacterium; assembly: GCA_905208455.1. Taxonomy (GTDB): domain Bacteria; phylum Bacillota; class Clostridia; order Christensenellales; family QAND01; genus UMGS1975. Next base: position 12,118 of record CAJLPK010000013.1, read on the forward strand.
TATCCCAGCGCGCGGCAGAGCTGCGCGGTACGGAAAAGGGCAGGATGATCACATGCCATCTGGGCAATGGCAGCAGCCTATGCGCCATCCTGGACGGCAAGTGTATGGATACCTCCATGGGCCTAACGCCGCTGGAGGGCGTGGTGATGGGTACGCGCAGCGGGGATATGGACCCGGCGATTGTAAAATTCATCATGGAAAAAGAGCACAAAACCATTGAGGAAATGGATCATTACCTGAATAAGGAAAGCGGCGTATATGGCTTGTCCGGCGTTTCCAGCGACTTTAGGGATCTGGCCAAAGCGGCGGCGGAAGGCCATAAGAGAGCTGTTTTGGCGTTGGATGTGTTCATTTATCGCATCCAAAAGTATATCGGATCGTATGCGGCGGCCCTGGGCGGCGTAGATACGCTGGTATTTACGGCGGGCATTGGGGAAAACGACGCAAAGATGAGAAAGGATATATTAACGGGGATGGAATGGCTGGGCATCAAGCTGGATGAAAAGGCCAATGAGCAGCGCGGGGAGCATAAGATTTCGGCGCCCGACAGCAAAGTGGAGGTATGGGTAATTCCTACCAACGAAGAATTGGTCATAGCAAGGGAAACGGTACGCCTGGCAAAACAGGCCAAAGCTTGACAAATATACTGCTTTGCCAGTATAATCCATAATTGTTGTAAAGGAGTGGTTGGCTTGAAGATCGATTTGCGCCAGGGATTGGCGCAGGACCATCCTGCCGCTGTTTCAGGGTCTGTGGAGATACCGATGCCGGCGGAATATCAAAGCCAGGCACCCGCGACATTTGAGGGATGCTGTCTCTGCCTTGGAGAAGGGTCATACGCTGTGACAGGTATGCTGCGGCTTGAAATTGCCGGTACATGTGCAAGGTGTATGAAGCCCGTAAGCGAGCAGATCAAGATCCCGATCGAGGAACGGTTTGCCAGAGAGATTTCCGAGTCGCAAGAGGAGGAAATATTTCCCATTGAGGGGGAGTATTTGGAGCTGGATGAAGCGTTAAGACAGGCGGCGATAACGGCGCTGCCATACCGCTTGATTTGCCGTCCGGACTGCAAGGGCCTGTGCCCGGTCTGCGGGGTGGACAGAAACGAAACGGACTGTTCCTGTGAGATGAATACAGAGAATCCATTTGCTATCTTGCGCAAGCTTGATTTGCCTGAGGAGGTGTAACAATGGCCGTACCCAAGAGAAAGACTTCTAAGACCCGCCGTGACAAGCGCAGGACGCATGCCAATGCGCCGAAGGTGACGGTAGCGATCTGCCAACAGTGCAAAAAGCCTGTGGCGCCTCACACTGCTTGTAAGTTCTGTGGTTATTACAACAACAAAAAGGTTTTGACCACCAGAGAAGAAGCCAGAGAGCAAAACGCGTAAGAATTTGCTTAAAACAATAAAAGGGCGCATAGAGCGCTCTTTTTTGTTGGCAGGAGAAGCAAAGCTTGCAGGGGCAGATTTCTTGGCGTATAATGTTTCCAACTGTAAGAAAAAGGGAGAAAAGCCATTGATAAAGCTAATGATTGATGCTATGGGGGGAGACAATGCACCCCAGGCCATCGTGGAGGGCTGCGCGGCGGCCCTTAGAGATATGAAGGATCTGCATCTGACGCTGTATGGGCGAAAAGAGGAGATCGAAGACATCCTAAATGGGATGGAATATGATAAGGACCGGCTGGATGTCGTAGACGCCAGAGAGGTCATTGACAACAACGAGGCGCCCGTGATGGCGGTGCGCAGGAAAAAGGACAGCAGCGTGGTCAAGGCCCTGCGTGCTTTGGCGGACGGCCAGGGCGACGGCTTTGTCAGTGCGGGCAGCACAGGCGCTGTGCTGGCGGGTGCTACGCTGATAGTAAAACGCATTCCCGGCATACTGAGGCCGGCACTGGCACCGGTGCTGCCCACCAAGGCAGGCAAGGGGATGCTTTTGATCGACTGCGGGGCCAATGTGGACTGCAAGCCGCAGTATTTGGCGCAGTTCGGCGTGATGGGCTCGGTATATATGGAAAAGGTCATGGGAACAAAAGCGCCGAAGGTAGCGCTGATCAACAACGGCGCAGAGGAGCACAAGGGCAATGACCTGACACAGAAGGCGCATCAGATGCTCAAGAGGATGCCGATTGATTTTACCGGCAATGTGGAAGCGCGTGACCTGGTATCTGGGGAAACGGATGTAGCGGTTGCGGACGGGTTTGTGGGCAATGTGGTGCTGAAATTCATGGAGGGATTTGCCTCTGCGCTGATGAGTATGTTAAAAACAGAGATGACCTCTTCGTTCCGCTCCAAGATGGGGGCGGCGCTGATGATGCCGTCTTTGAAAAATTTTAAGAAAAAGATGGATTACACCGAATACGGCGGCGCGCCGCTGCTGGGCGTAAACAAGGCCATTGTAAAAGCGCATGGAAGCTCGAACAGCAAAGCGTTTTACCATGCCATTCGCCAATGCAGGCAGATGTGCACGGGCAATGTCGTAGGCATCATCCGGGAAGAGATCCAGGCACTGCCGGAGGGCAGCTTGGAAATTGCGGATGTGTGATCCAAAGGAGGGTATACTTATGTTTGAACAGGTACAAAAGGTAATTGCAGAACAGCTGAACATCGACCCGGCTAAGGTGACGCCGGAGAGCAAGCTGGTGGAGGACCTGGAAGCAGATTCGTTGGACGTGGTGGAGCTTGTGACCGAGCTTGAGATGTCTTATCAGATCGAGATTCCGGACGAGGCGATGACCACGCTGGTAACAGTACAGGATGTGGTTAACTACATTGAAGCAAACAAATAATCAAAAGGAAACATACCAAGGGGTCCTGCCGAAGCGGCAGGAACGGCTTTCCGCCTTTGAAGCGGCAATGGGGTATCATTTTCAGGACGAGGCGCTTTTGCGCCTTGCGCTGACCCATTGCAGCTTCAACGGCAACGTAGGCCGCAACAACCAGCGCCTGGAGTTTTTAGGAGACGCAGTGCTGGAATTTGTCATCAGTGAAAAGCTGTATAAGCAGAGCCATACAGAGGAAGGACAGATGACGAGGATGCGTGCCAATGTCGTCTGCGAGGCTTCGCTGGCAGAGGCGGCCAAGCGGCTGTCCCTTGGCGCGCTTTTGCAGCTGGGCAAAGGCGAGGAAGGCTCCGGCGGACGGGAAAAAGCATCCATTTTGGCGGATACGATGGAATCCATCATGGGTGCGATTTACCTGGACGGCGGTATGGAGCCGGCCAGGCGGTTCATCCTGCAATGCCTGGGCCATAAGACGGAAACGGCGATGGAGCATGGCGGCGGTGCGGATTATAAGACGCAGCTGCAGCATATTTGCAGCGTGAGGTTTGCCGATGTGCCTAAGTATGAGCTTGTCAGCCAAAAAGGGCCTGCCCACGAACGAGTTTTTGTGGTACAGGCTATGGTACATGGCAAAGAATACGGTACAGGCCAGGGGAAGAGCAAAAAGGAAGCGGAGCAAAATGCAGCCAAGGCTGCGCTGGATCGTCTGAAAGTCGACCAACAATAAAGCAGGAGAAGGGGTGCTGTGTGTGCGGTTAAAACAAATCGACCTATTCGGGTTTAAGTCGTTTGCGGACAAGGTGAGCCTTGTGCCGGCAGACGGCGTAACCGCCATCGTAGGCCCCAATGGAAGCGGAAAAAGCAATATTGCCGATGCGGTGCGCTGGGTATTGGGAGAACAGAGCGCCCGTGCGCTGCGCGGCACAAAGATGGAAGACGTCATTTTCAATGGTTCTGAAAAGCGGCGTCCTTTGTCTTATTGTGAGGTTTCGCTGACATTTGACAATGAAGACCATTTTTTAGAGATCCCACATACCGAGGTATGCGTATCCCGGCGCTATAACCGCAATGGCGACAGCGAGTATCTGATCAATCATTCCCCTTGCAGGATGAGGGATATTGTTTCTCTTTTTTATGATACGGGCGTAGGCAGAGAAGGATACAGCATCATCGGACAGGGAAAGATCGAAGAGATCTTATCCAATAAGGGCGAAGAGCGGCGCGCGGCGCTGGAGGAAGCGGCCGGCGTGATGAAATATAAGATGCGCAGAGAGGAAGCCCAGCGCAAGCTAAACAATGTAAATCAGGATATGCTGCGTGTGGAGGATATCATCCATGAGATCGAAAGCAACCTGGAACCGTTGGCCCAGCAGAGCGAACAAGCAAGGGCCTTTTTGGCGTTGCGCGAGGAGCTAAAGACGCTGGAAATCAATCTGTTTGTAGAGCAATATGAGCGCAACCGTGACCGGGTCGCCCAGATTTCTGAGGAAGCGGAAGCCCTGCAGAAGGAGGAAGGACAAGCCGAAAGGCGGGACCAGGCTGTACGGGACCAGGCGGCGCTTTTACAGGATAAGCTGTCATTGACAGAGCAGCTGCTGAATAAGGCGCAGGAAAAGGCCAGGGACCAGGCGGCGCTGGAACAGCGCGCGCAGGGAGAAATGAATTTATTATCCCAGAAGATGGCGCATTTACAGGAAGAAAAGATACGTCTGGAAAGGGAAAGGGACGAAATTTTAGAGCGAAAGACGGAGGTGCGCCGCCAGCTGGAGACGCTGGAGGAAAAACCGGAGGAAAGCCTGGCGCTGCTAAAGGAACAGGCCGCACGCTTGGAGCAGCAGGCCGATTTGGCGGCACAAAGGGCCGAGCAGCTGGAAAATGAGCTGGATGCGCTCAAACAGAAGCTGATGGACGCGATGGACACGGCGGGGGAGAGAAAGGCCCGCATTGCCAGAATGGAAGCCATTCGACAGCAGGCTTTGCAGCGCAGCAAGGAACTGGAAATAAGGGAACAAGAGGCGGCCAAGGAATTGGCGCAGCTAGAGCAGGAGCAGGCGCAGGCCGCCGAGGAAAAGGTCGGGCTTGAGGAAGCCTTGGCGCTTGCAAGGGAGAGCGCAGAAGCGCAGCAGGCGGAGATGCACAGGAAAAATGGAGAGGTACAGACGCTGGGGCAGTCGGTGCAGCGCATGGTATCGGACTATCGGCAGGCGCTGCATACGCTCAAGACGCAAGAGGAATTAAAACGGGATTTTGAGGGATATATGCAGTCGGTGCGCCGGCTTTTACAGGATCTGGCACGGGGCAGCGCGGATGACAGCGGGGTATCAGGTGCAGTGGGCACTCTGATACAGGTACCACTGGATTATGAAAAAGCAATCGATCAGGCACTGGGAGCAGGGCTGCAGAATGTGGTGGTAGAAAATGAGCAGGTTGCCAAAAAGCTTATCGCCTATCTGCGGCAAAAAGAGTATGGCAGGGTCACTTTCCTGCCGATTGCAGCACTGCGGCCGCGTACGTTTTCTGCGGCGGAAAAGCAGAGATTGAGCGGGAGCGGTGTATGCGGCTGTGCAGTGGATCTTGTGCATTTCCCGGAACATGTACGCCCTGCGATGGAATATCTGCTGGGCCGCACGCTCATTGTGGAGGACATGGATGCGGCCATTGAAGTTTGCAGGCGCAACTCATTTTCATTTCGCTGTGTAACGCTGCAGGGGGATATGATGCAGTCCGGCGGTGCGATGACCGGAGGCAGCGTGAGGGAGAGAGGGCTGATTTCCAGAGACAGGCTCATCGAACAAGCCAAGGAAAGGGTGAACGAAGCCAAGCGGCAGGCACAGGCATTGCAGGCACAATACCAGCAGGAAGCGCAGGCATACGAAGCACTGCGCGGCGTTGTAGAGGCACAGCAGAAGCGGGTATATGCACTGGAGGCAGAATTTGCAGCGGCAGAACAAAAGCTGGACGCTACAAGGTTTGTGCATCAGGGCGCAAAAGAGCGGTCAGCGCAGCTGGAAACGGAAAAGAACCGCATCCAAGAGGCGCTCGCTATGACGGAAAAGGAGATTCAAGCCGGGCAGGCTGCTGAAAAGGTGGATGAAGAGGCGCTGCGTGCCGAAATACAGCGCTTGACGGATCTGCTTGCACAGGCAAGGACGGAACGAGAGGATACGGCTGCCAGGTATCAGGAGAGCCAGCTGTCCTTAGCTTCGCAAACAACGGAGCAGGCTGCGATGCAGGCCAACAGAGAGCGCTTGATGCGGGAAGAGGAGCGCCTGCACACACAGCAGGCGCGTGTGGAAAAGGGACTTTTGCACAACGATGAGGAGCAGCGGGAAACGCAGGCGCAGCAAGCGCAGCAGAAAAAGGCGCAGCAGGAGATACAGCATACAGCCGAAGAGAACAGCAGTGCGCTGTCCCAGTTAGAAGCACAGCGGGCGCTGCTTTGGGAAGAACAGAAGGAATATCAAGCAGAGCGGGAGCAGCTGGCGATTCGCATAACGGCGCTGAAGGAGCGGCAATATAAGGCAGTGGCGCAGGCGGAAAGGCTGGAAGCGGAGTTTGAAAGTATGCAGACCCGCATGTGGAATGAATACGAACTGACCTATGCAATGGCAAAGCAGCAGAGCGAGCCGGTACAGATGCAAAAGGCAACGCAGCGGGTCAACCGCCTGCATGCAGAATTGCGGCAGATGACGTATGTGAACCCCGGGGCGATTGAAGAATACCAGCGCGTATCGGAAAGGCATGATTTCTTGACGGCCCAGCGGGCGGATCTGGAAAAGGCACGCGAGGATCTGGAGCGAATGATTGAAGAGCTGACAGACCAGATGCAAAAGCAGTTTATTGACAGCTTTGAAAAGATCAATGATAATTTCCGCCGAATCTTTCCGCTGCTGTTCGGCGGCGGGCAGGCACAGTTGATTTTGCAGGATAAGGAGAATGCTTTGGCCTGCGATATAGACATTATGGCGCAGCCGCCGGGGAAAAAGCCGCGGTATATCACGTTGCTTTCGGGCGGAGAGCGTGCGTTGACAGCCATTGCGCTGTTGTTTGCGATGCTGGAAATGCGCGCGACGCCGTTTTGCATTTTGGATGAGATTGAAGCGGCCCTGGACGAGGAAAACCTTGTATTGTTTGCAAACTTTATGAAAACCTATGCGTCCAAGACGCAGTTTTTGGTCATTACGCACAGGCGGCCCAGCATGGAAGCCGCCACGGCGCTGTATGGCATAGCGATGGAGGAAAAGGGCGTTTCCAAGGTTGTAAGCGTAAAATTTGAGGAGGCGGGATAAGACAATGTCGCTGTTTGGATTGAAAAAAACGAGGGAAGGCTTATGGGGCCGTGTAGCGTCGCTGTTTGGCCGGAAGCTGGACGAGGAGTTTTATGAAGAACTCGAGGAGGCTTTGATTTTAGCGGATGTAGGCGTAGAGACCTCTGTGGAGCTTGTGGACCGGCTGAGGGATACGGTAAAGGAGCGGAAGATCAGCGATACCGGACAGGCAAAGCAGGCGATGATCGATTTGCTGGCGGAGATGATGGAAAAAGGAACGCCGGAATATGAATACCCGCTGCTGATTTTGGTGGTGGGCGTCAACGGCGTGGGAAAAACGACAGCAATCGGGCGGTTGGCAAACCAATTTCAAAAACAGGGGAAAAAGGTGTTGCTGGCGGCAGGAGATACGTTTCGTGCTGCGGCCGCTGAGCAGCTGGCGTTATGGGCGGAGCGGACGCAGAGCCAATTTGTGCGCGGCGCTGCAGGCGGAGACCCGGCCGCGGTGGTGTTCGATGCGATTTCGGCAGCCAAGGCGCGGCACTGTGATGTGGTGCTGTGCGATACGGCGGGAAGGCTGCATAATAGGAAAAACCTGATGGATGAGCTGGGCAAGGTGCGCAAAGTCATTGCACGTGAGTTTGAAGGATGCGTCAAGACCGTGCTGGTGCTGGATGCTACGACCGGATTAAACGGCATGGAGCAAGCCAAAGCATTCTCTGAAATGGCGCAGGTAGACGGAATTGCACTGACCAAGCTGGATGGCTCAGCCAAGGGCGGGGTAGCGGTCGCTATTACGCACCAGTATGGGCTGCCTGTGTGGTATTGCGGGACAGGCGAGACAAAAGAGGACTGGGAGCCATTTGAGGCCAAGGCCTTTGCCAAAGCGCTGTTTGGTGAGGAATAAGCATAAAAAAGGACGGCGGCCCCGTCTTTTTTTATGGGAGACAAAGCAGAATTTTTTGGGAAGCTGTAAAGGGTTTCCCCTTGACAGATGAGAAAAGATTGGATATAATGACCCAGATTGTAAAGGGATTATCCTTTACAGGAAGAGGAACCATGGAAAAAAAGGCTTGGATGACACTGCTGTTGGATTTTTACGGCCCGATGCTGACAGAGCGCCAGAGGAGGGCGATTGAGCTTTCCTGCGGAGAGGATTATTCGCTGGCAGAGATTGCAGAGAGCCAGGGAATCAGCCGCCAGGGTGTACGCGATACGCTGATGCGGGCGGAAAAGGCATTGCAGGATCTGGAAGATAAGCTGCATTTGGCATCTAGGACACTGTTGCTGCGGGATGGCCTGCAGGCGGTTTGCCGGCAGCTGAAGGCCAAAGGTATGGAAGAACAGGCACAGCAGATAGAGAGATTATGGCGCGCATGGGAAGGTGAATGATGGCATTTGAATCGTTAGGCGATAAGCTGAAAGGCGTTTTCAATAAGCTGACGGGCCGCGGTACGCTTTCGGAAAAGGATATCAAGGAGGCCATGCGCCAGGTGCGCTTGGCTTTGCTGGAGGCGGATGTAAACTATAAGGTTACCAAGGAATTTGTGGCCAAGGTCAGCGAAAAGGCCATGGGTGCAGAGGTGATGAAAAGCCTAACGCCCGGCCAACAGGTCATCAAAATCGTACAGCAAGAGCTGACGGAGCTGATGGGCGGCCAGCATGCCAAGCTGAAGGTAGCGAGCAAGCTGCCCACAGTGATTGTGCTTTGCGGCCTACAGGGCGCCGGCAAAACGACCTTTGCAGCCAAGCTGGGCGTGTATTTGAAAAAGCAGGGGAAGAACCCTATGCTGGCAGCATGCGATACCGTGCGCCCGGCTGCGGTAGACCAGCTAAAAACGCTGGGAGAGCAGACGGGGATCCCGGTACACAGCGGCGGCACGGATCCTGTAAAGATCGTAAAGCAGGCCAAAAAGGCAGCGGAAGACGGCATGTATGATACGCTGATCGTCGATACGGCCGGCCGGCTGCACATTGACGAGGAAATGATGCGGCAGATCCAGGGCGTTTGCAGCGCAGTCACGCCGACGGAGGTGCTGCTGGTGGTAGACGCCATGACCGGACAGGATGCGGTGAACATCGCCAAATCGTTTGATGAGACGGTGCCGCTGACAGGCATTGTGCTCACCAAGCTGGACGGCGACGCCAGAGGCGGCGCGGCGCTCTCCATGCGTGCAATTACGGGGAAGCCCATTAAGTTTGCCGGAACCGGAGAAAAGATCGAGAACATGGAGCCGTTTCATCCGGAACGCATGGCTTCGCGCATCTTGGGCATGGGCGACGTGCTGACGCTGATAGAAAAGGCACAGGAGACCTTTGATTTGGAAGAAGCGGCGAAGATGGAGCAAAAGCTGCGCCGCGCGGAATTTACATTGCAGGACTTTTTAGATCAAATGCAGCAAGTGCAGAAGATGGGAAGCCCGGATGAATTGGCAGCGATGCTGCCGGGCGTCAACGCCAGGGACATGGGCGACCCGGAGGAAGCAAAACAGCATTTGAAGCGCACAGAAGCGATTATATACAGCATGACGCCGCAAGAGCGGCGCCGGCCGGAGATCCTGAATGCTTCCCGGCGAAAGCGCATTGCAGCCGGCAGCGGCGTAAAGGTGAGCGACGTGAACCGTATGCTCAATGAATTTGAGGGCATACGAAAGCTCATCAAGCAGTTTACCGGCAACAAACGGATGAAAAAGCGTGGGATGAAGGGTATGAAATTTCCGTTTTGACCTAAGCTTTTCACAATATTATCAATGAACCCAAAACCAAGGAGGAAACAAACAGATGGCAGTAAAAATCAGACTGAAAAGAATGGGCGCGAAAAAGGCACCTTTTTACAGGATCGTCGTTTCGGATTCCCGTTCTCCGCGTGACGGCCGCTTCATTGAAGAGATCGGCACCTACAACCCGCTGAAAGACCCCGGAGAGATCGTGGTAGACAAAGAACGCGCCGCTTACTGGATTGGATGCGGAGCGCAGCCGTCCGACACGGTGCGCGCGCTTTTGAAAAAAAGCGAAGTAATCAAATAAGAGGCAAAATATGGAGAATCTTGTGCAGTATTTGGCAGAACAGCTGGTGGATCATCCGGAGGATGTCAAAACCAACCGTGTGGAAGCTGAGAACGGGGATGTGACCATTGAACTGCGCGTAAATGCAGAGGATATGGGCAAGGTCATCGGGAAACAGGGCAGGATTGCAAAATCCATCCGTACGCTGGTCAAGGCCGCGGCTGCCAAAGAAAACAAACAGATCCATTATTCTGTGGATATCGTGGAATGAAACGAACGCTGCTGAGAGTTGGATATATCTTAAAGCCGCAGGGCATCAGAGGTGAATTGAAAATACAGCCGCTGACAGATGATGTGAGGCGTTTTGAGGGGCTGAAGGAAGTGTACCTGGAAACGCCGGAAGCCTGTGATCAGAAAAAGCTGACTGTGAACCGTATTGAGGAGCAGGCGGTGTATGCGTACCTGGAGGGCTGCCATACACGCGATACGGCTGAGATGCTGCGCGGCACGTACTTGTGCGTGGATAGAGAGCATGCGGCCAAGCTGCCGGAGGGAAGCTGGTTTGTATGTGATTTGGAAGGAATGGATGTCTTTATAGACGGCGTACAGACTGGACGCTTGACAGAGGTCATCGCCACGGGCGGCGTAGATGTATACCAGGTGGAGCGGGCCGATGGGAGAAAATTTTACTTTCCAGCGCTAAAGCGTGTGCTGCGCCAGGTGGACATAGAAAAAAATAGGATGGACCTGGACGGCCGGGCTTTATCCGAGGTGGCTGTGGATGAAGATTGACATTCTCACGCTGTTCCCGCAGATGTTTGAGGGTGTGCTCCGGCACAGCATACTCAAGCGCGCCATAGAAAGCGGCTGCATGGAGTTTGCATTTTATGATATACGGGACTATGCAGACAATAAACACCGGCAGGTGGACGATGCGCCTTTCGGCGGCGGGCAGGGGATGCTTTTGATGCCGCAGCCTGCCTTTGACTGTTTGGAGGATGTTCTTTTACAGGCAAAGCAACAAAGGCGTGTAGTGTATATGTCGCCGCAGGGGCAGCCGTTGACAGCGCAAACGGCCAAGCGTTTGAGCAGCTATGAAGAGCTGATCGTGCTGTGCGGACACTATGAGGGCATAGACCAGCGCGTGCTGGATACCTTTGTGGATGAGGAGGTCTCTCTGGGAGATTTTATTCTAACAGGGGGAGAGATCGCAGCGATGGCGGTTGTGGATGCTGTGGCGCGGTTTGTGCCGGGTGTGCTGGGCAGTGCTGCCAGCGCGCATGAGGACAGCTTTTCCGATGGGCTGCTGGAGTATCCGCAGTATACCAGGCCCAGCGAGTTTCGAGGCATGAGGGTGCCGGAGATCTTGCTGAGCGGGGACCATCAAAAAATCGCACAATGGCGCAGGGAGCAATCCTTGCAGGTAACAAAGCAAAAACGGCCGGATTTGTTGGAAACAGCGCCGTTGACTGAAAAGGAACGAAACACATACTGTACCAAGCAATGACTTGCCGAGGACCAGGCGGATATGCTATAATCGCGTAGAATTGCGCCCTAGGGATTCGGCAGACAATAGGAGGAGCAACAAAGATGAACGAAATCATCAGAAATATTGAGAAAGAACAATTCCGCACGGATATGCCGGATATTGCAATCGGCGATACGGTTCGTGTGTATGTAAAGGTTGTAGAGGGCAACCGTGAACGCTTGCAGGCGTTTGAAGGGGTTGTGATCGCCCGGAAGCACGGCGGCCTGCGTGAGACGTTTACTGTGCGCCGTGTGAGCTATGGCATTGGGGTGGAGCGTACGTTCCCGATGCACAGCCGCCGCGTCGACCGCGTAGAGGTCGTTCGCCATGGCCGTGTGCGCCGTGCAAAGCTGTATTACCTGCGTGACCGCGTTGGCAAGGCAGCCAAGCTGAGAGAGAGATAAAAAAGGCGCTTGCGCCTTTTTTTCTTTTAAGGAGGAAGCATGCAGATCAACTGGTATCCGGGCCATATGGCAAAAGCAAAACGGGAAATGGAACGCATGATGAAGCTGTCGGACGTGGCCGTGGAGATCGTAGACGCCAGGGCGCCGATGTCTACACGCAACCCGGACTTGGACAAGATGCTGGGGACAAAGCCGCGCGTCATCATCCTGAATAAGGAGGACTTGGCAGACACCCATTTGACGCGCGCCTGGCAGCAGCATTTTTCTGAAAAGGGCTGGAACGCCGTCTCCTTTTGCGCCAAAAAGCAGGGAGGGCGGGACAAGCTGCTCAATGCGATCCAGCGCGCGGCGCAGCCTTTGGTAGACAAATGGGCGCAAAAGGGCGCAAACAAGATCGTCAGAGTGATGGTCAGCGGAATCCCCAATGTGGGGAAAAGCAGCATCATCAACTGCTTGTCCGGTGGGCAGCGAGCAAAGACGGGCGCAACCCCGGGCGTGACGAGAGGAAAGCAGTGGGTGCGTTTATCTCCGGTGCTGGAGCTGCTGGACACGCCCGGCATACTATGGCCCAAGCTGGAGGATGAACAGGGGGCAAAGCGTTTGGCGTTTTTGAACGCCATACGGGATGAGGTTCTAGAGCAGGAGGAGATCGCGATGGCGCTGATTGAAAACCTGCAGGATGCAGCGCCAAAGGCAATCCGGGCCCGCTATGGCGTGGAGACAGAAGCAAGGCAGCCTTATGAGATTCTGGAGGACATCGGACGCCGCCGAGGATTTATCGTCAAGGGCGGCCTTATGGATACGGAAAAGGCGGCTGTCATTCTGGTGGATGAATTCAGGGATGGGAAGCTGGGGCGCATCACGCTGGAAAGGCCGGAACAAGCATGACGGAAAAGGAAAGGCAAAGGCTGGAGGGCCTCTGGCAGTTTGATGAGGAGAAGGGACAGGGACGCCCCCTATACGGGATGGATGAGGTGGGGCGCGGCCCTTTGGCGGGCCCTGTGGTAGCGGCCTGTGTATGGATGCCGGAGACATGGATCGAGGGCGTAAGGGACAGCAAGAAGATCGCAGAAAAGAAAAGAGAACGGATCGCCGAGGCCATCAAAGTACAGGCGCTGGCCTATGGGATCGGAGTCGCGGACGTGGCGGAGATCGAAGCGATGAACATTCTAAACGCGACCAAGCTGGCAATGCGGCGCGCATATGAGCAAATGCCAAAGCAGGACAGCTATGTGCTGATTGATGCGATTGACCCGGCCTTTTTGCCGGCAAAGGGAGAAGGGGTAGTCAAGGGAGATGCCCAAAGCTATGCCATTGCTGCCGCTTCGATTTTGGCAAAGGTGACAAGGGACGACCTGATGAAGGCTTATGAGGCGGAATATCCGGGGTACGGCTGGGCACAAAATAAAGGATATGGGACAAAGCAGCATATCGAGGCGATCCATCGTCAGGGCATTACACCGCTGCACAGGCCCAGTTTTTTAAGAGGAATCTTGCATGAAAAACCTTAACCAAGAAAAGGGACGCTTAGGAGAAAAGCTGGCGGCGCAGTATTTGCAGGCCCAGGGGTATAGAATTCTGGAAAGCAGATACCGTACGCGGTACGGTGAGGCGGATCTGATTGCCTGCACGCGGGATACGCTGGTATTTGTAGAGGTAAAGGCCCGCACAAGTACCAGCCACGGAACGCCGGCCGAAGCGGTAACGGCCAAAAAGCAAAGAAATGTGACAATGGCGGCGATGGCATATCTGCAAAAAAATGGATGCCTGGATGCCCCTTGCCGGTTTGATGTGGTGGAGGTATTCTTGCCGGACGGACAGATTTGCCATATTACAAACGCATTTGATGCATGTATGTAGGAGCAAAGAGTATGGTATAATATTTGGGAATAGATGGAAAGGGGATGTACGAAATGAAGCGATTCAGATCGATCCTCTGTTTCTGTTTGTTGGCATGCCTGATGGTTTGTACCGGCTTTGCCAACGAAGAAGGAAACTTGATTGCAAACCCGGAATTTACAAAAGATGAGCAAGGCTCATACAGCGTGTGGAATACCGACGGGGCTTTTTCTGTTTCTGCCAAAGAGGATAAGGAAATGGGAGAAGTCCTTTCGATAGAATCGCAGGAAACGGTGGTGGATTTTTACCAGTCCGTCAATGTGCTGCCGGAAACAATCTATTGCTTTACGCTGGGCATTCGCGGGCAGGGGAGCGCGATGATCAGCGTGCGCGGCCTGGAGACTGCCTACCTGGAAGAGGAGCTGACGGGAGAATGGCAGTATCTGCAGCTCTACGGCTTGACGGCGGACGATCAGTACAGCGTATTGGCCCAGTTTACCTTGACAGACCCGGAAAATGTAGAAATTGCGGAGATCTCCTGTCTGGAAACGGATGATGTGCCGGAGGATGCGACGTATGTTTGGCTGTATGACAGGGAGGCTTATGTAGAAGAACAAAAGCTGGAAGAGGAGGCTTCACAGATCCAGGGCAGCCTGCCTGCCCTTCTCATCGCCGCACTGTACGGCGGCGTGATATACTTGATTGCCAAGCGCAAGGAAAAACAAACGGGAGTTCTGCCAAAGCACGCTGTTTGGATGGTGCTGGGCGGGGCGTTTGTAGTGCTGAGTGTTTTCGCCCTGACGATACGAGGGCATGCAACCGATATAACCTGTTTTACAGGGTGGGCCAGCCATGCAGCGGAGGTAGGCCCTTGGAACTTCTATACCTCCGGCGTATGGGCGGACTATCCGCCCGGATATATTCTGGTTTTGTGGATCATAGGGCTAATCGGCAAAGTGCTGGGGCTGTCCAGCGGCAGCATGGCCTATGTATACTTGGTAAAATTGCCGGCCATCCTATCGGACCTTGCGGCAGCTTACCTGGTGTACCGGCTGGCCAAAGGGCGGTTTGGAAAGCCGCGCGCATTGATGCTTTGCGGCTTGATGGCGTTCAATCCGATGACAATGCTGGACAGCGCTCTGTGGGGACAGATCGACTCGATCCTCACGCTGCTTGCTGTGGGCGCCCTTTACTGCTACTTAAAAGGGAAAAAGCCCTGGAGCGCAGCCCTGTTTGTCATCGGCGTCCTGGTAAAGCCGCAGATGCTGGTCTTTGGGCCGCTGCTGGCGGCAGCGTTTGTATATGATATTGTCAAAGCCCCAAAGAAAGGACTCAGGGAGATGGGTGTCTCCGCGCTGGCGGGGATTGCTGCGCTGCTTATCATTGCGCTTCCGTTCTCCTTTGGGCAGGAGCCGCTTTGGCTGCTGCACAAATACACGGTGGCGGCGGGGTCTTATCCGTATGCCACGGTAAACGCGTTCAACCTCTATGCCTTGTTTGGCGGGAACTGGCTCGATTACAATACCGAGCTGATCCTTGGAATCACTATTAAGCAATTTGGCACCGTAATGATTGTGCTCATGTGTGCGGTTTCCATTGCGGTCTATCTAGCTGCCAAGGATAAAAAGGCGATCTTCCCGGCTGCGGCGATTTTGCAATGGGGCATTTTCTTATGCTCTCATGCCATGCATGAGCGGTACCTATATCCCTGCATGCTGCTTTTGATGATAGCCTACTGCCTGTATGGGGAAAAGAGGCTGTTGGCAGCTTTTGGCTTTGCCACAGCCGTTACTTTCAGCAATTCGCTGGTGGTGTTGCTCAATGCTTCCAATGTATTGCTGGGCACGCCGGTGTTTGTGGCAGCGGTATCGCTCTTGAATGTAATCGGCTTTGCAGTGTGCATTTGGGCATGCTTTTGTGCGCTATGGCCCAGGGAAACAGAGCGCAGGACATTGGAAGAGCCCAAAGAGGACAGGGCCGGGGACGCAGGCATTTTCAGGATGAGGCCGCTGGAGGATGGGCCGCACCGCATGCACAAGCGGGATTGGCTGATTGCATTGTCGATCACAGCGGCTTACGCAGTGGTGGCGCTGACAAACCTTGGCTCTACCCATGTGCCGGAAAGCGTATGGCGCACGCAAACTGCTTACGAAAGCGCCATTCTCACCCTGCCGGAGGATGCGCAGGTAGAGTATTTGTATTTTTACCCGGGCGTAGGGATGGGAACGCTGCAGGTGGCATTTTCAGAGGACGGCATTCGGTACGAGGACGTCGGCAGCATCGAAGTGGAATACGGGCAGATGTACACATGGCAGACTCTCAACGTATCAGGCACGCCGAAATATGTACGGCTGACCAGCGAAAACAAAGGACTGATGCTCTGTGAAGCAGGGCTGTTTGATAAGGACTGGAACCGCATTGAGATACAGTCGGTAGAGGCGGGACGCAGCGGACAGACGAGCAACGTACAAGGACTGATAGATGAGCAGGATACCATCAAT